>JBARBL010000025.1:0-16409 GCA_049793015.1 Acidimicrobiales bacterium | reverse complement strand
GCTGGAAGCCCGGCGCGCCGGCGCGCGGGGTGAGCCAGAGCACCCGGTGCGCCCGGCGCCGGAGCCGCGCCATCGCCGCGGTCATCTCCTCGGGGGCCTCCGAATCCCAGCCGTCCGAGGCGATCAGCACGATGGCCCCTCTCACGCACCCCCCGAAGCGCGAGCGCAACAGCGTGCGGATGTTGGACGCGATCCGGGTGCCGCCGTAGCGGTCCACGACCGTGGAGGTCGCCAGATCGATGGCCACCTCGGGTGAGCGGTGGCGCAGGACCGCCGTCAGGCGCGTGAGTGAGGTGGCGAACGCGAACACCTCGGCGTCCACGTTCAAGACGCCGGCGCGCATGAGGTGCAGGTACGCCGTGGCGTAGCTCTCCATGGACTGGCTCACGTCGCAGAGCATCACCACCCGACGAGGTTTCTGCACCTGATGGGTGCGCACGACGTGGATCGGCTCGAAACCCGTTCGACGAGCACGCTGCAGGGTCGGGCGCAGCGCCACCCGGCGCCCGCTGTGGTGCGGCGTCACCCGTCGCGAGCGCTTCATGGGCCACGTTGCCAGCGCGTCCTTGAACCAAAACGCGAGGAGCTCCAGGTCGTGCTGGTCGAGATCCGGGAAGGATATGTCGGCGATGCCCTCGATCGAGCTCGGGAGACGTTGGGGCAGATCGAGCAGATCATCGTCGCTCAAGGTGCCCGCGACCGTTCGCGGGACGCTGGCCCAGGTCGCGCCCTCCTGCTCCTCGCCGGCGCCGGTCGCACCCGGCAGGGGGGCGTAGAGCGCCTCATCGTCGCGTGATCCCGCCAGGGAATCGCGGCGCGCGTGGGGATCGGCCTGGGTATGCGACTCACCGAACACGGCGGCGAACACCTGGTTGAACACGTCGACGTCCTGATGGCGCTTGACGAGCGTCACCCGGGTCGTCCAATACAGCGAGCTCATGGAGTCCGGGGCCACCCGGGCCAGCGCGGCGCTCAGCGTCTCCAAGCTGGAAAAACCGGCCGGTACGCCGGCGCGACGAAGGGCGGCGATGAGCGCCACCGCGAACGCGGCGCGGTCCACCGCGACCAGGACACCGCCACTGGCCGACGGGTCAGCGGACAAGGAGGACGATCACCACCACCACGACCACGATGACCACGACCACCGGGATCAACCGTTTGTAGATGGCGCCGCGCGCGATGCTCATGACGTCGAGCACCTCGGGCTCCGCCGGTGGTGGCGCCGCCGAAGCCTCGGTGGTTTGCGGACTCTCGTCGGGCGCGCCCTGTGACTCGGTGAGTTTGGCCTCGAGCGACGCCACGAACTGGCCCATCAGGATGCCGGACACCTCGACGATGGCCGACTTCCCGAACTGGGCGATCTTTCCCGTGATGCTCAGGTCGGTGTCGACGGACACGATCGTGTTGGCGCCGTCGGCGCGCAGGCTCGCCGTGATGTTGGCCGTCGCGTTGCCCGCTCCCCCGCTGTTGCGGCCCTTCGCCTCGATGACGGCGCGGTAGTTGGCGTCGTCCTTCGACGTGAACACGGCGGTGCCCGCGTACTCCGACACGACCGGACCCACTTTGATCTTCACCTTGCCCAGGTAGGTCTCGCCTTCCTGACCCGTCAGCTGGGCGCCGGGCAGGCAGGTGGCGACGAGCGCCAGGTCCGTGAGCACGGCCCACGCCTGGTCGATCGGCACGGTGACCGTGAACTCGTTCTTGATCTCCATGGATCTCCTCCTTCTTCTTACGACCTTTTGGCGCTCAACCCTCGAGCGCGACGTCGTCGAGTCCCAGATCGTCCAGCGACGCCATCACGCTCTGGCGATCGTCGATGGTCTTGGTGATCGCGCCCAGGGTGCGCACGACGTCGCTTCGCACGAGCGAGGTGACACCGAGCACGCTGAGCGCCGAGACCCAGTCGATCGCCTCGGCCATGCCGGGCGGCTTGTCGAGCTCCAGCGCGCGAACCCGGCCGACGAACGCCGACGCCGCGTGCAGCAGACGGTCGTTGGAGGAGGGCACCGTGCGCCGCAGGATCTCGACGGCGCGCTGCGCCTCGGGGTACTCGATCCAGTGGTAGAGGCAACGTCGGCGCAGGGCGTCGTGCAGCTCGCGGCTCCGGTTGGACGTGAGCACAACGATGGGGGGCCGCTCGGCTCGGAACGTGCCGATCTCCGGCACGGTCACCGACGCCTCGCCGAGGAACTCAAAGAGCATGGCCTCGAACTCGTCGTCGGCCCGGTCGATCTCATCGATCAGCAGCACCGGTGGCGTGGCGCCTTTCGCCCGCACGCTGGCCAGTATCGGCCTCTCCTGGAGGAACTCCTCGGTGAAGAGGTCGGCGTCGTTGATCGATTGACCTCGTGACTCGGCGAGGCGGATGGCGAGCAGCTGGCGCTGGTAGTTCCACTCGTAGAGGGCCTCCGCGGCCGTGAGCCCTTCGTAGCACTGCAGGCGAAGCAGCGGCGCCCCCAGAGCGCGGGCCACCGCCTTGGCCGCCGCGGTCTTGCCCACGCCCGGTTCACCTTCCAGGAGGAGTGGTTGGCCGAGGGCCAGGGAAAGGTAGATCGCCGTGGCCAGTCCCTCGTCGACCAGGTAGTCGAAGCCGTCGAGGGACGCCTGGACCGCCGAGGGGCTGTCCAGGCTCACGACGTGCCCCGCGCCTGAGCGAGCAACGCCTCATAGTCATCCCACGTGTCGACGTCGAGCGGCACGGGGCCCGCCTGGGTCACCTCAACCACCTCGTAGCGGCCCGACTCGAGCACCTTCCACACGGCCTTGTCGCCGTGCAGCGCCGCGAGCTCGCCAAAAACGTCGCGCGAGAACCAGAACGGGTGGCCCCGGCCGTCGTCGTAACGACAGACCCCGAGGCGGGATGCGCGGCAACCGGCCACCAGCGCGGTCACCGCCAGCGGGCTGACCTCGGGCTGGTCACCCAGCAGCAGCACGAGTCCCGTGGACCTCGGGTCCACGACACCCAGCGCCGCCGCGATCGACGACGAGCAGCCCGCGGCGTACTCATGGTTCTCCACGATCTCAAATCCCGTGAGGTCGACCGACTCGCGCACATGAGAGGACCCCGCGCCGAGGGTGACGATGAGTTGCTGGAAGCCGCACGAACGGGCCATGGCGAGCGTCGAGCCGAGCAGCGTCGAATCCTTGTAGCCCAGGAGCTGCTTGGGCTCGCCGAGACGCCGCGACCCGCCGGCCGCCAACACGACGCCGGTGACGAACTGCACGCTGGCCTCCCTGAACGATCAGTGGTCCGGTCGACCTACCGGAGACATCTTATTTAGTGCTCAGACGCTTGGAACATGGCGTCCCTGCATGGTTTCCCATACGCGAGACGGCGTCAGCGGCATGTCGGCGTGACGGATGCCGAAGGGCTTGAGAGCGTCGACCACCGCGTTCACGATCGCCGGAGGTGAACCCACCGTGGCCGATTCGCCGATGCCCTTGGCTCCGATCGGGTGGTGCGGTGACGGCGTGACGGTGTGGCCGGTCTCCCAATCCGGACACTCGAGCGCCGTGGGGATCAGGTAGTCCATGAGCGAGGACGACAGGCAGTTGCCGTCCTCGTCGAAAGAGATCATCTCCATCAGCGCCATGCCGACGCCGTCGGTGAGGCCCCCGTGGACCTGGCCCTCGATGATCATCTCGTTGATCCGGGTCCCGCAGTCGTCCACCGCAATGAACCGACGAACCTTGACTTCAGCCGTGCCGGGGTCGATGTCCACGACGCAGATATACGCGCCGAAAGGATAGGTGAGGTTCGTCGGGTTATAGCAGATCTGCGCCTCGAGGCCACCTTCGATGCCCTCGGGCAGGTCACCCGCACCGTGGGCCCTGAAGGCGATCTCCTGGATGGTCACCGACTTGGACGCGTCGCCCTTCACGTGGAACGAACCCTTCTCCCACTCGAGGTCGGCGACGGACACTTCGAGCATCCCCGACGCGATGATCTGCGCCTTGTCGCGGACCTTGCGCGACACCAGGGCCGCCGCGGCGCCCGACACGGGGGTCGAACGGCTGCCGTAGGTGCCCAGCCCGAAGGGCGTGTTGTCGGTGTCGCCCTGCACGACCATGATGTCCGCCGGGGCGATGCCGAGCTCCTCCGCCACGATCTGGGCGAAGGTCGTCTCGTGGCCCTGACCCTGGGTCTTCACCGAAAGACGAACGACCGCCTTGCCCGTGGGGTGCACCCGCAGCTCGCAGCCGTCGGCCATGCCCAGGCCCAGGATGTCCATGTCCTTTCGAGGTCCCGCCCCCACCGCCTCGGTGAAGAAGGCCACGCCGATGCCCATCAGTTCGCCTCGCGAGCGCTTCTCCTCTTGCTCCTTACGCAGGTCGTCGTAGCCCGCCATCTTCATCGAGAGGCGCATCGCGTTCTCGTACTCGCCCGAGTCGTAGACCCAGCCCGTCTTGGTGGTGTAGGGGAACTGCTCGGGTTGGATGAAGTTCTTGATGCGAAGTTCCACCGGGTCCATCTTGAGCTCGTAAGCCAGGCAGTCCACGATGCGCTCGACCAGGTAGACGGCTTCGGTGATGCGGAACGAGCACGCGTACGCGACGCCACCCGGCGCCTTGTTGGTGTACACCGCGGTCATCGAGCAGTACGCCGCCTCTAAGTCGTAGCTTCCCGTGAAGACGCCGAAGAATCCTGCGGGGTACTTGACGGGCGCCGCAGTACCGTTGAAGGCGCCGTGGTCCGCGAGCACGTGCGTGCGGACCGCGAGGATTTTACCTTCCTTCGTCGCGGCAATTTCCCCCTGCATGATGTAGTCGCGGGCGAATCCGGTGCTGGAGAGGTTTTCCGAACGGTCCTCCATCCACTTGATGGGCTTGCCCGTCACGAGCGCGGCCACGATGGCACAGACGTAACCCGGATAGATCGGCACCTTGTTGCCGAACCCGCCACCGATATCGGGCGCGATGATGCGAATCTTGTGTTCGGGAAGACCCGCCACCAGCGCGTAGACCGTGCGGTGCGCGTGCGGCGCCTGCGAGGTGCACCACAGGGTCAGCTGACCGTCGACGGGGTTCACCTGGGCGACCGCGCCGCACGTCTCCATCGGTGCGGGGTGCACGCGGGGATAGATGATCTCCTGCTTCACCACCACGTCCGCGCGGTCGAAGATCGCCTGGGTGGCCGCGGCATCGCCCACCTCCCAGTCGAAGCAGTGGTTGTTGGTCTTGTCCTTCAAGTCGTCGCGAATCACCGGCGCATCGGCGTCGAGCGCCTTGCGCGCGTCGATGACGGGCGGCAGTATCTCGTAGTCGACGTCGATGAGCTCGATGGCGTCGCGGGCGATGTAGCGGCTCTCGGCGATGGCGAAGGCCACCTCCTGACCCTGGAAGCGGACCTTGTCGGTCGCCAGCACGGCCTGGACGTCGTTGGACAAGGTGGGCATCCACGCCAGTCCCTGCGCGGCCAGGTCCGCGCCGGTGACGACCGCTACGACCCCCGGCAGCGCCGCGGCGGCGCTGATGTCGATGCTGTTGATCTTGGCGTGCGCGACCGGCGAGCGCAGGATCGCCATGTGCAGCATGCCCGGCAGCTGCACGTCGTCGACGAAGTTGCCCTGACCCCGAATGAGCCGCGGGTCCTCCTTGCGCAGCATGCGGCCGTAACCGATCGGCTTCTCGTCATTGTTGACGAATTCGGTCAAACGTGTCTCGAGGGTGGTCATACGGTGGCTCCTTCAGCACTGGCTTCGTGGACTGCCGCCCAGCGAATGGATCGAACGATCGTGGCGTACCCGGTGCAGCGACAGATCTGGCCCGAGATGGCTTCGCGGATCTCGCTCTCGCTAGGGTCGGGGTTGCGATCGAGCAGCGCTCGCGCGGTCATCATCATGCCCGGCGTGCAGAAGCCGCATTGGAGACCGTGGCACTCCATGAAGCCCTGCTGGACCGGGTCGAGCTTGCCATCTTGTTCGAGGCCCTCGACGGTGCGCACCTCGTGGCCGTCGGCCATGGCCGTCAGCACGGTGCACGATTTGACCGGCTCGCCGTCGAGCCACACCACGCACGTGCCGCAGTTGCTGGTGTCACAGCCCCAGTGCGTGCCGCGCAGCAGCAGCTGGTCCCGCAGGAAATGCACCAGCAGCATGCGGTCCTCGATCTCCTCGTGGACCTGCTTCCCGTTGACGTTGATAGACACCTGCATGATTAGGCCCCCTGTCCGTTGATGCGGTCCACCGCTGAAGTAAGTGCTCTCTTGGTGAGTTCGCCCGCCAGATGGCGTTTGTACTCGACGGTCCCTCGAAGGTCCCGCGAGGGATTGCAGGCCTGCGCCGCGAGCGCGCCCGCCTGGGCGAACAACTCCGGCGACGGGGCCTGGCCCCTCAGCAGCTCCGAGATCGCGGGAATCCCCGTCGTGTTAGGGCCCACCGCCGCGAGGCCCACACGCGCGTCGCTGATGGTGCCCCCCGACATCCACACCGCCGCCCCCGCCGACGTCACGGCCCAGTCGCCGGCGCGCCGCTCCACCTTCTTGTACGCGCTCGACCCGCCCGGTCGCACCGGAATGCGGATCTCGATCAGGATCTCGCCGTCACCCACCGCGGTCTCGTAAGGACCGCGATGGAAGTCCTCCATCGTCACGACCCGCTCCCCGCCCGTCCCTCGAATGACGCAACTGGCGTTGAGGGTGGTGCACACCGCGGTGAGGTCCTCCGAGGGATCGGCCTGGCAGAGTGATCCGCCGATCGTGCCGCGGTTGCGCACGACGGGATCGGCGATCACGTGTTCGGCGTCACGGAATATCGGGAACAAGCTGAACAGCTCATCGGACTCCAAGAGCTCGCGGTGGCGCGTCATCGCGCCGATGCGAATCTCCTCGCCCTCGTGTCGTATGTAGCCCAACTCACCGGCGAGGCCGTTGATGTCGATCAACGTATCGAACGTGGCCAGTCGCAGTTTCATCATCGGCAGAAGACTGTGCCCGCCGGCGATGAGCCTTGTCGACTCCCCCTCGTTGAGCATCGAAATCGCCTGATCGACCGAGGTGGCCCTCGCGTACTTGAACGGCGCAGGAACTTGCATAGCGTCAAACCCCCCAATATGACCTTGGCGTGTTGGGCGTCAAGGCTCCTGTTAGTTACTTCGTACTTCGACCATCCCTCACGTCATCGACTCACTTCAGTGGACCCACGAAAACATATATACCATCGATACCGCCATCACGACGTCGCAGCACAGTGCCAGTCGCGGCGCGGCCGATGAGCGATACGGCACCGCCCTCGGCGCCGTCGCAGAAACGATTCCCGGACCCGCGCACGACTGATGCGCCTTGAAAGCTGACGAGTTCGTCGTGACGATGAGCGCGGCGTTCCAGACGCCGTACACCGCCAACGAAAGGCCCAGCACCAACGCGGCGGGCAAGAACCACACCGGCTCACTCATCACCATCGTCATGCCTCCCGCCGATCCTCCGTGCATCACCATGCCCCCGGCGAACATCGCCACCATGGCCACGCTCGCCACCACGTGATTGGATTCGTGCACGGCCAACCACGACGACGATGCCGCGCGAAGAAGGGCGAACGCGCGCCAGAAGAACCAACCGGCGAAAGCGAAAAAGATCACCTCCCACAGGCCACTGGGGCCCAGGTCGAAAAGATTGAGCAGCATCGCGGCCATGGCCGTCGCCATCACGATGTGGACCACGTGCACGTCGCGCCGATCCGGACGTTTGGTCACCGCGAGGAACACGAGTCGACTCGCGCAGTAGAGAACGGTGCACAAGAGAACGGCCACCACCCCATCAACCGACCACGCGGGTCCGTACAAGATGCCCCCATTTCAACGCCCGAGATCGGCGTACCTTCTCGGACTATAACAACATTTGTCTTCGCCGCGAGGCGATTCTTATGCTCCCTCGGGCCTACTTTGATGCCGCGGCGGTACGCTTTCGGCGACACCGGCTTTGGGTAGAGAACGCCCCCTACATCCTTCGGGCGACGAGAGGACACGACGATGAAAGAACTGATCGGTGACATTGATCGCTGGCACCAAGGCGGTCAGCGGGTCGCTCTCGCGCGCGTCGTCGGTGCACTCGGTTCGGGCACGCGCGTGCCAGGCGCGGCGATGGCGGTGAGCGAGTCTGGCGAAGCGGTCGGTTCGATCGCCGGGGGCTGCGTCGAGGGCGCCGTCGTCGCCGAAGCCCTCGAAGTAATAACGACGGGCGAGCCGCAGCTGCGCTCCTTCGGCTATAGCGACGAAGAAGCCATGGATGCCGGCCTGACCTGCGGCGGCGCGGTACAAGTCTTCGTCGAGCTTCTGAAGCCGTGAACGAGCTCTTCGCGCTCCTCGCGCGGTGCCTCCGCGAGGAGCGCCCGGTGGCGATCGCCACCGTTATCGAAACCGTCGAAGTGCCCGAAGGTGCCTCCTCGACCTTGCCACCACTGGGCGCCGCGATAGTGGTGATCCCAGACGAGGGCTCCCGCGGCACGCTTGGTCGTGCGCCCCTCGACCAGGTCGTGACCAAGGACGTTGAGACGGCACTGGCTCAAGGGCAGGGTCTCACCCAGCGCTACGGCTCCGCGGGTGAGCCGGGGATGAGCGACGTGACCGTCTTTATCGACGTGTTCGCCCCGCCTCCGAGGCTGATCGTCGTCGGTGCGGTTGACTACTCCAGAGCGCTCGTAAAAGTGGCGAAACTCCTTGGCTATCAGGTGACGGTCTGCGACGCGCGTCCCATGTTCGCGACGACGCTGCGATTCCCGGAAGCAGATGAAGTCGTGCTGGCGATACCCAGCGAGTACCTGGCGACGGTGGCCGCTCGGCTTGGTCCGCTCGATGCCATCTGTGTCCTCACCCATGATCACACCTTCGACGTACCCGCGATTCAGATAGCTCTCGACACCAAGGTCGGCTATCTAGGGGCGATGGGGTCGCGTTCAACCCACCAGCAACGAGTGAAACTCCTTCTCGAAGCGGGCGTCGATGCTTCTCGCCTCCACAAGCTCATGGCACCGATAGGGATCAACATCGCCGCGCGCACCCCCGAGGAGACGGCTATCGCCATCTGCGCCGAGATAATCGCGCTGCGCTCGAACGTCGAGGTCAATTCTCTGAGGGACCTGTCCGGACCGATCCACAAAGTGCGAACGGAATGATCGAATCAATTAACGCCCCGCGCGCACATGATTGGACTGTCCAGCGACTCGCAAACCTGCCTGGTGCTCCCTCACCACGTCGGCCAGTTGGCCGGGAGGTCGCCCGGCGGCCCATCGGGCTGCGGCAGC
Organism: Acidimicrobiales bacterium; assembly: GCA_049793015.1. Lineage (GTDB taxonomy): Bacteria > Actinomycetota > Acidimicrobiia > Acidimicrobiales > RAAP-2 > RAAP-2. The sequence goes on along the minus strand of JBARBL010000025.1, from coordinate 7,173 downwards.
CCTGGTCGTGCCCCGAGGGCCTGCAATAGGGAACTGAAGTTGAGCCCGAAAGCGGTGGAGTTCTTCCCGTTGTACTCCGCGTGGGCGGCGGCGCGTTCAGGAGAGGCGGGAGGGTCGGCCCAGCCGGTCTCGATACAGGTCTTGGCGTCGTGGATGACGCCGACGATCGTGGTCGCCGTGACGCGCTCGCCGAGGGTGACCTCGGGCGTGACGTTCTCCGCGACGTAGACATACAGACCCTTGGCCGGTCCGCTCGTCAATCGATAGGAGATGAAGACGTCGCTCGGCCAACCCGGGTCGTAGAGATTCGCGACGACGCCGTCACCGAGGGCGTAGATCGGTCCCGACGCGCAGTAGTCCACGCCCTGATCGATCTCCTGGGGCAGCAGCGAGGTGAGGGCTCGCAGGGGATTGAGGTAACCGTCCAACGGTGTGACGTCGAGTGTCTCGTAGTAGCCCCCGGTCGTGGGATCGACCGCGAGGGCGCTCGCGAATCCGCCCTGGGCCAGCACATTGGACGCGGCCAACGAGCCGTGCAGCGGGGCCGTCCCGTAGTTCATGACCGTCCCGTCCGCCAGCACGACGTAGTACCCGGTCCCGTCCGGCGTGGCGGCCAGGCCGCTCACGGGGATGCCGCCGTACGAACCGTGGGCGCTCGCCAGAGGCGAGCCGTAGCTGGGCGCGTTGAAATTGGCCACGGCCCCGATTGAGGTGGCAATCCAGTAACCACCGGTCGAAGAGTCAACCGCCATGGCCACCGCGACCACGGGAGCGGTTGCACCGTAGTGAAGACGCCCGGCGAGAGATCCGTAGCCGGTGACGCCGTACGCGTCGACGGCTCCGTTCGCGCGAAGGACAAAATAGCCGGCCCCGCCCGGCGCGGCGGCGATGGCCACGGCGGCCGGATACTGCCCCCACCCTCCCGCGCGGATGTGAGGCCGGCCGAGATAGGGAGCGTTGAATCCCTGGACGGAGCCATTGGAAGTGACGACCCAGTAGCCCCCCGTCGACGCGTCAAGCGCGATGCCGGTGGCGGTGGCGCCGGGCGGGAGACTTCCCGGAGTGAGTGAACCGTACGCCGTAGCGCCATAGGCATCGACCTCGCCGTCGGCAAGCAGGACGTAGTAACCGGTCCCGTTGGCTCCGGCGGCGACGCCCACCACCGCTGATCCGGAGTCCGCGGGTGCACCAAGGTTGGGCGCATCGTAGGCCGTCACCGTCGCGAGGGCTGAGGCGTCCGCCGGCTCGCCGGGAGAGAGAGTGAACCAGGAGATCACGCTCACCAGCGCCGCAGCGAGGAGGGCGGTCCGGGCGGTCCACGACCGTTCCCGGGTGCGGTGAGGCGTTGAGGTTTCGATCGCTACGGTCACCTTCAGGTGGCGATGCTGGCGAGTTCCGCTAGGTCGCACTCGGACAGGCTCAACGCGGCGCCCGCGACGTTCTCGCGCAGATGCGCCACGGACGAGGTGCCGGGGATGAGAAGGATGTTCGAAGAACGCTGCAGGAGCCACGACAGGGCGACGGCCGCGGGCGTGGCGTCGACGCGGGTAGCGACCGAGCTCAGCTCGCTGGACTGCAGCGGAGAGAATCCACCGAGCGGAAAGTAAGGAACGTAGGCGATGCCCTGCGCGGCGAGCGAGTCGATCAGGTCGTCGTCGCCTCGATTGGCGACGTTGTAAAAGTTCTGCACCTCTACGATCGGCGCGATGGACTGCGCCTCGACGATTTGCTCTGGCGACACGGTGCTTATGCCGAGGTGTTTGATCAAGCCTTCCTGCTGCAACTGCGCGAGAGCGGTGAACGGCTCAGCGATCGATCCTGCCGTGGGGTCCTTGAACCCCTCGACGCGAAGGTTGACCACGTCCAGCACGTCCAGTCCGAGGTGGTCCAAATTGTCGTGGACGGCCTGGCGTAGTTGCTTGGGTTCTCGAGCCTCGGGCCAACCGCCCTGCGCGTCGCGCAGCGCACCGACCTTGGTGACGATGTGCAGGGAGTCCGGATACGGGTGGAGGGCCTCCTTGATGATCTCGTTCGTGACGTAGGGGCCGTAGTAGTCGCTGGTGTCGATGTGCGTGATCCCCATCTCAATCGCCTCGCGCAGCACGGCCACGGCACCGGCTCGATCTTGGGGTGGCCCGAAGACGTGCGGACCCGCCAGCTGCATCGCTCCATAACCCATGCGGGTGACCGTGAGGCCTTCGGCCGCGCTGAAGGTCCCGCCCGGAAGTCTCGTCGGTGCCATGAAGTCCCTTTCGCGATCGGTCACCTGAAGCCTACGGGCGTCGACCGACTCGCTTTACTGGATCAATTGACCGGAGAGACCTTTGGGCTCTCGCCACGCGGCGAGCCAGCCGACCATCGTCGCTACCAACGGCATGGCCACGAGGATCGTCAACAGATTCAACACCGGTACCGACGCCAACGAGGAGATGCCGTCCAACGCGTCGGTGCGACTGAAGCCCAGCATCGCCACGTAGGCCGAGGCGGTTCCCACGACGGCGCCAACCAGGGCGAGTGCGCCCGCGGTCGCCGCGGTGAGGTTGCGGCGAGTGCGGCGGCTGGCCCCCGTGGCCGCCAGAATCCGCAGGTCCCCGGCCGTCTCGCTTCGGATGAGCCCGATGGTCATGGCGAGAATGCCCAACGCCAGCAGGATGCCGACCAACGTGGCCCAATCGATGATGGCGGCCGACGTGGGAATGCTGGATTTACTTTCGATGGACATCCCCGCCGCGGCCGCGGTGCCGCGCGCGCCCGTCAGTTGCGCGGCGCTCAGCGGCTTGGTCGTCTCGACGAGCCAGCCCGACGTAATGGGCGTGAGACCGAGCCGCTGAACCGCGTACTCGGTGATGACGGTGTTCGGAGCGGACGTCCCCGCCGGCAGCGCGTTGATCTCCTGCATGGAGGGATTCGCGAGGCAGTCGCTCTTGGGACATGGCCACTCATTAGGGCCGGCGGGACCGCCCATGCCTTGCCCAAAGTAGTTGCCGTACACGATTTGCATTTTGCTGAGAGCGGCGAATCCGGGTCGCATGGAAAGGATCTCGGTGGTCGGATCGATCGCGGCCTTGTCTATGTGGAACGCCCGAAGGAGTTGTGGCGTCGCGACATAGAGCGGGCCCGAGTAACTACGCCCGGCCGCGGCGTGCTGCAGCGTCGCGCTGGTGGTCTCCAGCTTCACCATCTCGCGCGACCCCAGGGCGGTGGCGATGTCGCGCGCGCTACGCGCCATGCTCGAGAGCGAAGGGACCGAGGCGCCGCCGACGCCCTCGTTGCCCGGACCGCCCGGACCATAGGGACCGTTCGACGTGTAGATGATGAGTTGGGTTGGCGAGACATTGGGGCCGGCGTAGTCCAGCACGTTGCCGAAGCGCGCCGCCGATGCGATGATGACGACCATGGCGATGAGCACCCCGACGCTGATCGCTCCCAGGGCGGATCCGGACCTCGCGCGGTAGCGCGCGAGGTCGCGGGTCGCCATGCGAATCGCCAGGGGGGCGCGGCGAGAAGACCGGTCGAGCACCGTGAGTAGGAAGGGCGACAGCAGCACCACCGAGGAGGTCAAGGTGACAAAACCCAAGGCCAGCTCCCACACGCCACTTCCGTTGCCACCACTGGCGCCGGCCGCGCCCAGGAGAAAGAACGCCACGATGGCGCACGCGATTCCCGGGACCGCAGAACGTCGTAGCTTCCTCGGCGGAGCCGGTCGGCCGGCCAGGGCCGACACCGTAGAGATCCGGGTCATCGCGCGCGCGGGCCTCGTAGAAGCGAAGTACGCCGCCGCGACGGCAAGCACCACCGACACGATGATGACGGCCCAGGGCAACTGAAGCGCTCCGACGACGTGGTGGGCGCTCGATTCCAAGATGGGGCGATAGCCCAACCACGCGGCGAAACCCAGGACGAAACCCGCCACCGCGCCGACGAGCCCCACGAAGACGCCGTTCGCTCGTACCACCAATTTGATGTGTTCATCGGTGGCGCCGAGCGCTCCCAGCATCCCGATCGATCTCAGTCGGCGTTGGGCCAGCACCGTGAAGCCGGCGATGGCAACGAGCGCGATCAACATCATCGCCATGGTCACGAGCGCGATGGAGATGGTCTCGGGATTCAACACGTTGCTCTGGGCCACCGACGCCGGGGTGATGACGTTCGGACCGAGCGATTTGAGTGACTCGCGCGCCGGCGCGTCGAAGAGGACCGTTATTTCGGTTGGGGATGTCACTTGTCCCGGTGTCACCAACGCAAATTCGTCCAAGAAATTCTCTGGATTCTCGACGATGCCGACGACCTCGCGCCCCACTCCCCCTACGCGCCAATGACTACCCAACCTCAGATTGAACGCCGAGGCCACTCCCGAGGTCACCGCCACTTGCGCGGCGTTCTGGGCGAAGTGTCCGGACACGAGCGACAGCAAGGGCCGGCCGTAGGGGCCGTCGGGATTCTGCGCGCGAAGCTCGAACGTGTTTACCGACCCGGGTACGGTGATCGTTTTGTTGTCGATGACGTCGATGGCGCCATAGCGTTCGTGCCACGACGAGATCTTCGCCGTCGTCGAAGGACCGTCGTTGGAAAAGGTTGCCAGGTCGTGGGCGTTCCCGAAGCCAACGTAGGGCGAGAGCGGGGTATTGGACGACACCCCGACGCCTACCGTGGTGACCGCCACGGCCACCGTGATGAGCGCTAGTACCAAGATCTGCTGTCGCCATTCGCGCCGAAGAAGGCGCCACGCCCAGCGCGTCACCGCACGTCGCGCGGGAATGCCTCCGCCTGGAGGACGCCGCGCCAGGTCGTTCGAGTCGATGGTCACGACTCTGACGGGTGGGCTGCTTCGTGCACCAGTATCCCTTCGGGCGTTTCATGAGGCAACGTCTCGTCGACCGCTTTCCCATCGCGCAAGAACACCACCCGATCGGCCCAGGAGGCGAGTTTCGCGTCGTGGGTCACGACGAGCGCGGCGACACCACCGTGGCACGCGGAGAGGATCATCTTCATCACGGCCTCACCATTGGCAGAGTCCAATGCGCCCGATGGCTCGTCGGCGAGGAGCAGGCTGCGCTCACCCACGATCGCCCTGGCTATGGCCACGCGTTGACGCTCTCCTCCCGACAGTTCATCCGGAAACCGTTCGGCGCGGTCCAAGAGGCCCAGCTCTTCAAGAACCGACAGGCCTTGCGCGCGAGCTTTCTTCATCGCAATTCCGTCGAGCTCAAGCGGCAGTGACACGTTCTCGACGGCGGTCAGGCCTGCGAGGAGGTTAAAGTCTTGAAAGACGTAGCCGATCGTCCGACGCCGAAGACGAGCCTTGTCGTCTCGCGACATGCCCACCACATTCTTTCCGTTGATCATGACGTCACCCGTCGTCGGCATCTCGAGGCTCCCCGCGATGGTCAACAACGTCGACTTCCCAGAGCCGCTCGGTCCCATGATCGCCACCAACGACCCACGCTCGACCGCGAGATCGATATGACTGATGGCGTCAACTTCAGTGGCACCTTCCCCGTACACCTTCGAGACGTTTACGAGTTCCAGAATGCTCATCGATGTGCTCCCATCCTCAGGCGAATGCGCGGATATTCAGCGTCGCCGCCCGTCGACGCTTCGTGAGCAGCGCGCCTCAGCCGGCCATCGGCGGCGTCGAGCCACCGAACGACAGAATCCAATCGAAACAGTTCAGCGTCGATAGCTAGGGCGAAAGCCAGGTCGAGGTGGGATTCATCCTCTTTGAGATGGGTCCACTGCTGCATCAGCTGCACGACGTAGCGCCGATGGACCTGGATGATGTCGTACACGTCAACGTCAGGCAATCCAGACGCCACCAGAATCTTTATGACCAATTCATCCCGGGGTGGCTGCGCGAGATCAGGCGGCGTGCGAAGCCAGCGAGACAACTCCTCTTCGCCCTTCTGCGTGATTCGAAAGTTCTTCTGACGTTCATCCGCGTCAACGCCGTCGGACTCCGCCAAGCCGTCTCGCTCGAGGCGGTCGAGCGTGGTGTAGACCTGACCAACATTGAGGGGCCATACGTCGCCCGTACTCGCTTCAAACTCCTGGCGAAGTTGGAATCCGTACTTCGGCCCCTCGCTTAACAGGGCCAGCAATGAATGTCGGATACTCATTCCGTACACCAAGGGAATCGCATACCCAGTATGCTACTCGATATGCTCTCCTACGTCAAGTCAACATCGCGCCAAGGTGACGGTGGCGAACTCTTGTAGTGACGATGAAGCGCCAAAGGCTGACCCGAGGGCGCTGTCAGGCATTGCTCGCTCACCAGCTTCTTCAGTCACACTGGGGACACTACGTAACAAGCCGCGGGTGGACAATCCGGGATTACCCTCATGTTTCGAGATCGCCCCGAGGCCGCCTAAGGGTTTACCCCAACAAGGGACAGTCAACCAGGCGATTCTTCGGCGTCTCACGTTTGACTGTGTCGTCGATACGAATCCGATTCACGTCACGACCGCAGTGAACTCTCGCCCAAGAGACGAGTTCGACCTACAGCTCAATGGATACGTTGGTCGACTTAACCACGGCCGCGGCCATCACTCCCGGAGCCAACCCCATGTCGTCCACGGCTTCGCGACTTACCAGCGCCACAATTCGGTATGGTCCGGCCTGCAATTCGACTTGGGCCATGACTTTGTCCTTCACCACCTTGGTCACGATGCCCGTGAAATGATTGCGAATCGAATCGCTCGCCGCCACGAGCGGGTCCGAGTTCTCATGAAGCGACTGGGCGAATTGAGCGAGGGCCACACCTTCGATGCGACGCCTGCCATTTACCGTCCGGGTGCCGCCGAGACTGCCGTTGTCAATCCAGCGCCGAACCGTGTCGGCGCTGACGCCCAGCAACCCCGCTGCCTCGCCCACGCTGTAGTCACTCATCAAATGGTGAGTTTATTCGTCCCCGCCGCCGCCCGTCGGGGTCCCCAACGGGTGGCGGCGTCGTCGCTTGGTGCCAGAGGATGGGAGACGAACTTCGCACGAACTGAGCGGCAGGCTTAGCAAGACCTACGTCTATCCTTGACGCACGAGCCACGCAGTGTTCGGGAGGAGCGTTCTGATGTTGAAGAAGCTCTCCTTCACGCACCTGCTGGCCGCCATCCTGGCCCTCTCCTTTGTCATCGGCTTCGCGGTGTTCGTGTGGTCAGGTGCCACGACCAACAAGGGGAC
>JBARBL010000024.1:0-5618 GCA_049793015.1 Acidimicrobiales bacterium | reverse complement strand
GGCCTGGGCGCGCTGCTCGACGACCTCCGCGTGCGGCGCGCGCAGGCCGACGCTTCGTCGCACGCGCACCAGTGTGCCGTGGCTCGGCACGTCGTGGTCGAGACGACCGGCGCGCAGTTCGTCGACCATGGCGTCGAAGGACGCCGCGGTGGCCGAGCGCACGTAGCGGTGGTTTACCTGCACGCAGGGCGCGATATCGCAGTCGGCGAGGCACTCCGCCTCCTCGAGCGTGAACAGGCCGTCGTCCGAGGTGCCCCCGACCGAACAGCCGAGCGTGGCGCCCGCGTGCTCGAGCAGTTCCTCGCCGCCGGCGAGCAGGCAGGCGATGTTGGTGCAGACCGAGACCACGTACTTGCCCACCGGTTCTAGGTGGAACATGTCGTAGAAGGAGGCCGTGCCGCGCACGTCGGCCGGCGTCGTGTTGGTCAGTTCGGCCACCTCGGCGATGCCCTCGTCGCTCAGGTAGCCGTCCTGCTCCTGCGCCAGGTGCAGCAGCGGCAGCATCGCTGAGCGGGCCTGGGGATAGAGGGCCAGCACGTCGACGCACCGTTGACGAATGTCGCTGCGCAAGTGGCTCACCGGTCCACCTCACCCATGACCGGGTCGACGGTCGAGATCACGGTGATGGCGTCCGAGACCGATCCGCCTCGCATCAGCAGCGGCACGGCCTGGAGGTTCACGAAGCTCGGTGCTCGCGTGTGCAGGCGGTAGGGCTTGGGTCCGCCGTCGGAGACCAGGTAGCAGCCCAGCTCGCCGCGCGGCGACTCGACCGCCATGTACACCTCGCCGGCGGGCACGTGAAAGCCCTCGGTGAAGAGCTTGAAGTGGTGGATCAGCGCCTCCATCGACTCGCCGATGCGCGCACGCGGCGGCGGCGTGACCTTGGGGTCCTGGCTGCGGTAGTCGCCGCTCGGCATCCGCTCGATGCATTGGCGCACGATGCGGATCGACTCTCGAATCTCGTTCAAGCGGATGGCGTAGCGGTCGAAGTTGTCGCCGTAGGTGCCGACGATGACGTCGAACTCAACCTGGTCGTAGGCGAGGTACGGCATGGTGCGGCGCAGGTCCCAGGGCACGCCGGTGGAGCGAAGCAGCGGACCCGTGACCCCGAGGGCCAGGGCCTCCTCCGCCGTCATGGGCGCGACGCCCACCAGGCGGTGCCGGAAGATCGGTTGGCCGGTCAGCAACTGGTCGTACTCGAAGGTTCGCTCGAAGATCGTGTCGCAGATGACGAGCACGTCGTCCTGCCAGCCGTCGGGCAGGTCGGCCGCGACACCGCCGGGTCGCACGTAGTTGAGATTGAGGCGCAGCCCGGCCGTCTTCTCGAAGAAGGCCAGGATCAGCTCGCGTTCGCGCAGCCCATAGATCATCATCGACGTCGAGCCCAGGTCCATCCCGTTGGTGGCCATCCACACCAGGTGCGAGGACATGCGGTTGAGCTCGCTCATCATCATGCGGATCCACACGGCGCGCTCGGGCACGTCGATGCCCAGCAGCTTCTCCACGGCCATCGAGTAGCACAGCTCGTTGATAACCGGGCTCAGGTAGTCCATGCGCGTCACGTTGGTGGCGCCCTGGACGTAGCTGAGCTCCTCGCCGGTCTTCTCCATGCCCGTGTGCAGGTAGCCGATCACCGGCTTGGTGCGCAGCACGAACTCGCCGTCCAGCTCGAGCATGAGCCGCAGCACCCCGTGGGTCGAGGGATGCGAGGGACCCATATTGATGATCATCGTCTCGTCGTCACGTCGTTCGTAGTCGACGGACGTGGGATCGAAGCTGTGACCGTCCAGTCGCAGCACGGAGCCGACCTCGCGGCCCAGCTCGCCGGGCTTGGTCGATTCGCGTCGCTTGAGTTCCTGGTCGCCCTCGGACGTCTCGGCGGTCAGCAGTTCCACGCGCTCGACGGTGCGCACGGTGTCGTCACTCATCGCGGTCCCGGGGCTTCCTTGAACTGCACGGGCACTCGCCCGCTGCCGTAGTCCTTGCGCAGGGGATGGCCTTCCCACTCCTCGGGCATCAAGATGCGCGTCAGGTCGGGATGGTGGGCGAAGAGCACGCCGAAGAGGTCAAAGGCCTCGCGTTCCATGGCCTCGGTGCCGGGGTAGAGCGGGAACAGCGATACCACCTCGGGGTCGTCGTCGCCGGCCTGGACGCGAACACGGACCCGCTGCTTCTTCGAGAGGCTCAGCAGGTTCACCACGATCTCGAAGCGCGTGCGCACCACGCCCTGGGGCAACGCCCGTTCGGGGTGCTCGAGGTAGTCCACCCCGCAGAGGTCCACGCACATCTCAAAGCCGTCGTCCTTGAACGATTCGACGAGGGCGAAGTACTGCTCCTTGGTGGGATAGCAGCACAGGTCCGCGCAGTGAGCTTCGCTGGTGAGGACGCCTGGGGGGGCCGAGGGGGAAAGGGCGATCACTTTGGCGTGCCCATCCTCACCGCCACCGGGACGTCAGGCGTCCAGGGACTCTGTTGGGCGTCGACATGGATCGGTTGACCGACCTTTCGCCGCTTCATCAACTCTCCGGTGCGGATCTGCTCGTGCAAGGTGAGGATCGCGTGCATCAAGGTCTCGGGGCTGGGCGGGCAGCCTGGCGCGTACACGTCGACGGGCACGATCTGGTCGACGCCCTGGACGATGGCGTAGTTGTTGAAGAGCCCGCCCGTCGAGGCGCAGACTCCCATGGAGATGACCCACTTGGGTTCCATCATCTGGTCGTAGACCTGGCGAAGCACCGGCGCCATCTTCTGCGACACCCGTCCGGCCACGATCATCAGGTCGGCCTGACGCGGCGAGTTGCGAAAGACCTCCATGCCGTAGCGCGCGAGATCGAAGTCGGCGGCACCAGCCGCCATCATCTCGATCGCGCAGCAGGCGAGCCCGAAGGAGGCCGGCCACACCGACGCGCGTCGCGCCCAACGCACCAGGTCTTCAAGTTGACCCGTCAGGAAGTTATGTTGCAGATCCTCCAACGCCACGAACTATGCCGCCTGATCTGATTCGGTGCCGATGCGCACAATGGTCGAAGAACTCGTGCGAGAGGGCATGCCCCTGGTGAGGTGCTGGACTGGCCCCCACGAGAGGGCGCCCTCGCTCACCAAGAAGAGCAGCGCGGCGAACACCGTAAGCGAGAAGGCCAGGATCTCGATCAGCCCGAAGGTGCCGAGTTGACGGAAGACCACGGCGAAGGGGTACATGAACACGACCTCGATGTCGAAGATCACGAAGATCATCGCCACGAGGTAAAACCGCACCGGAAAACGCTGCGGGGGCTCATTTTCGGGGACAATCCCACACTCGTACGGGGCCAACTTCGCGTCCGAAGGTCGTTTGTGCGGCGCCAACATCGACGACATCACCAGCGACCCGGCCGCGAACAACACGCCGAGAATCAGAAGCCCCAGTATTGGTAAGTACTGGTCCACTTCCATCATTTCTACCAGACTGAACAGACCCCTCCGGACAGAGCGCAGTGACGATTGTCCTAGGCTTCATGCGTGACGACGCTCGAGGAAATACGTTCGAAACAATTGTCCTTCGACGTCGTGATCGTGGGAGCCGGGCCCAGCGGCTCGGCCTGCGCCTACTGGCTGGCCCAGGCCGGATGGTCGGTGTGCCTCGTGGAGAAGAAGGATTTCCCGCGCGAAAAGACCTGCGGTGATGGGCTCACGCCGAGGGCGGTACACCAGCTCGCCGAGATGGGTTTGGAGCCCGAGGTGGCCGCCCACGCGCACCGTTACAGCGGGCTGCGGGCCTTCGGCTTCGGCGCCTCACTCGAGCTCAACTGGCCCGAGCACCCGGTCTTTCCCAACTACGGCTACACCATCACCCGCTTCAACCTCGACGGCCTGGTGGCGCAGCGGGCCGCCGAGCACGGCGCGGTGCTGCTCAACGGCGTCGAGGCGCTGGGCCTGCTCGAACCGGTCGATTCGAGCAACGGGGGGCTTCGCGGGGCGAGCGGCGTGGTGGTGAAGGACAAGCACACGGGCACCAGCGCGGAGATCCGCGGTCGCTACGTGATCGTGGGCGACGGGCAGAATTCACGACTGGGCCGGGACTTGGGCACGACCAGGAACCGATCGTGGCCCATGGGCATGGCCCTGCGCGGTTACTACACCAGCGAGCGCCACGACGAGCCATGGATCGACTCGCACCTCGACATCCGCGATCCCCAAGGAGCCGTCGTGCCCGGCTACGGATGGATCTTCCCGTTGGGCGACGGTCGGGTCAACGTCGGCGTGGGACTGCTCTCCACCGACGGCGCATGGAAGGGTGTCAACACCACCAAGCTCCAGGAGTACTTCGTCGCCCAGACCGCTGACGCGTGGGGGCTGAACGAGGCCACCTCGTGCGGCCCGCCGACCGGCGGTCGCCTGCCCATGGGCCTGGCCATCGGACCGCGTGTCGGTGCGAACACCATGATCATCGGCGACGCCGCCGGAACGGTCAACCCGTTCAACGGCGAAGGCATCGCCTACGGCTACGAAACAGGCCGCCTCGCCGCCGGCGTCGTGGCCGAGGCCCTGCTCAACGACAGCCCCTCGATGCTGGCCCTCTACGACGAGCTGATCGAACAGGCCTACGGCGACTACTACAAGGTCGCGCGGGCCTTCGTGCGGCTGATCTCGGAGCCGAAGATCCTCACGGTCTGTCTGAGCGTCGGACTTCGCATCGAACCGCTGATGCGTGAACTGCTGACCATCATGGCCAACCTCATGCGCAACGACCGCAAGGGACCGGCCGAGGTCGGCTACCGCGCGCTCTCGCGTCTCGCCGACGTGATTCCCGAGCAGGCCTACGCGATGCTCCTCGGTGATCGAAACTCTGGCGACGGCGGCGTGAAAACGCAGCAATGAGCCGTCGTTTGCGCCCGTCGAGACGACGGTTAGCCTGACCGAGATGATTATTCGCTTCCGTACGAATCGCTGAGCCGTGATCCCCACGTTCGTCATCTTCCTGCGCGAGGGCATCGAGGCCTCGATGATCGTGGCGATCCTGCTGGCTTATCTGGTGCGCATCGACAAGCGCCAGCACTTCCGCGACGTCTGGGTCGGCGTCGGCGCGGCGTTCGTCCTGGTGCTCGGCGGCGGCGTCGCGGCCTATTTCCTCATCAAGCAGTACGAAGGTTCCAACGTCCAGACCTACTTCGAGACCGCCACCTACGTCATCGCGGCCGCGGTGCTGACCTATATGACGTTCTGGATGCACAAGCACGCGCGCACCATGGCCAAGGACTTGGAGCACCGCAGCGAAGTCGCCCTTTCGCGGGGCAGCCGCGCCGGACTAGGCCTACTGGCCTTCCAGGCGGTGGGACGCGAGGGCCTCGAGACCATGGTCTTCACCTTGGCGATCGTCTTTGCCAGTTCACGCCAGGCCGCGACGCCGGTGCACGGAAACCTGTTGCTGGTCGGCGCCGTGCTGGGCCTCGCCTGCGCGCTGGCCATCGCCTTCGCCATCTTCAAGTTCGGCGCCAAGCTCAACCTGCGTCGCTTCTTCCAGGTGCTCGGCATCGTCTTGATGGTCTTCGCCGCCGGTCTTCTCTCGGACGCCGTCGAAAACCTCCAACAGCTCAAGTGGCTGCCCTTCGGCACCCACGTCGTGTGGAACTCGAGCGGCA
>JBARBL010000023.1:0-1554 GCA_049793015.1 Acidimicrobiales bacterium | reverse complement strand
GTAGACGATGCGCTCGGCGATGGTGCGCTTGCCGCGCTCGAGGATCTTGTTGGTCACCTGGGTGACCAGGACCGACTTGTAGATCGGGTCGGGGACCAGCTCGCGGCGATCGGCAGGACCTTTGCGGGGCATCAGCTCTCCTTCTTGGCGCCGTAGCGGCTGCGGGCCTGCTTGCGGTCGCGCACGCCCGAGGTGTCCAGGGCGCCGCGGATGATCTTGTAGCGAACGCCCGGCAGGTCCTTGACGCGGCCCCCGCGGACCAGGACGATCGAGTGCTCCTGGAGGTTGTGGCCGACCCCGGGGATGTAGGCGGTGACCTCGACCCCGGAGGTCAGGCGCACGCGCGCCACCTTGCGCAGGGCGGAGTTCGGCTTCTTGGGCGTGACCGTGTGGACGCGGGTGCACACGCCGCGACGCTGCGGCGCTCCCTTCAGGGCGGGCGTCTTGGTCTTGGAAACCTTGTCCTGGCGGCCCTTTCGGACCAGCTGCGCGATGGTGGGCACGCGGAACCTCTATCTCGTTGTACTTCAGTGGGACGCGCCGAATGAGACCGGCGCACGGACTGTCTATCTTACGACAAAATCAGCCTAAACGGCAAGCCGGCCGGCCCTACAGGGCCTGGCCGCCCAGTTCGTCCTCGGGGTTGATGACGTCGTTCTCGGGAAGCGCGGACTCGTCGTAGCTCGCCCCGATGTTCTGGAACGCGGCCATGTCGGCGCTGAAGGTGTCGTCGCCGGAGAGCTCGCCCAGCAGGCTCGCCAGGTCCAGGTCGTCGTCGCTGACCTGGGCCCACGCCGGCAGGAGCTCCGCGCCGGGCATGTCCAGGCGCAGCTCGCGCCGGTTGTAGTACTCCAGGCCCGAACCGGCCGGGATGAGCTTGCCGATGATGATGTTCTCTTTGAGACCCACCAGGTGGTCGCGTTTGCCCTCGATCGCCGCCTCGGTCAGCACCCGGGTGGTCTCCTGGAAGGAGGCCGCCGAGAGCCACGAGTCGGTCGCCAGCGACGCCTTGGTGATGCCCATCAGCTGGGCGCGGCCGTCGGCCGCCTCGAGGCCGCTGGCCTCGAGCTCGTCGTTGGTGTCGTTGAAGAGCTTGACGTCGACCATCGCGCCGGGCAGCCAGTGGCTCTCGCCGGCGTCGACGATCTGGACGCGGCGCGTCATCTGGCGCACGATCAGCTCGATGTGCTTGTCGTGGATCGACACGCCCTGGTCGCGGTAGACGTTCTGGACCTCTTCGACGAGGTACTGCTGGGTCTCGCGGGTCCCTCGGTACTTCATCATGAGCTTGGGGTCGAGCGGTCCGTCGTGCAGCGGAGTGCCGACCTCGACCTCGGCGCCGTCCTCGACCAGCAGGTGGCGCGCGATGGAGATGGACTCTTCTTGGACGTCGCCCTCGTTCGAGACGATGGTGACCTTGCGCTCGCGCCCGACCAGCTCGACGCGCACGACGCCCGAGTACTCGGCGACCTTCGCGGCGCCCTTGGGCGTGCGGGCCTCGAAGAGCTCGACCACGCGCGGCAGGCCGTGGGTGATGTCGCTCTCGGTCACGCC
>JBARBL010000022.1:0-2813 GCA_049793015.1 Acidimicrobiales bacterium | reverse complement strand
CACCAGGATCTCGTCGCCCGCCTTCGCGCCGCTGCGCAGCACAGCGCCGCGGTCGGGGCACTCCCCCAGGACCGTGACCGCGACCGACACGTCCCGGGAGCGGGTGAGGTCGCCGCCCACCACCGGGCACTTGGTGATGGTGGCGGCGTCGGCGATGCCGCGATGCAGTTCTTCTAAGTCCGTCCCGGGCGGCGAGGAGACCGCCACGACGGCGGCCCGCGGCCGGCCCCCCATGGCGGCCAAGTCCGAGACCGCCGCCGCCACGGCCTTGAAACCCAGGTCCTCGAGCGGGAAAAGGGCCGGGTCGAGGTGGACGCCCAGGACCGCCACGTCAGTACTGACCAGCGTTTCGCCCACGAATGGCGCCAAAACGGCGGCGTCGTCGCCCACGTGGACCTCTCCTGAGGGAATCCTTCGCCGACCCACGATGGCGGCGATACGCTCAAGGACGTCGTCTTCGCGACGGGCGTGCTCGCTTGGGGGAGCGGGTTGGTCGATCGGAGCGTTCACGGCACAGTCTTATCAGGGCCGCGGCGCGACGATGCGCCGGGGAAAGATTGAAGGGATTTACCGTGACGTACCCCACCCCCCACGCAGGGCTCATCAAATGGGTCGATGAGGTTTCGCGCCTCACCACCCCCGACCGCATCCAGTGGTGCGACGGTTCGGCCGAGGAGTACGACGAACTGTGCCAGTTGCTCGTTGATAACGGCACGTTCACCAAACTGTCGGATGCCAAGCGACCCAACAGCTACTACGCCACGTCCGATCCCGAGGACGTCGCGCGCGTCGAGGACCGCACGTTCATTTGTTGTGAGCATGAAGTGGACGCGGGCCCGACCAACAACTGGCGCCCGCCCGAGGAGATGCGCAATGTCCTCAAGGGTCTCTTTCGCGGCTGCATGAAGGGGCGCACCATGTACGTGGTCCCCTTCTCGATGGGACCGCTCGGATCGAACATCTCGCACATCGGCGTCGAGATCACCGACTCGGCCTACGTGGCCGTCAGCATGCGCATCATGACGCACATGGGCACCGGCGCGCTCGAGGTCCTGGGCGACTCGGGCCATTTCGTGCCCTGCCTGCACTCGGTGGGCATGCCGCTGGACGAGGGGAAGGCTGACGTCCCGTGGCCCTGCGACGCCGACAACAAGTACATCGTGCACTTCCCCGAGACCCGCGAGATCATCTCCTACGGCTCGGGCTACGGCGGCAACGCCCTGCTGGGCAAGAAGTGCTTCGCCCTGCGCATCGCCTCGGCGATGGCCCGCGACGCCGGCTGGCTGGCCGAGCACATGCTGATCCTCAAGCTCACCAACCCCCAGGGCGAGTCGCGCTACGTCACCGGCGCCTTCCCCAGCGCCTGCGGCAAGACGAACCTCGCGATGATGGTGCCGTCGCTCGAGGGCTGGAAGGTCGAGACCATCGGCGACGACATCTGCTGGATGAAGCCGGGAGCGGACGGGCGGCTCTACGCCATCAACCCCGAGGCGGGCTTCTTCGGGGTGGCGCCGGGCACCAACATGGTCACCAATCCCAACGCCATGCTCTCGATGGAGGCGAACACCATCTTCACCAACACCGCGCTGACCGCCGACGGCGACGTGTGGTGGGAAGGCATGGAAGAACCGCGCGGCGCGATCACGGACTGGAAGGGTCAGGCTTGGGCCAAGGACAGCGCCACCCCGGCGGCCCACCCGAACTCCCGCTTCACCGCCCCGGCCAGCCAGGACCCGGCCATCGCCCCCGAGTGGCTGGACCCGGCGGGCGTACCGATCGACGCCATCCTGCTGGGCGGACGCCGCGCCAGCGTCATCCCGCTCGTCTTCCAGTCGCGAAATTGGGAACACGGGGTCTTCCTCGGCTCGATCATGGCCTCGGAGACGACGGCGGCCGCGACCGGAGCCGTCGGCAAGCTGCGCCGCGACCCCTTCGCCATGCTGCCTTTCTGCGGCTACAACATGGGCGACTACTTCAAACACTGGCTCGGCTTCTCGGACCGCTTCAGCGAGGAGACCCTGCCCAAGGTCTTCTACGTGAACTGGTTCCGCAAGGGTGACGACGGGCGCTGGCTCTGGCCCGGTTTCGGGGAGAACAGCCGCGTGCTCGAGTGGGTGTTCGACCGGGTATCGGGACGCGGCGACGCGGTCGAGACGCCCATTGGCTACGTGCCGGCGGCGCGCGCCATCAACCTCGAGGGCATCGACGTCTCCGACGCGGACATGGCCGAACTGCTCAAGGTCGACGTCGAGGAGTGGCGCGCCGAGGTGCCGAGCATCCGCGAACACTACGTCCAGTTCGCCGATCGCCTGCCGCCCGCGTTGGCCGCCCAGGTGGACGAACTGGAGTCGCGCCTGGCTTAGGTCGATCCGCCCGGCGTCAGTCGGCCGTCTCGGAGTCCGCCACGATGAGCCGGGGGCCCGAGGGCCAGTCGAAGTAACGCCACGTCCAGTTGATAAGCACCCGCAAGCGGTTGCGGAAGCCGATCAGGTAGAAGAGGTGCAGCGAGAGCCAGGCCAGCCAGCCCAGCCGACCCTTGACGACCAGCCCGCCGGGCAGGTTGGCGACCGCCTCGTTGCGCCCGATGGTGGCCATGATGCCCTTGTTGCGGTAGTGGAAGGGTTCGGTCGCCTCCCCCCGTAGCGCGTGGAGTATCTGGCGACCGCAGTGGTGACCCGACTGGATGGCCACCGGGGCGAGCTGGGGACAGAAGCTACCGCCCTGGGGAATGGCCGCGGCGTCGCCGACGGCCCACACGTTGGCGCGCTGCTCCAGGCGAAGGTCGCTCCCCACCCGCGCCCTCCCGCCGGGGC
>JBARBL010000021.1:0-7301 GCA_049793015.1 Acidimicrobiales bacterium | reverse complement strand
CGCGCCGGTCACCCAGTGCGATCGCGCCATCAAGGTGATGAGTCCCGCCGCCGTGATGAGCACGCCCACCGCCGCCAGGGCCCGTTGCCCGACCAAGGGGTCGAGACGCACCGAATCGCGCCGATCGACGCCCAGGAACATGATGACGAAGAGGAAAAGCACGACGATGGCGCCGGCGTAGACGATGATCTGCACCGCCGCCAGGAAGTCGGCCGACTGGGCGACGAACGCCACGGCGACGCCGAAGAGCGTCAGGATGAGGCTCAGGGCCGCGTGCACGGGATTCTTGACCGTGAGCACCCCCACCGCGCCGCTCAGGATCAGCGCGGCCGCGGCCACGAACACGACGATGGCCCCCGGGGACGTCGCGGCCAGCATCAGCGGTCGTCTCGGCGGTGGCGCCGGGGCATCTTGGCGCGGACCTGGTTCATCATGCCCTGCAGGCCCCGCTGGTCGAGCGGCACGTCCTCGGGCAGCAGGTGCTTGGGGAACACGTTGCGCAGCTGCTTGGACCCGGTGGCCTCGTCGTCGCGATTGAGCGACTGACCGCCTTCCGGCGAGCGCACGCCGAAGCCCAGGTCCCCCGTCCACTGCACGACCCCTTCGAAGGCGGCCTCGCCGTTGGGCGACGTCGCTCGCATCCAGCCACCGGTCATAGCCGCTTCGCCCTCGCGCCAGTCCTCCCAGGGCAGACGCTGGGGCAGGCCCTGGTCGTCGACCAGCAGCTCGGCCTTGGTGTAGATGGCGTCCGCCCGGTTGGTGAAGGAGAACTCGAACATCTTGGATTCCGTGATCGCCTGCGTAGGGCAGGCCTCCACGCAAAGGTCGCAGTGGATGCAGCGCAGGTAGTTGATCTCGTAGATGTAGCCGTAGCGCTCGCCGGGGCTGACCGGGTGGTCCGGCGGGTTGTCGAGCCCGCGCACGTAGATGCAATCGACCGGGCAGGCCCCCGCGCACAGCTCGCAGCCGATGCACTTCTCCATGCCGTCCTCGTATCGGCTGAGCACGTGGCGGCCGTGCTGTCGTGGCTGCTTGGCGCGCTTGGCCTGGGGGTAGCTCGTGGTGACCGTCGGGCGGCTCAGGTGCTGAAGGGTCAGCTTGAAGCCGCCGAAGAACGTCATGAAATTCGACATCAGGACTCCTCGTCCGACTGGGCGCGGATCACGTCGCCCGGCAGGGGCCGGCGCCCCACGGTGCGCAGGACGGATTCGTCACCGCGCTCGCGGGAATGCCCCAGCGCGAAGGCCCTCGTCAGCAGGATCCACGCGAACAGCACCAGCGCGATCATCAAGAAGCCCCACGCCGGCCGCACCAGGAAGCCGGCCACGATGAGGACCCAACCGAGGCTCAGCGGGATGAGCTGCTTCCAGCCCATGTCCATCAGCTGGTCGTAACGGAACCGGGGCAGCGCCGCGCGGAACCAGATGTAGCAGAAGGCGAAGGTGACGGTCTTGGCGAGGAACCACACGATCGGGAAGACCCAGCGCAGGTGGGGCACGTTCGGCACCCACCCGGCGGGGCCGCCGAAGAAGAGGGTGACGATGATCGCCGACATCGTGATGGTGTTCATGAACTCAGCCAGGTAGAAGAGCCCGAAGCGGATGGACGAGTATTCGGTGTGGAACCCACCGACCAGTTCGCTCTCCCCCTCCACCACGTCGAAGGGAGGACGATTGAGCTCGGCGGTGATGGCGATGATGAAGATGGCGAAGGGGATGACGCCCAGACGGATGAGGTTCCAGTGCCAAACGCCGCCCGCCTGCGCGTCGACGATGTTGTGGGTCGAGAGCGAACCCGTGGCTAGCACGATGGTCACGATGGTCATGCCGAGGGCGGCCTCGTAACTGATCATCTGCGCGCTCGCGCGCACCGAGGAGAGCAACGGGTACTTGGACCCCGACGACCAGCCGGCCAACATCACGCCGTAGACCGAGATGCCCGACATGGCGAGCATCAAGAGGATGCCCATCGGCGGGTTGGCGATCTGCAGCATCACCGGATGTCCGGCGATGGTCAGCGTGCCGCCCAGGGGCACGATCGAGAAGGTGATGAGGGCCGGGACCACCACCAGGTAAGGCGCGAGCTTGAAGACGAACCGGTCCGCCTGCTCGGGGACCAGGTCTTCCTTCAGGATCAGTTTGAGCCCGTCGGCCAGGGTCTGCAGGATCCCGAAGGGTCCCCATCGCTGCGGTCCGATGCGGCTCTGCATGTCCGAGATGGCCTTGCGTTCGAACCAGATCATGAGCGTGACGGCTCCCATGAGCGCCCCGAAGCCCACCAGCACCTTGATCGCGACAATGAGCAGCACCACCCACGAGAAGTGTCCCGCGAGAAGCGGATCGACCGAGGCGATGGCCCTCATAGCGTCTCCAGTCGGACCTGGTTGATCACGTTGCCCGGGTCCATGAATATCCCCAGCACGTTGTCCCCGTCACTGGACCGCGTGGCGAAGGCCACCTCCACCGTGCCGCGCGGCACGCCGTTGTCGAGGCGAACCGGCAGCGTCGTGGTGCCCCGTTCGCTGCTCACCGCGACGAGGTCACCGGTCTCCACGCCCAGGCGGTCGAGGTCGAAGTGATTGAGCGCGAGCACGCTCGGCTCAACGAGGGCCAGCAGGGCCGGCGATCCCTGCATCGCGATGCCCTGGTCGTAGAGCCGTCGACTCACGTTGACCCGCAGGGAGTAGGCGTCGGCCAAGGGCACCTCGACGCCCCGTCCGACTACCAGTTCCTCGAGCGACGCACCGGGCGTCGACGCCAGCGCGGCGGCGTCATTCGCGTCGATCGCGCCGGCCCGGGCGCCGAGGCCGACGGAGTAGGCCGAGCGGATGCCGGGGAAGGCCATCGGGTCGAGCGGACGCCGGGTGGTTGAGGTCTCGTCGCGGCCCACCATCACCCCGTCGCATGATCCATCGTTGAGCACCGTGAGGGCCGGGTAGCCGGTGGTCTCCTCGATGGCCTTGGCGGCCTCGGGCACCGAGAGCAGTCCCAGGTGCTGGCCGAACTCCTCGGCCAACTCACCGGCGATGGCCACGTCGGACCAGGCCGAGCCCGGAGCGACGATCTTGGCGGTCACGCTGGTCACTCGACCCTCGATGTTGGTCACGGTGCCGGTTCGTTCGTGCGCGACGGCCGCGGGCAGCACGACGTCGGCGTAGGCCAGCGTGGCCCCGCCGTGTCCGCTCACCACGATGACCGTGGCGGCCTCGAGGGCCTTGGAGGCCGAGGCGACGTCCGCGACGTTGCCGAGCAGGCATCCCCCGAGCAGCACCACCGCCTTCTGTTCGCCGGCGATCATGGCGTCGATCTGCGCGAGCGTGTCGCGCCCGTGTGACGCCGCGTTGAAACCTCGCCCCGGCAGGAGGTTGGGCGCCAGACCCATGTCGAGCGCCCCGTTCACGTTCGAACGGCGCAGGGCGCTGAGGAACGTGGCCGCGGGGAAGGCCTGGGCCAGGATGCGAATGGCGGTCTCGATGACCGTGGCGCTTTCGGCCAGGTTGGGGCGGCCGACGACGAACACCACGCCCTCGCCCGCGTCGCCGAGCAGTTCGCGGGCGACACCGAGGTCGCTCTCGCCGAAGACCAAGCCCTTGGCCAGCGTGCCGCTGGCCAGCGACTGAGCCACCAGATGCGCCTCGCCCGGTCGCACCGGCAGCGAGAGGCGCGCGACACTGGAGAGCGCGCTCGACCCGAAGGCCAGCTCCAGGATGTTGTTGTGCTTCATCACGGCGCTCTCGCGCAGCCGCAGGAAGAGGATGGGCAATTCTTCTCGCAGGTCACCGGTCAGGGTCACCACGGTCGTCGCGCTGGCCGCCTCGTCAATGGTGGCCTTGGGCAACGACTGCAGCAACGCCGCGTCAAGCCCGTCGCCGTACTGGGCGTCCAGGTGTTCGCTGCCCAGGACCCCGCGCACGAACCTCTCCCACGCGAAGGCCCCCTCATTCGTGAGGGCCGCTCCCCCGATGGCGCCGACCCCGTCGGGAGACTTCGAGGCGTCAAGGAGGAGATGAGCGGCGACGTCCAGGGCGTCGCCCCAGCCCACCGCGACCAGGTGGCCGTCGCGTCGCACCATCGGCTCGGTGATGCGCGTGCTCGGCTTGAGGATGTCGAGCGACGCTTCGTTGCCGTCGATCGAATCCAGGGAGAAGCGTCCCTTGTCGCAGAGCCATCCGTGATTGACCGGCTCGCTGTCGACGCCCAGCACCCGCGTCAGCCGGTTGGCGGAGGACTGCACGGCGATCCGACATCCGACCGCGCACGTGGTGCAGGTGCTCTCGACCTGCTCGAGGTCCCAGGGCCGGGCGGTGAAGCGATACGGCTTGGCGGTCAGGGCGCCGACCGGGCAGATCTGCACGACGTTGCCGGAGAAGACCGAGTCGAAGGGCACGGTGGGTGAGGTGGCGACTTCGATGAGATCACCGCGACCGGCGAAGGCGATCTGGGCGTCGCCGGCGACGTCGCTCGCGAAGCGGGTGCAGCGCGCGCATTGGATGCAGCGCTCGCGATCGAGCAGGACCAGTTCGCCGATTTCAATGGGCTTGACGAAGTGGCGCTTCTCCTCGACGAAGCGGGTCTCGCCGGAGCCGTGGGTCAGGGTCTGGTCCTGCAAGGGGCACTCGCCGCCCTTGTCGCACACCGGGCAGTCGAGCGGATGGTTGGCCAGCAGGAACTCAAGCACCCCGTCCTGGGCCTTCTTCACCTTCTCGGACTCCGTGGTGATGTTCATGCCGTCGGCCACGCGTAAGTAGCAGGCCGGCTGCAAGGTGGCGCCGCGCGGCCCGTCGATCTCGACCAGGCACATCCGGCACATCCCCACCGGTTCCATGCGCGGGTGATAGCAGAAGCGAGGGATGTACGTGCCCGCACGCTCCGCCGCCTCGATGACCAGCTCGCCCGGCTTCGCGTCGAACTCGCGCCCGTCGATGGTGAGTGAGACCGAGGTTCGAATGACGTCAGTCATGGGGGCACCCTCCGCGCTGCACGTGCTCGATGAAGTCGTCGCGGAACATGGCGATGGCCGAATGAATCGACGACGGGATCGACGAGCCGAGCACGCAGATCGTCGTCTGCTGCGGCGGCCAGCCGAGACCGGGCGCGATGTTGTCGCACAGGTCGAGCAGCAGGTCGAGGTCTTCGACCCGCCCGCTCCCGTGCTCGAGGCGGTACAGCACCCGTTCGAGCCAGCCGGAGCCTTCGCGACAGGGCGTGCACTGCCCGCAGGACTCTCGAGAGAAGAACTTGGTGATGCGCCAGGTGGCGCGGACCACGCACGAGGTCTCGTCCATGACAACGATGGACCCCGAACCGAGCATCGAACCGAGCGCGCCGACCTCGTCCTGGCCCAGCGGCGTGTCGAGCAGCTCGGGCCCGAACCAGGGCGCCGAGACGCCTCCCGGGATGATGGCCTTGATGGCGCCGTCGTTGATGACGCCGCCGCCGAAGCGCGGGTCGTAGATCAGGTCACGGAAGGTGTTCTTCACCATCTCGACCTCGTAGACGCCGGGATTGTTGACCCGCCCCGCCAGCGCGAAGAGCCTGGTGCCCGTCGATCGGCCGGCGCCGAGCGCCGCGAAGGCGGCGCCGCCGTTGTTGATGATCCACGGCAGGTTCGACATGGTCTCGACGTTGTTGACGACGGTGGGCTCGCCGTAGAGTCCGGTGACCGCCGGGAAGAACGGAGGCTTGATGCGCGGGAAGCCGCGCTTGCCCTCCAGGGCTTCGATGAGCGAGGTCTCCTCGCCGCAGATGTACGCGCCCGCGCCGGGGTGCAGGACAATGTCGAGCGAGAACTCCGAGTCGAAGATCCGGCTGCCCAGGGCACCGATCTCGTAGGCGTCGTTGAGGGCCTGCTGCACCCGTTCGAGACCTAACGCGAACTCACCGCGCAGGAAGATGAAGGCCTGGCTCACCTGCAGGGCGTAGGCCGCGATGATCACGCCCTCGACTAGCTGATGGGGGTCGCGCTCGACCAGGAAATGGTCCTTGAAGGTCGCCGGCTCGGATTCATCGCCGTTGACCACCAGATAAGAAACGGGGGACTTGCGCAGCATCGACCACTTGCGTCCGGCCGGGAAGCCAGCCCCGCCGCGCCCCAGCAGCGACGCGATGTCGACCTCGTGGGCGACGTCCTCGGGGAACATCGTCAGCGACTTGCGCAGCGCGACGTAGCCGCCGGTCTCCTGGTAGCGCGCCAGGGTGAAGGAGTCGGCGTACTGGGCACGCGATGAGACGATGAGCGGGGCGTCGAGCGGGGCCACTACTTCTCCTCTTTGGGAGTTCGCGCGGCGCGGGCCTCGCGGGCCTGGGCGCGCTGCTCGACAACCTCCGCGCGCGGCGCGCGAAGGCCGACGCTTCGTCGCACTCGCACCAGCGTGCCGTGGCTCGGCACGTCGTGGTCGAGACGCCCGGAACGCAGCTCGTCGACCATGGCGTCGAAGGAGTCCGCGGTAGCCGAGCGCACGTAGCGGTGATTGACCTGCACGCAGGGCGCGATGTCGCAGTCGGCGAGGCACTCCGCCTCCTCCAGCGTGAACAGGCCGTCGTCCGAGGTGCCTCCCACCGAGCATCCGAGTGTGGCGCCCGCGTGCTCGAGCAGCTCCTCGCCGCCGGCCAGCAGGCAGGCGATGTTGGTGCAGACCCCGACCACGAAGCGGCCGACCGGCTCGAGGTGGAACATGTCGTAAAACGACGCGGTGCCGTGAACCTCGGCCGGGGTGCAGCCGGTCAGCCCGGCCACCTCGGCGATCCCGTCGTCGCTGACGTAGCCGTCCTGCTCCTGGACCAGGTGCAGCAGCGGCAGCATCGCCGAGCGGCGCTTGGGGTAGAGCGCGACGACCTCCTCGGCGCGCTGGCGCAGCTCGGGGCGCAGGTGGCTCACCGGTCGACCTCCCCCATGATGGGGTCGATGGTCGAGATGACGGTGATCGTGTCGCTGAGCATCCCGCCGCGCATCAGCAGGGGCAGCGCCTGGAGGTTGACGAAGCTCGGCGCGCGGGTGTGCAGGCGCCAGGGCTTGGGCCCGCCGTCGCTCACCAGGTAGCAGCCGAGCTCGCCGCGCGGGCTCTCGACCGCCTGGTAGACCTCGCCGGCCGGGACCCGGAAGCCCTCGGTGAAGAGCTTGAAGTGGTGGATCAGGGCCTCCATCGACTCGCCGATGCGCGCGCGCGGCGGCGGGGTGACCTTGGGGTCCTGGCTGCGGTAGTCGCCGTCGGGCATGCGCTCGAGGCACTGGCGCACAATGCGGATCGACTCGCGGATCTCGTTGAGGCGGATCGCGTAGCGGTCGAAGTTGTCGCCGTAGGT
>JBARBL010000020.1:0-8226 GCA_049793015.1 Acidimicrobiales bacterium | reverse complement strand
TGGTCCGCCGCCGATGGTTGGACGTGATGGATCACCCGCAGCGGGCAGATAACGGGCCGCATCGAGGCCGGCGTAGGCAGATTTTGAGCAATTCACGCCGTTCGACGGCATCTGCTGCCTCACCAGCGTGTCGCGGAGAGGTTGTTTCACCGAGAATTGACTTTCAACAGACAGTCGATCACGACGTCGTACGCGCTGACACGACGTTTAATCAGCTGTCTGTTGGATTCTGAGGTCTCGCTGAGGTTTTTCACCGCGGGCAACGCGTCTGGACTCTTGGCCCTGGTGGCGTGATGCTTTACGCCGACCGTAGTGGACGGCGCCTGGCCTAACTTCTGTTGCACCTGGTCAGAAGGATTTGATGGACTTTTCTGAGAAATAGACACTCAAGTAACGTGCTCGCCGATCGCCGAAGTCCCTTGATGGGCCCGGGCTCTCATCGCCAACGAGAACTCGCTGGGTGTGATGGCCCTTTCGCGCTCGAAATGAGCATCACGCTCGTTGGCGCTACCTGAATTCTGGTCCTTCAGTTCAGTGGAGCCAGCTTTCGCCCTAAAGGTAGTGTCCGGCACATCTAACCTCCCTCTGCCCCTGCAGAGTGAGGTTTAGTGGTCTAGCGACTCGTTGTCAATTCCAAGTGAGCCCTTTGTCTATGCGTTGTCTTATTTTGAGACGGTCATGATTTGCGATGTTTAAGAGAATCTCATAGAACGCTTGCAATGAGCCTCGACGTCGCCTCAAAAGTCGGGGGTGGGGTGAACGGACGAACACGAAAAAGTAGGGTGAATCGAGTCGTGCGCCAAGGCATTTTTCGACCAGTTTTGGACGACCTCGTGTCGGATTTTCACCTTGATCCGCAGGTGTCAACCTTCCGAACGCCGATGATCGCCATCCGTTGCGTTGTCGGGCCGTCAATCGCGTCCGACACAGGTTCTTGGCGCGAGTAGCACCGTTGGACTCGGGCACTACGCCAGCCCTTCAGCCACGTCTCGACCCACACGATTGGTCCGTCTTCCCTTGTCGAGGTGATGGGCGGCGATCCCGCGAGCCA
This sequence comes from Acidimicrobiales bacterium, assembly GCA_049793015.1. Taxonomy (GTDB): domain Bacteria; phylum Actinomycetota; class Acidimicrobiia; order Acidimicrobiales; family RAAP-2; genus RAAP-2. The sequence goes on along the minus strand of JBARBL010000020.1, from coordinate 7,175 downwards.
AGAATTGACTCGTCACTCGTCGCGACCCTGTCGGGTCGTGCGCCTCCCGCTGACCACTTCTTAGCCCCCGGTCGGAGCAGCGGCCGTCACCTCACCAACGGTTCCCCTCTTTGGAACCTCGACATCACCAGACCGGCACTATGGAGGCCAGTGCTGGACCACTACGCTGTGGCTCGTCGACCCCTAAGGACTAAACCTCCTCGTTGGGAGAGACCCGCCAGATCGGAGGTGCGGTGACCCCCAGGAGGAGAACTCGTGCCGTCGTGGTCTGGTTGATCGTACCTGCGTTGCTTCTGGGGACCGCGCTCGCTCTTGGTGTGACGTCCGCCGACGCAAAGACCCGGCCGCGGATCGCCAGTTGCGCGCCTTCGGCCCTGCGCGCGACGCTGAGCACCAACGCCACGACGTTCGCTCGCTCGGCACCCGTGAGGATGAAGCTCACCATCAAGAACGTCTCAGCGGGCACGTGCGCCGTGGCGGTCGGACCAACCTCTCCCTCACTCGCCATCGTCAACGCCAAAGGCTCGACGGTCTGGAACAACTGCTTCGCGGATGATCAGTCGGGGGCCTGCGCGATGTTCCTCATGCTGCATCCGCTCAGCGCCGGTGCGGTCTACACGCTGGCCCGATCGTGGAATCAGCGCTTCGGTCCGGCGCACAAGTTCGTCCCTCGAGGTGACTACGTCGTCACGTCCAGCGTCTCGGGCCTGCGCGCACCGAAGACGGTGCACGTCACACTCATCAACTGAAGGACGGTCGGACGGCGCAGGTCGACCCGGTCGGACGATCGACCTAACGTCTCGACGCCTTTGGTTGAAAGTTGTGGACTAGTTGTGAGTCAGTTGGTCACGACGACGACATTTCTCCAACCACCGAAATTTGCAATCGTAAGATTTAATACGGCATCCGTTCAAGAGGAGTGACCATGAAGCGCACCCTCAGGGTGGTCATTACTTTTTCCACAGCCGTGACGTTGTCGGCGGGCTTGGCCAGCGTCGCGTCGTCGACGATCGCGCCTCGGCTTACGGCCCGCCTGCTGAGCGTCACCCAAATGCCCGGTAGCTGGAGCGTCGACACCCCGTCGGGAAGCGTCCAGGCGGGGTGCCTCACCAACGTTATCGGCCTGTCCAGCTTCCTGATCGCCAAGGGCGTCAAGCAGACCTCGCACGCCAGCATCATCGTGGAGGACAATCAGAGCGTCCCGGTCGTCTCGGAGATGCTGGCGACCTACACGAACCCCGCCGTCGCGTACGAAAGGATCGTGAGCTCGCTCGCCCGCTGCAAGCACGTGAACGCCAGCGTGCTGGGCCAGACGGTGACCGGCACCATGAAGGAAAAGACCCTGGCGCATTTTGCCAACGCGAGCCAGGCGTTCACGGCGAGCACCTCGATCCTGGGCACCACCTTCGATGAGGACGTGATCGTGGTGCGAAAGGCCAACGTGGTGATGGGCCTCATAGAGGGAGGATTGCCGCCGGTCAACTCGCATCAGTTCGAAGGAATCGTGACGCGCGCGTTGGCGAGGGTTCCATAGCCGCGGACCTGGGGTTACCCATCGTCGCTTCCCACCGCGCTGTCACCGCGTCACTACTGCACCCGAATCGAGGACGACTCCTCGCTCCGCACCGCCGGGTCGCACCCATCCTCACCAACTGAAATCGATCGTCCCATCCGTGTCGTGCACGGCGGCGGAACGTGTCACGTCCGTCACTCGATCTCGAAGACCCACCGGACATCGACACTCCCTCTTGGCCCCCGGCCCGTGGATCTCGACGAAGCCGACCCTTCAGGAACCCTCTAGACGTCGCGATATTCGACCCGCCACGAGCCCCATGGCCGGCTCGGCGCGGCCACGAGGTCGCGAATCGTGAAGGGATGTCGGCTACCACCACGACATCATTCGCGTCGCGCCGGCCAAGGGGCCGAACGTAGAATTCCGGTTCATGGTCTCTCGTCGTCTGTAAACGAGCGCACGTTCAACGTTTCAATTCCTTGATTCCGCAAGGAAATCGCCACGATCAGTGCCCCGGTAAATCTTGACGGTCGAGAATTACCTGACTACAGTCAAACAATATGGAAGCAAGCCCCGTCGACGTCGTGCGGAGTTTCAATCGAACGGTGACCCAACGGATCGGCGCCCTCAACGACGAATACCTCTCCCGCGACCGTCCGCTCGGGGCGTCGCGGGTGCTGTGGGATATCGGCGACGGATCCGACGTCAAGGACGTGCGTGATCGCCTGGGCCTCGACGCCGGGTACCTCAGCCGCCTGCTGCGCCAACTCGAAGCACAGAACCTGGTTCGTACGAGATCAGCGTCCTACGACCATCGGGTGCGCTACGTCGAACTGACCAAGGCCGGCTACGCCGAGCGGGCGATCCTCGATGAGAGGAGCGACGAGTTGGCCACTTCTCTGCTCCTTTCCCTCAACGATCAGCAGCAGAAGCGTCTGGTCAAGGCCATGGCCACGGTGGAGAGCCTGCTCAACGTCGGACTCGTCCGCCTTCGTGTCGAAGACCCCACCAGCAAGGCGGCCTTCTTCTGCATGCACGCCTACTTCGATGAGTTGGACGCCCGCTTCGAAGGAGGCTTCGAGCCCGAGCGCAGCCTCGGGCCCGACGTCGACGAGCTGGTGGAACCGGCCGGTCTCTTGCTGGTCGCCTTCCTGCACGGCCAACCCGTAGGATGCGGAGCGCTTCGCTTCAAGGCCGACAGTCCGGCCGAGATCAAACGGCTGTGGGTCTCAACCGAGGTCCGAGGATTGGGCGTAGGCAAACGCCTCCTGCGCGAACTGGAGGTCCGCGCCCGGCAGCAGGGATCGCGCACGGTCCGCCTCGACACCAATCGGGTGCTGCGCGAAGCCATCAGCCTCTATCAGAATTCCGGCTACCGCGAAGTGGCGGCCTTCAACCACGAGCCTTACGCCCACCACTGGTTCGAGAAGGACCTCCCGAAGAAGGCACCATCACCCACCACGTAGCGACCGGGACCACTGAACGAGCACGGGACCAACGGATGGATAGCGTGTCGAAATGACGCCTGATCATTTCCGCGGACACGCGCAACGCCTCGTCCGTGTAGCCGTCACCGCGCTGATGATGACCGCCGTCTCGCTCGTCCCCGTGACGAACAGCCTCTGGCACTCCTCGCCACCGGCGTCGGCCGCTTCCCTCGATGTCTGTTCAGCCCAGGACCTCGAGGTGATGGTGGCCTTCAACGGCCCCGGCAACCGCTTCGGCGCGATCACCTTCGACAACGTCTCCTCCACACCGTGTGAATTGTCAGGTCGACCGACGGTGCGGGTGGTGACCAAGGACGGTCGTGACCTCCCATTGCATGAGACGACCGAACGGTTGTCACCGCCCCTGGCCGGGCCCACGAGTCCGGTGGTGCTCTCGGCCAAGGCTCCGTGGGCGGTCGTGGAGATGGAGTGGTGCGGGTTCCAGAGCACCTATAACCACATCGACGTCCTCTTTCGCGGCTGGAAGCGACCGCTGCTTGAGAAGAACCCTCCCTACTCCACGAGGTCGTTCATGCCCCCGCCCTGTTCCCACCCGGCGTCGAGCCTGATGGCGGTCGACTACGTGCGATCGATTCCCGATGGCACCATCAGCGGCACGACGCCCACGGTCACGGTGAGGCCCTCGACCGACCTGCACAACGGCGAACGGGTCACCGTGTCGGTCAACGGCTTCGGCCTCGGCGCCAAGTTTTGGCTCTCCGAGTGCTTCTCGAAGGCGGACGTCGGCGCCCAGGGCTGCGGCCAGCAGCTGGCGGCGCAACCCTTCGGGCTCACGGGCATGCAGGGCAGCGGCTCCTACGAGTTCACGGTGAGCACCCGCGCGGCCACTGCTCCCTACGACCCGGCGTCGGTGGTCAGCTGCCTCAACCATTGCGTGCTGATGGCCACCAGTGCGAGCCCCACGTTCGCCTCGGCGCCGCTCAGCTTCGGTCCTTGATTCTCGGCCATCCCCGCCCGCGGGCGTGGCGCCGCTAGAAGAGGTCCTTGGGCGAGGGTTCGACCGGCGACACGGCGACGACGTTGTTGGCCGCCGCGTCAGCGCCGGTGCAGATCGAGATCCCGGGATACGAAGCGTCCAGATGGACCACCCACGGGAGCGTCCCGGCCTGCAACGAGGGCGCCAAGACCGTCATCCTCGCCGCGGCCCGGCCGTCGGGTCCGATGCACTCCTCCTTTACCACCAGGACGTATCCGGAGGCGAAGGGCTTCAGGATGAACCGCCGCGGTGGCCCGGCCGGGAACGCGACGTCCGCGTTCGGCCGATGCCGGTAGACGAAGGGCAACGGGGCGCCATTGGCGCCGAGGAAGCGCACGACCGGATAACCCCTGATGGCGCAGGCGACGCTGTCGGTGTTGGTGAGTTTCAGGGAGAAGACCAGCTCCTGCGTGGCGGGCGAGACCTGGGGACCGTGGCTCACCCGAATGAGACAGGACCGGTCGATCGTCGCGCCGCCCGATGACGTGGTGGCGGACACGCTGACTACGGTGCCCAAAGCCAGCGCCAGGACCGTGCTCGACACCACCCCCGGGACCCGCCGCCGCGCCCACGTTGGCCACGAGACACGAGCTTTAGGGTCCATTTCATCAACGTACTCGGGTCGTTCCGCATCCGCTGACCCCGGCGAGCGCCCAAAGTCCCCATTTGCCCGCTCCCGGCGGGTGGCCCGCGCCCCGCCTCCAGTCCGGGCCCCGGGCTTGGTACGATGGAAGCCCCCCACGCAGCAAAAACCGAAAGTTCGTCCCCCATGCCCGTTGTCCCACGCCGTTTCCTGCGAACCTGGGGGCTGGGCGCTCTCACGTTGTGCCTCAGCGCCTCACCCCTTCTTCTCTCAACGGGTGGCGATGCCGGCGCCTCCCCGCTGAGCGCCAGCGCGCTGATGGCGCTGGCCCTCAAGGACGCCATAGCCCAGGGGACGGTCCACGAGGTCGAACTGGCCTCGGCGCCGGGGCACACCTTCACCATGATCGACGACATCGCCGCGGCCTCCGGTCGCCAGGTCATCACCAGCGACGGCGCCCACGCCGAGGTACTGGTGGTCAAGGGCGTGGCCTATATATACGGCGACAAGAAGGCGGTGGCCGACTATTTCCAGATATCCACCACCGATCCGGGCAAGTACGCCAACCGCTGGCTGTCGATCCCCTCGAGCAATTCGGCCTTCGCCACGGTGAGCAACGCCGTCACCATCAAGTCCGACTTCACCGACGTGACCATCCCCGGCACCGTGACCAGAGGCGCGTCCACCGTCCTCGACGGGCAGAAGGTGGTGCCCATCAGGGGTTCGGCGCCCGCCACCGCCACCAGCGCCAAGATCAACGCGACGCTCTTCGTCACCACGAGCTCACCCGCCCTGCCGGTCGAGCTCCGCCTGATCTCCAAATCAGAGAAGGTGACGGCCACGTGGACCAAGTGGGGTCACCGGGTGAGGCTCAGCGCGCCGGCCAAGTCCTCGCCCCTCACCGCGCCTTAGCAACGGCCGCCCGTCCGCTGCTCACGCAGGAGCTGGCGTTTCCTCTCTTACAGGTCGTTGCCGGCGTAGGAGAGGTTGAAACTCTTGTTGACCAGCGGGAAGTCGGGGACGATCGTGTCGGTCAAGGCGATCGGCAGCGCCGGCCAGGCGAAGAACGAGGGGTCCACGACCTTGACCCGGCGCAACGTCCCGTCGGGACCCACGTCGACCCGGTGCACCACGGCGCCGCGCCACCCTTCGATGATGCCCGTGCCGTGGCCCTCCTTAAGGTCGGCCTCTCCCCCGTCGACCCGCAGCGGTCCCTCGCGCGAGACCAGGTCGCCCAACAGGCGAAGCGAGGCGTCGACCTCGTCGCAGCGCACCTCGAACCGGGCCAGCACATCCCCGCCCTCCCGGGACGCCGCGTGAAAGCTCGCGGGCATATCCAGACACGGATGCGTCACGCGAGCGTCGTTCGAGAGGCCCGAGGCCCGCGCGACGACCCCCAGCACACCGAGGTCGCGGGCCTGGTCGTTCGACAGCACCCCGGTGCCCGTGAAGCGGTCCATCACGATGCTGTTGGAACGTCCCAGGTCGACCAGCTCGTGGAAGGCCGTGGCGATGTCGTGTAAGTCCGATTGCGTCGGCAGGGCCCGCAGCGTCGCCCCGCCGTACTGCACGCCGCCGCGCAGCAGCCGATGACCGGTCACCGCGTCGTTGAGGGACAGGAGCCGTTCGCGCAGGGTCAGGGCCCGCGCCTGGGCGAAACCGAAGCCGACGTCGTTGCACAGGGTGCCGACGTCGGCCACGTGGTTGTAGAGCCGTTCGAGCTCGAGCAGCACCAAACGCAGTTCGCGGGCCCGCGGGCTGACCTCGGCGCCCTGGCTCTCTTCGACGGCCTGGACGAAGGCCAGGCCGTGGCCGACCGCGCTGTCGCCCGAGATCTTCTCGGCCAGGCCCAACGAGAAGGCCAGGTCGCGGCCCTCGAAGAGCCGCTCGATTCCCTTGTGCACGAACCAGAGGCGGGCCTTCATGCGCACGATGGTCTCGCCCAGGACCCAGAAACGGAAGTGACCCGGCTCGATGACGCCGGCGTGCACCGGGCCGACCGGGATCTCGTAGACCCCGTCGCCCTCGACCGGCGCGAAGGGAAAGGCGTCGGCGTCGAGGTTCATCGCTGGCTGGGGGCCGGCGTCGTGACGCAGAGGGTGCCAACCCTGAGGCCAGTGCTGGTGCAGCACCAGGCGGCGGAGCTGGGGATGGCCCACCGGTTGCACGCCGAACAGGTCGTGCATCTCTCGTTCGAACCGACTGGCGGGGTAGCTCAGGTGAGCGATCGAGGGCAGCCGCGGCCGGCGCGCATCGATCAGCACCCGCAGTTCGACGCGTTGATCGGGCGGGCCGTCGACGAACAGGTAGACGACCTCGATGACCGCGCCGTCGTGGCGCGCGCCCACCAGGGCCAGTCGGTAGCCGGCGGCGAGCAGCGCACGGGCGGCCTCGACCAGTTCGTCGTCGTCGCAGTCGAGTTGCGCGCGACCGGGCCGCTCGGCGAGCAGGCGCGCGAGGTTGAGCGCGTTCGCCGTCATCGCACCACCACCATCGCGGCCGCGCGCAGCAGGCTGTCGAGCGGCCAGGCCAGCACCCCGAGCGCGCCGCAGGCCACGAGCGCCCCGACCAGGGGAACCGTGACGAGGGTCGGGG
>JBARBL010000019.1:0-4207 GCA_049793015.1 Acidimicrobiales bacterium | reverse complement strand
CCGCGGCTCATCGTCCTCGAGAAGATCACCAACTATCCCTTCAAGTACCAGAGCTCCGGATTCATGTTCGATGTGTCTTCTTCGACGAAGCCGCCGATGTTCTTCAGGTGCTCGTCGGTGTAGGGATTCCAGTAGTTCCAGATAACCGGCGAGTTGTTCACCATGAAGTTCTCGTAGGTGTTCATGCTCACCGATCCGCTGAGTGTTCCCATGATGTCCTTGTTCGCCGTAGCGTTGTTGTAACTACCAACGTTTTCGGGGTCACCCGTCAGCCAGAGGTCCTCGCCGCTCGGATAGTAGTCGGGCGCGTACTCCCAGCCGCTGCCCGTGTACAAGTCCCACGACGTCGACGTGCTCGTGTCGGCCGAGATGACGGCGTCAAAGGTTTCGACGTGCAGCACGATGTTGATGCCCAAACCCTTGGCCGCCGAGACCCACGCCTCATCGGCGGCTTGCGCCGTGGGGATGCCCGAGACGCCAGCGTCCGCCCGGAACGTCATCGTGGCACCCTTGGCAATGTGAGCGCCGCACTCCGACGCGCCGGTTCCTGGCTTTTCGCAGGTGTAGATTCCATTCACCTTCGACCAACCATGGGGCGTCATCTGGCTGGCGACCTTGCTCAAGGCGTACGGCGAATGCTTAAGCGAGGTGTAGTTGCTGGGCGGATAGGGCGGAATGGGGCCGTACGTCGAGTAGCCGTAGCCGCGGTAGACGTCATTAACAATCGCCTTGATCGGATACGAATCGTTGAGGGCCTTGACGATGTAGGGCTGCGACAAGAGTGCGCCTCGCGGTGTCGTGTCCCCGGACATTGCGGAGTCTTCGCCGACGCCGGTGTTGGTGGAGACGAAGTTGAGCGGGCTGTAGCCGATAACCGGTTCGTAAGTAATCGAGAGGTTGTACTTCGAGGCCAAAGCCTTGTCCTGCGATTTTGCCACTTGAGAGAGCGACGTGATCGGCGGCAAATCGGCGGAAGGAACGCCGACGAGATACGTCCCGCTCACCGTGCCGTTGAGAAGAAGGTTGTAGCAGTCACCCGTTTCTGATTGGCAGGGGATGTAATCCAGCGCCTTGGCGTAGGCCTTCGGTCCACCGAAACTGGGGTTACGGCCCCACGACATCGCCGCGGTAGCGCTGTTGTAGCTGGTCAATTTCCAGGGACCGTCGGAGGTGCCCCAGATCTTGCCGGTGTCGGTCGACGTCTTTGCGTAGTTGACGACGTCGTTGGCGAATGAGTTCATCGTGGCATCGACCTCTTCGCACTTCTCGGCCTGCGCGATGTTCGCCTTGGGCACGACGGTGTCGAAGCCGTTCTGGTCAGTGAACGCGGCGGTGGGACCGGTCTTGTTACCGTCGCCGATGTACGTAGAAGACCAGCATCCGCCCGGCTTCGTCGCGAGGTTTCCGCCGGCCTTGGTCACAGCCGTCGACGCGGTGAAACCGGCCGCGGTGTTGGTGGTGAACTTCCAACTGGCGTCCACGACGTCCCATGACTTGGGAAGCGGCGTCACCTCCGAGAGCGGGTTGTTAAGGAGCCATGACGGGCTCACCGGCCGGATGAAGTTCATCACGATTGTGTGTGTGTTAGGCGCGGTCACTGACGAGAAAAGGTCGGGAATCGTTACCGGCACACCCTGGACGGGCTTGGCGTAGGATGCCTCGCCGGACGGCTCGGCGGCGAAGAGGTTGAGGAACTCCATGACGTCGTTGGCCTGGACGGGTTCGCCGTCGCTCCACTTGTATCCCGACTTGAGCGTGATGGTGGCGGTCTTGTTGCCGTTGGACATTTTGGGCAACGAGGCCAGCGACTCGGCCTCGTTGACCTGCACCGCGCCGGTGGTGGTGTTACCGAACCAATAGAGAGGGCGATACATCAGGTATTGGAACCACGAGACGTTGCTGACGGTGAAGTCCGCCGGCCCAATGAAGGGGTAGGCGTAGTTGGGGCTGGCCGCAGTGAGGTTGGCGAGCTTTATCGTCCAGTTCTTGGACGCGGCATACTTTGATTGTGTCGACGCACCCGCCGACGATAGCGACATGGTGAGGCCCAGCACCGTCAAACTCAGCGCGAGCCCCGTTATCGCCCAGCGTGCTCCCCGAGATCTTTTAAACATTGGCGTTCCTCCCAGCTGGAAATCACTTCCAGTTCACAAAAGTGTTACCAATCGGTAACCTGGCTCACTCTAGTGACGGCGTTGTGGGGGCGCAATTGCAGGGGCGACACATAATGGATGCGCTTACATTTGAAGCTCTTGTCGCGAGTCGGCCTTGAGGCGACGAACGCCGCCGTCTCGGATGAGAGCCGCAGTGGTCAAGAGCTCGCCTCATCGATGACCGACATGCTCGAAGCCAGCCCCGCCGGTGCCGAGACGACGGTGATGCGATCGCGCCTAGAAAAGCTGTCGAACGTCCGGGCTGGGCGATGTCTCTCCGTGTCGCCGTCGGCACTTCGGCCTGGCGTGACCAGACTGGTGACGGGCCGTTTGACCGATGAAAGCCACCTGGTGGGTCGTTGGCCGTACCGCAATGACGGGAACCTTGCGGCGGATGGCTGGTTCCAGGGGCCCGTCGCGGGCCTTTTCACCCGGGGCGCCCAGACCACAAAGAGTAGGATTTGTCAACTATGCCGTCATTGCTCACCGTGAACAATTTGAAGGTCCAGTTCGCTTCTCGCAAGACCTTCGCCACCGCGGTGGACGACTTTTCACTCACGATCAACGCCGGAGAGTGCGTGGGGCTGGTCGGCGAATCAGGATGCGGCAAGACCACCACCGGACTGGCCATCATGCGCCTGCTGCCGGGAACGGGAAAGATCGTCGCCGGCAATATCGTGTTGGACGACGTCGATCTGGCCAGCCTGAGCGAAAAGGACATGCAGCGCCAACGGGGACAGAGCATCGCGTTGATTCCCCAAGACCCCATGAGTTCGCTCAACCCGACCACCAAGATCGGTCGCCAGATCGGCGAGGGTCTTCGGATCCATCATGGAGCGAGCGATGCGGACGCGAGGAAGCGGGCGCTCGAGGTGCTCGAGATGGTCGAGATGCCTCGACCCGCTGAGCGCCTCGATCAATACCCCTTCGAACTTTCTGGGGGACTGCGCCAGCGCGTCATCATTGCCATGGGCTTGGTCTGCAGTCCGACCATTCTCATCGCCGACGAGCCGACGACCGCGTTGGACGTGACCATCCAGGCGCAGATCCTCGACATTCTGGACAATCTGAGAAAAGAACTCGGCATGGCGATGCTGCTCATCACCCACGACATGGGTGTGATCGCGGGCCGTACTGACCGCGTGGTGGTGATGTACGCGGGCAAGAAGGCTGAAGAGGCCGTGACGCCAGAACTCTTCCATTCGATGCGCCATCCGTACACTCAGGCGCTCCTGGCATCAATGCCCAATCTGGAGAACACGTCAAAGCACAAGCTCGCCTCCATCGCGGGCATGCCGCCCGACCTGACCAAAGAGATCGTGGCTTGCCGATTCGCCCCCCGTTGCGCCTACGCGACCGACCGGTGCCGGTCCGAGGAGCCGCCCCTCACGATGGTGGGCGAGCACGCCTTCGCCTGCTTCTATCCCACCGACGGTCCGAAGCCGCTCGTCGCGGTAACGCCCTCTCCGGTCGAGGTTCGAGCGACCAACGGCGCCAAGACCGAGCTCTTGCGTGCCGAAGGGCTGGTCAAGGAGTTCGAGGTCAAGGGAGGGCTTATCCGCCACAAGGTCGGGGCTATCCACGCTGTCTCGGGCGTGAGTTTCATGCTCACGCAAGGCGAGACTTTCGGGTTGGTGGGAGAATCGGGCTGCGGTAAGACCACGATTGGGCGAATGCTGGTAGGTCTGGAGCCCTTGACCGCGGGGCAGATCTTCTTTGACGGCCAGCTGGTGTCGGCCCGCGGCCACAAACCCTCTAGGATCCAACGTCGCGATCGTCAGATGATGTTCCAGGACCCCTATTCGTCCCTCGATCCGCGCATGAAGGTCGCTCAGATCCTGGGCGAGCCCTTGGCCGTCCAAGGTGATGGCAACAAGTCCCAGCAGATGAAGCGGGTCTACGAACTGCTGGCTTCGGTCGGACTGGACCGAATGGCCGCCGATCGGTACCCGCACGAGTTCTCTGGCGGGCAGCGCCAGCGCATTGGCTTCGCGCGCGCGCTGGCGCTCAATCCTCGATTGATCGTCGCCGACGAGCCGGTGTCGGCCCTGGAT
>JBARBL010000018.1:0-4564 GCA_049793015.1 Acidimicrobiales bacterium | reverse complement strand
CTGGCCATGTCGTTCGTCATCGGCGGGTTAGCCCTCAAGGTGTCGGGCGGGAACCTCATCGTCCTCACGGCCAACTCCGGCTTCTACAAGTTCGCCAACGCGCAGTGGCTCACCGTACCCAGTGCGGTGTGGATGACGCTCTTCTTCGTCGTTGTCCTGGGGCTGCTCCTGTCACGCACCACGTTCGGCCGCTACATGGTGGCCTCCGGAGGGAACTCCGAAGCCGCGCGATTGGCCGGCGTACGGGTGAACAGGATTCGCGTCATCACGTTCACCCTGAGCGGCGGCGCGGCGGCCCTCGGCGGGGTCATCGACATTTCGCGCCTGCTGAGCGCCCAGGCGGCGAGCGGCGGCAGCGCCCTGTCGTTCACGGTGCTGGCGGGCATCGTGGTGGGCGGGACCTCGATCGCCGGCGGCGAGGGTTCGGTCTGGCGCACGGGTATCGGTGTGCTCTTCATCGCGCTCATCGGCAACGGCTCCAACCTGCTCGGTATCAATCCGCTCTATCAGCAGATCGTGCTCGGGATCATCCTGCTGATCGCGGTGGGCCTCGACTCGTGGGCCCGCCAGCGACGGCTCTAGGGCCCAAGACAGTTGTTTTAGGATCTAGGAGGAACCATGGGAATTCATACGTACGGAAGTAACTCGGTCGACTGGGAGAACCGCGTCGACATGCCACGGCTGCGCGAGGAGCGTCTGGCCCGACTTCAGTCCGAGCTCGAACGGTCGGACCTGGGGGCGTTGCTCACCTTCGACTTCCACAACATTCGTTACATGACCGGCACCCACATCGGCACGTGGGCCATGGACAAGCTCATTCGCTTCGCCTTGCTGCCGCGAGGCGGCAAGCCCATCGTCTGGGACTTCGGCTCGGCCGCCCGACATCACCAGCTCTACAACCCGTGGCTGAGCGGGGTGCAGATCTGCGAGGACGGCCACGAGATGCCCTACGAGGGCGCCAGGGCGGGCATCTCCACCCTGCGCGGGGCCATCCCGCCCGGAGCCGATCGGGCCGGCACGGTGGCGACGAAGATCAAGGAAGTCCTCCAGCAGTACGGACTGCAGAACGAGCCCGTCGGGGTCGACATCGTGGAGATGCCGGTCTTGACCGCCTTCGCCAAGGAGGGCATCAAACTGGTCGACGGTCAGCAGGTCTTCCTCGAGGCCCGGCGCCTCAAGACCATTGACGAGATCGCCTTACTGACGCAGGCCGCGTCGATGGTCGACGCCGCCTACGAGGAGCTCTACACGTTCCTACGGCCCGGGGTGCGCGAGAACGAGTGCGTCGGCTTGGTCAACAAGACCCTGTACGACCTGGGGTCCGAGCACGTCGAGGGGGTGAACGCGATCTCCGGGGAGCGGTGCTCGCCGCACCCCCACGTCTTCAGCGACCGTCTAATCCGGCCGGGCGATCCCGCCTTCTTCGACATCCTGCACAGCTTCAACGGCTACCGGACCTGTTACTACCGCACGTTCGCCGTCGGCAGCGCGTCGATCGCCCAGCGCGACGCCTACACCAAGTGCCGAGAGCTGATCGACACGGCCATCGCCATCGTCAAACCGGGCACGACGACCGCCGACGTGGTCTCGCTCTGGCCCAAGGCCCAGGATTTCGGTTTCGCCAACGAGGAGGCGGCCTTCGGCCTCCAATACGGACACGGCGTGGGGCTGTCGATCTGGGAACGTCCAATCTTCAGCCGCATGATAACGCTCGACTTTCCCGAGGTACTGGAAGAGGGAATGGTCTTCGCCCTCGAGACCTACTGGCCGGCCAAGGATGGCTGGTCGGCGGCCCGGATCGAGGAGGAGTTGGTCGTCACGGCCACGGGCTGCGAGGTGATCACGAAGTTCCCCGCTGAGGAGCTGCTCGTCGCCGGCAAGCGGTACTTCGCGGCGGGCGGGGACCTGGCCGGTCTACGAGAGTCCCAGTCGAACTTGAACACATCTTGGGGACAAGCCGCGCCCCAGGCATAACAACTTCGACCTCAACGTCACGATGAGTGATGACGCCGACGTCGTTCGTAGCGCGTTCCTTCTAGAGGAGGCCGGCAACCTCGTGCACATCGCCACAGGGAACACCGAGAGCGGCGTGATGGCTGCGAACGGCGTCGGCGTCGGGCGCTTCAAGCAAGCAGTACACATGACCACTGGCATTGTGGAACAGTTCGACCTGACGGACGCCGAATTGGTCGTACTTGCCGTCCTTGGTTTCTTGGGTGATTTGCTGGATTGCCTCATCGGGCAACTTGAGATCATCGTGGAAATCCATGAACTGTGGCATTGACTGTCCCCCTCGTTGAGAGCACCCGGATTGAGGCGCTCTGACAATTCTCTTGTCGTGGAAAAGTTACACCCGGAACATGGCGCACGCTCGGGCGAGTCGGCAACTCCTCGTCGCCTAGGAAACGACGTCAGGAACCGGCGATCAACTACCGGGAGGGCGGTACGTGGCCTTCTTCGTCACGGCTTCGTCGACCTGCGCCGGCGTGAGCAGCGGGACCGTTCGAGTCGTGGCGCCGCCGCCGGCGCTCACCGTCAGGGCCGCAGCCGCAGCGGACACGTCGTCGGGGAAGTTGGCGATGAGGTAGACGTCCGCACCGCCAAAGGCGAAATTGAAGGACTCAATCGTGCCGCCAAGACTCTCGATTAACTCCGTCGCCGCCGCAACGCGCGCGGTTCCGCCTTGAGCGCGGACTCCCCGTATCCCTTCGAGGCTGTAGTTGACTTCCAGCAGATACTTTGGCATGGATTCTCTCCCCCTTAAGTTGAACGCCCCTGAATGTACACCTGCGTTTCCCGTCATGTCGCTGAAGTTTTGCGACCCGAGGAACTTTGAGGGACGTGCGGGTACCCGGTGCGGGTCGCCAGCGCACGTCCGCATCTTCGTATGCCTACCCGGCGATCTGAAGAGGCGTCGTTTCCACTGCGGAGCGCACCGATGACTTTGTACGCTTGGTCAATGAGCCCGGCCTCCGTTGACCTTGGGACGACCGGAGCACGGAGAGGCGGGCCCTCTCACCGCACGTGGGTGATCGCGGGATGCCTGTTCGTCTACCTGGTGCTCGCGGTGGCGGTGTATTGGCCGGTTCCACCCTGGAGTTCCACCCGCCTGCCCTCCGGCTCGGTTGGTGGCTACGGGATCGGAGACCCCGCACAGATGACGTGGTTTCTGGAATGGATCCCCTACGCCCTTCGACACGGTCTGGATATCTTCCACACGAACCTTCTCGACTATCCCCGCGGCGCCAACCTGGCCAGCAACGCCATGGCCCCATTGCTGGGCCTGTTGGCCGCGCCGGCGACGCTGACCCTAGGCCCGGTGGCCGCGTTCAACCTGCTGCTCCGTTTGGCTTTTGCCGCCTCGGCGGGATCGATGTTCTTGGTGCTGCGCAACTGGTGTCGCTGGCCAATGGCCTTCGTTGGTGGCCTGCTCTACGGATTTGGACCCTACATGGTGGTCCAGGGACAGACGCACCTCAACCTGCTCTTCGTGCCTCTCCCACCTCTCATCGTCTGGTGCCTTTACGAGCTCCTGGTCACGCGACGTCGGAGCGCGGCGCGAATGGGTGCCCTCCTGGGTGCACTGGCCGGAGCGCAGGCGCTCATCGAGCCGGAGCTGCTCTTTCTCCTGGCGGTTGTCGTCGCCGTCGGATTGCTCGTTTTGGCGATCGTCCAGCGACACGACCTCCGCCAGCACGTCGACCACCTCGCCCGAGCGGTTATCCCCGCTGCCGCGGTCTTCCTGGTCATGACCGGCTACATGTTGTGGTCCATGCTGTTTGGCCCGGGTCACGCGAGTTCGCCCTTGCCCATCGCAATACTCCAGACGTACGGCTCCGACCTTCTCGGGCCGCTCGTCCCGACGGGCGCCCAGCTCATCGCGCCGCACGCGCTCGCGTCTGACGCCGTACGATTCGTCGGCGGCAACATGTCGGAGAACTCCTCGTACCTGGGCCTGCCCTTCGTCGCCCTCATCGCCGCTTTCGCCGTCGTGTACCGGCGCGAGCGCGTCGTGCTCGTCTCGGCTCTGCTCGCGTTGGTGGCCTTCATCCTCTCGCTCGGGTTCTCGTTGTCCGTCGGCGGCCACGTGGCCGGAATACTTTTGCCGGAGGATCTGTTTCGACATTTCCCCATACTGGACAACATCGTCCCCGCACGCCTCTCTTTCGTCGTCGCTCTCTTCGCGGTGATAGCGTTCGCCGTTGGCGCCGACCGGTTCTTCCTCGCGAAAGCCAGCGACAACCGTTATCGTTGGAGCGGCCGGACCAACACCACCATTGGGGTCATCGCCGTCGCGATAGCCGTGGCCTTCGTCCTGCCTCGGGTCCCGTTCACGACCCACTCACAAGCGTGGCCCCATGACACGGAGTCAATGCTCAACGTCATCCCTCCGGGATCGGTCGTACTTAGTTATCCGTTCACGGGCGGCGTCGGTACCTCAACCACGATTTACACGCAGGCGATGATCTGGCAAGCCGACGATGACATGCGATTTCGTCTCATTGGCGGGTACCTACCCGTCCGAGGCGCTGACGGCAAGGGCCAGCCCTACGCACGATTGCTC
>JBARBL010000017.1:0-30647 GCA_049793015.1 Acidimicrobiales bacterium | reverse complement strand
ATCAGATAATTCTAGAACGCGAACTGACGGCCGCTCAGTTCTCGTTCGCGTAAAAGGGGTTCACGCCGGACGCGTGATCGGTCACGTCGGTCACGGCGGTCAGTTCGGGAATCGCGTCGCGCAGGGTGGCCTCGATGCCCTGGGTGAGGGTCAGGCGACTCATGGCACAGCCCTGACAGCCGCCCGACATCTTGATATAAGCGATCTTCTTCTCCTCCTCCATGGCCACCAGGTCCGCGCGGCCGCCGTGCGAGGCAATCGACGGATTCACGTGCTGATCGAGCACGCCGATGGCGAAGACGGCCAACGGTCCTTCCAGTCCGAGCGACAAGATGGCGGCCGGCACGCCCGGGTTCATCTCTTCGGGCGTGGGGATGTTGGGATTGACGAGCACCAGGCCACCGCCACCATCGCTCGCAAACTCCAAGCGACTGCCGCGCAGTCGTTCGATGCTGCTCTTGGGGATCACGATCGTGACGTCGCCGTCGACACCGATCGCCGCGCCCTCGGGAGCGTCGGCCAGATCAGAGAAGTAGAGATCGTAGGAGTAGCCCGGACCGCGCGTCCCCGTCACCTCGACCCACAGCGCGAGGGCCTCGCCTTGGTCCTCCGCGTGCAACGCGTCGAGCACGACGTTGCGCGCATCGTCGGTCAGCTTCAAGATGTCCGAGGTCTCGATCGTGGTCATGTTTCAATTCTAAAGGTGCCGACCGCGAGCATGTACGCGCACTAAGTTTTCTCTGTGACCGCAATCCCCAAGGACGCCCACGAGTGGGTCAGTTTCGACGACACCAAGCGTGAGCGCACCTGGATGTTCGACGTCACCTTCCTGGAGAGCAACTGGACCTGCATCTTCGGCAACGGCTGCCAGGGCGTGCTGACGGGCCCGACGCCGCAACTGGTGCAGGGTTGCTGCAGCTACGGCGCGCACTTCACCGACGAGAAGGACCAGCGGCGCGTCGAAAAGGCCGCGACCCGTCTGACGGCCGATCAGTGGCAGTTCAAGTCCCGGGGCAAGAATGGCACCACCCGGGTGAAGAAGAACGGTGAGATCGTCACCCGGTTGGTCGAGGACGCCTGCATCTTCCTCAACCGACCCGGGTTCGCCCGTGGTCCCGGGTGCGCGCTGCACGTCATGGCCATCGACAATGACGAGAGTTACATACCCTTAAAGCCCGAGGTCTGCTGGCAGTTGCCACTGCACCGGGTCGACGAGGTCCAGGAGAGCGGCCGCGTCGTCACGCGCATCTCGCAGTGGGACCGCAGCGACTGGGGCGAGGGTGGCGCGGAATTCCATTGGTGGTGCACCGAGTCGCCCGACGCCTTCGTGGGCAAGACGCGCGTCGTCGACTCGATGGCGGAGGAACTCACGGCCATGGTCGGCAAGCCCGTCTACGGCCAGTTGCTGGCCTACATGAACCACCGTGCGGCGCTGCCGAAGCCGACTCGTCTCGCGCACCCGGTCGTTCGCAAGCGGGCCTAGCCCTCAGCGCTCAGCGGGTCTTCCTCGTTGGAGGGTGATCGGGGCAGCGACCCCAGGATCTCCTCAAAACGGTCCTCTTCCGCGAGGCACCACTCGGCGTGGACGTCTTCGGGGGCCGCGCCGCATTCGTCGCAGGTGGTGGCGCGGGGTCCCGTCGAATGCTTAAGTTCGCGAGCCTCAACAAACCGACGGTGGCGGCCTTTTTTCACGTCAACTCCTCACTGGTCGCGGGCCATAACTGGCGGCAACCGCGGTACAGAATGACTGCACCGAGTATCCATGATACCAACTGAACGTTGCGTCCAGACCCCTAGAGTTGAGTCGTGAGCGATGCCTTTGATCCCAACGAAATGGTTCTGCGCTTCAGGGAACGAGCCGAAGCAGTCAAGCGTCGGGGCCTCCCTCCCGTAGAAGGACCCGAACGACAGATGTTCCTTGAGGCGGCCAAACTCGACTTCCAGGACTTCGCCATGCTGGGTGACGCCACGGCCACGCTGGTCGACGGCATCCTGCGTTTCGAGATCGACCTGCGTCCGCCTACGGCCTAAGGCGCGGCCCCGGTCGCGACATTGAGTCGAGCCGTGCCTTCGGACAGGGCGGCCATCCCTCGCGCCAGCATGGTCAGCGCCAAGGCCCGCGCGTGGGGATTGGTGGCCGCGTTGTAACACGTGTTGGCCCCCGCGCCGAGGTCGTCGTAGGCCGTCGAGAGCAGCGAAGTGGCCTGGCTGTCAGGTGTCGGCAGGGAGGAGTTGGCGGACAGGGAATCGACGTCCAACACGGCGCACACCGTGTGCAGGTCGTTCGCACTCGCGTGCAGGTCGCGCAGTTCGGTAGCCGAATGCTGCGCATCGCGCGTCAAGGTCGGCAGGTTCTGTCGGAACCCGCTCTGGGTGATCCAGGACTTTGTCGCCGACGACAGGCTCACGTTGCCGCAGGCCGCCAGGACGAGGCCGGCGCAGAGCAGCGCCGCCACCACTTTGGTCACGCAACGACCACGAGGTGCATCTGGCGTCGGCCCCGGCGAAGCACGAGGTAGCGGTCGTGCAGGACGCTGGCCAGCGTGAGAGGATCCTCGGTGACGATGCGGACATTGTTCACGTAGATGCCGCCCTGTTCGATGAATCGTCGCGCCTCGCCCTTGGACGCGGCCAGACCGCAACGGGTGAGCAGTTCGGCCACCTCGACGCCCGCACGAAGCTCGTCCCTCGACACGGTTGACGACGGAGCGTCCGCAACCACGTGCAGCAGGGTGGCCTCGTCCAGGTCGTTGATGGCTTCGCTGAACAGGGCGTCGCCGGCCTTCTCGGCCTGCAGCGCGGCCGTCTCGCCGTGCACCCACGCCACGACGGCGTTGGCCAGGGCGCGCTGAGACTGGCGCTCCTGGGGCGCGGTCTTGACGGCCTCGTCGAGCTCCAGGATCCTCTCGTGATCGAGGAACGTGAAGAAGCGCAGCATCTGAGGGGTCGAGGCGTCGTCCACGTTCAACAGGTACTGGTGAAGGGAGAACGGTGACGTCATGGTGGCGTCGAGCCACACCTGTTCGTTGCCGCCTTCGGACTTCCCGAACTTCTTGCCGTCGCCGCGCAGCAGGAGCGGCGAAGTCAGTCCGGCCGCGAGCGAGCCCGTGACCTTGCGCACCAGCTCGGTGCCCATCGTGATGTTGCCCCACTGATCGGAACCGCCCAACTGCAGCGTGCAACCGTGGTCGATGTTGAGGCGCAGGAAGTCGTAGGCCTGCAGCAGCATGTAGGAGAACTCGGTGAAGGAGAGCCCCACGTCATCGCGATCGAGCCGGCTCTTGACCGAATCCTTGGCCACCATCTGATTGACCGTGAAATGCTTGCCCACATCGCGCAGGAAATCCGTCAGTGTGACCGTGGTCAGCCAGGCCGCGTTGTTGAGCAAGAGGGCCTGGGACCTGCCGGCGCTCGGTGTAAAATCCAAGAATCGGGCCAACTGCTCGCGGATGCCCTCAACGTTGGCGTTCAGCTGTTCGACGGTCTGGAGGGGGCGCTCGACGTCCTTGAAACTCGGGTCACCAATGAGTCCGGTTCCCCCGCCGGCCAGGGCGATCGGCTGGTTTCCCGCCAATTGCAGTCGTCGAAGGTTGCACAGCTGGAGCAGGCTCCCCAGGTGGAGCGAGGGGGCCGTCGGGTCGAAGCCGATGTAGGACGTGACGCCGCCCTGGGTCAGACGGTCCATCACCCCGTCGTCGGTCACTTGATGGACCAGGCCCCGAAATTGCCAGTCGTCACGTAGTTTCATCGGGCCAGTCTACGGGGAGGGCGCGACTAGAAAGGAGCCGTCGTCACCGGCACGTGGGTCTGCAGCCACAGGACGAAGGCGTGCCACGCGCCCGTGATCTCGGTGAGACCAATGACGATCAGGAGGATCCCGCCGACGCGTCCGATCATCCGATGATGGCGGCGCAACCAGTTCGACGCCGTGGCCATCCACTCGGTCGCCAGCGCCGCGACCACGAAGGGCAGTCCGAGGCCGAGGCAGTACACGAAGGCCAGCAGCGAGCCGCGCACGTCCGAGGCGCCCGACGACGATTCGGCGAGGCTCAGGATCCCGGCCAGCGTCGGGCCGATGCACGGCGCCCACCCCAGGGCGAAGGTGATCCCGAGCAGCGACGCTCCCAACACCGACACCCGGGGCACCCGGTGCACCCGACGGTCCCGCTGCAGCCACTTCGACGGCCACCACCCGGCGAAGAAGAGCCCGAGCAGTATCGTGACGATGCCGAAGACCACTTCGATGGGACGCTGATGCGTCACGAGCTTGCTGCCCAGTTCGCCGAACAGCGCCCCAAAGCTCACGAAGACGAGCGCGAAACCCAACACGAAGGCCAGCGAGCCCACGAACGCGCGGCCGCGGCCGGTCTTGCCCTCGAGGCTGCCGGAGGCGCCGCTCAGGAAGGCGACGTAGCCCGGCAGCAGGGGCAGCACGCACGGCGAGGCGAAGGAGACGAACCCGGCCGCGAAGGCCAAGGGGATGTCCACCAGCAAGGATCCGGGAAGGGTGGCGATCACGAGGCATCCATGACGAAGCACTCGCGCAGGGCCCGATTGAGTTCCTCGTGACGCCGTACGTTCTGCTCCCGCGAGGGCACCTGGGCGATGACCACCGTCAGGCCCTCGCGGTCGAGCCCCGTCGACACGACGGCGTTGAGCTCCGTGCGCGAGGTGACACTCACGCTGGCGTGCCCGAAGGCCTCGGCGATGGCCGCGAGGTTGTGTGGTCGCGGGGTGCCGAAGAGCCGTTCGAAACGCGTCGGCTCGAGCGACGTGGCCTGGGGCAGGAAGGAGAAGATCCCTCCCCCGCGGTTGTTGGCGACCACCAGCACGCAGCTGCCACCCGATTCGCCCAGACCTTCGACCAGCGCCGAGACGTCGTGCAGCATGGTTAGGTCGCCGACCAGGCCGAGGGCCCGGGAACCGGCCGCCACGCCCAGCACCGTCGAGACCACGCCGTCGATGCCGTTGACGCCTCGATTGGAGTACGTCGGGCTCGTGCGCGAAGGCGCGAACCATTCCACGTCGCGCACCGGCATGGAGGAACCGATCACGAGCGGCACCCGGAACTGGCTGCTCGCGCGCACGAGTTCCCTCGCCACTCCCGGCTCGTCGAGGCGGTCATCGGCCCTTTCGCGAGCTTCCAGGAACTCACCCGCCCGGCGCGACGCCTCGCTCCACAGCTGGACGTAGGCGGCGTCACCGCGTTGCCTGGGCTGCTCGCGACTCGGCACACCGTCCAGACGTCGACGAACCATCCGGTCGGGGTCCGCGACCTCGACGGATCCCAGGGCCACGGTGTCGACGTTCCACTCCTTGAGTTGCGCTTGGAGCACCTTCGACGCGGGCATGCCCCCGAGGCGAACGATCAGATCCGGCTTGGCGAGGGCGACGAACCGTTCGTCCCGCAACAAGGCGTCGAAGTAAGCGAGGGTGGAGCGGGCGGTCGCGTCACCCAGCACCACCCAGTCGAGGTCGACGCATTGCTCAATCGTCGTGAGATCGATCCCCGGCCCCACGACGCAGAGCACCCGGCGCCCGTCCACCGCGAGGTCGGTGACCCGGACCGGAGTGTCACTGGCCACGCCCTCGAATGCCGGGGGTAAGGCAAGAGCCCGGCCCACCAAGGGCTCGCGGAAGGGCGCGTTGAGGTGCACCGGGCCGGCGCCGTCCGGTCCTCCGAGCGCGCGGCGCCACAGCGATTCTGCCAGCGATCGCCAGGTGGCCATCGCTTCCGCTCGAGGCACGCCGGGATCCTCGAAACGACGAACCATCGCTCCATAGAGATGGGCCTGCTCGATCGTCTGGGGAGCGCCGACGCCGTGCAGCTCTTCGGGTCGGTCGGCCGTAATCACGATGAGCGGCACCCGAGCGGCGTCCGCTTCGGCCACCACGGCGTGCAACTCCGCGGCCGCCGTCCCGCTGGTCACCACGACGGCGACCGGACGCTGCGTGACCAGGGCCCGACCGAGCGCGAAGAAGCCGGCGCTTCGCTCGTCGATGCGAACGTGCAGCGTCAGTTCCCCGCGTTCGGCGCACGCCAGGGTCAACGGCGTCGACCTCGAACCGGGGCAAAGAACGACGTCGCGAAGTCCGTTCGCGATCCACTGATCGAAAAGCGTCGCCGCGAACGTCGCCTGGACGTCATTCGGGCTCGGTACGCTCTGTTGCAATGTCACTCCTCAGTGTCCAACGCGAAGGCTCCGGCTCAGTCTTCGTCTGGCTGCACGGCTTCACCCAGACCAGGGCCTCAGCACACCAGTTCCGTTCCATTCTGGCAGGTAGCCACGAACTCCTGACGCCCGACCTCCCCGGGCACGGCGACAGCTGCGCGCTTCGGGCCACTCTGGAAGAATGCGCCGATTTGGTGGCGGCCGTGATGCCTGAGGGGCCCGTCGACCTCGGCGGCTACTCCTTCGGTGCTCGCGTGGCGCTGCACGTCGCGCTGCGACACCCCCAAAAGATCCGCAAGCTGGTCCTCTTGGGCGCCACGCGGGGCATCGAAGACGAAGCCCAACAGCTCGAGCGTCGCCAACACGACGAGGTGCTGGCCGATCGAATTGAACTGGTGGGTGTCGAGGTATTCCTTAACGAGTGGCTCGCCCAGCCCATGTTCGCTGCGCAGCCCCGCGACCCCTTGGAGCGGGCCGCGCGCAGCCGAGACGCCCGGGGTCTGGCGAACTCTCTGCGCCTCGCCGGTACCGGCACCCAGGCGTGGCTGGCCCCGATATTGAACGTCGTCACCGCCGTCACCTTGACGCTGGCCGGTGCGAACGACCAGAAGTTCGCCGACGAAGCGAAGGCCATCGCCAACGGCGTACCGCAGGGCTCGTTCGCGCTCGTCGACTCGGCCGGGCACGCCGCTCACCTCGAGCAGCCGGACGCCACGGCGCGTCTCGTCGGCGCGTTCCTTGGGAACTAGCGGGTCACCCAAAACGACACCACCAGCGCCGCCCCTATGAACAATTGGGACTTCGCCGACATCGCGAGCAGCGGCAGCAGCTCTCGGCCGTTGCGCGGAGAGAAAGCCATGCGCACCGGATTGATGTAGAGCGCGAGCGCGAGCGCCGCCGCCACCCCTTCCCCACCCATCACGATCGCGAACACGCACAGCGCGGCGAAGGCCACGTAGAGCCAGGGGGCCCGTGGGCGCCCGAGCCGGGCCGCCAACGTCTTCTTGCCGGCCGCGCGGTCGCCGTCAACGTCGCGCAAATTGTTGGCCTCCAGCAACGCGCAGGCCATCGAACCAGTAGCCAGGCCGAACCACCACGAAGACCGCGGGATGACCAGATGTTGCACGTACGACGTGCCGACGGTGGCGACGAATCCGAAGTAGAGCATCACGAAGAGTTCACCGAAACCGAAGTAGCCGTAGGGTCTCGGCCCGCCGGTGTAGAACCAGCCGGCGCAGACCGCGCTGACGCCGATGAGCACCAGCCACCACGACGTGCGCGAGGCCAGCCATAGCCCCACCACCCCCGCGGCGAAGAACCAGGCGAAGGCCGCCGCACGGACCCTCGAAGGCACCACGAGCTTCGACGCCGCCAGGCGAAACGGACCTACCCGCACTTCATCGGTGCCGCGGACACCGTCCGAGTAGTCGTTGGCGTAGTTGGTGCCGATCTGCAGCGCCAACGCCACCAACACGCACAGCGCGCTGTTCAACCAATTGATCGAGGCGGGTCGCACGAGCGCCGCGCCGACCATGACGGGCACCAACGCGGCCGGCAGCGTCCTGGGTCTCGCCGCCAGCACCCAGCGACGCCACGGTCCCGGAGGGTCGATCACGGACGCTTGGGGAACTTCGAAAAATCAGGCTTGCGGCGCTCGAGGTACGCGTTGCGGCCCTCTTGGCCCTCCTCGGACATGTAGAACAGCATCGTCGCGTCCCCGGCCAACTGCTGTACGCCGGCGAGTCCGTCGTCGGCCGCGTTGAAGCCGGCCTTGATCATGCGCAGCGCGATGGGCGACAACGTCAGCATCTGTCGGCACCACGCCACCGTCTCTCGTTCCAGGTCGTCGAGAGGGACCACGGTGTTGACGAGCCCCCATTCTTGAGCCGTTGCCGCGTCGTACTGGCGGCAGAGGAACCAGACTTCCTTGGCCCGCTTGGCCCCGATGGTGCGTGCGAGCAACGACGAGCCGTAGCCGCCGTCGAAGGACCCCACCAGCGGGCCGGTCTGTCCGAAACGCGCGTTGTCGGCGGCGATCGAGATGTCGCACACCAAATGAAGGATGTGGCCTCCGCCAATGGCGTAGCCAGCGATCGAGGCCACTACCGGTTTGGGGAGACGTCGAATCTGGATCTGGAGGTCGAGCACGTTCAAGCGACCCACGCCTTGGCGTGCCACGTCGTCGTCACCGATGTACCCGTCGTCGCCGCGGATGCTCTGGTCGCCGCCCGAACAGAACGCGTCGGGACCGGCACCCGTGAGGATGATCGCCCCCACCGTGATGTCGTCACGCGCGTGTTCGAAGGCGTTGGCGAGCTCAAACAACGTCTGAGGGCGAAAGGCATTGCGCTTTTCCGGCCGATTGATGGTAATCCGAGCTATGCCGTCCGCGACCTCGTAGAGGATGTCGTCATACTCGAACGGCTGTTTCCACTGAGGAAGCGGCGACGAGCGGAATTCGTCGAGCGGATCGTTGGGCGGTCCTTGGATGACGGTCTTTTTCATACGGAATACGCTACCGTTCGCCGCCTCGTCCCAGATATCGATGAGCCACAATCTCAAGGCGGCGTCGGACAAACAGGCCAGTAACGCGCACCTAACCTGTCAATCCGACTGCAGCACCCAAAGAGCCTGAAGGGCGATCAGCGCACGGGGCCTAATCTGACGAAGATGCGTCCCCTGCTGGCCCTCGAGTTCGAACTCGGCCCCGAGCTCGAAGCGGCGATCCGCGAACGCGTCCTGCTGGGCGAGGCCTTTTGTGTGCTCGACCGACGACTCTCAGCGCGTCGCCTAGACGAGACGCTCTCCCTACTCGGTGCCACCGCGGTCCTCGATTTAAACGGACGACACGCCCTAAGAGATGGTCGCTCCGTCGACGACGACATTGGACTGGTCATGTTGACGTCGGGCTCGGTCGCCGAGCCGAAGGCCGTGCAACTTGCGTGGCACGCACTTCAGGCGAGTGCGGACATGACCGAACAGGCATTGCGAACGAGCGGCCCACCCGTCTGGTTCCCCTGTCTCCCAGCCAGTCACATCGGCGGGCTGGCCGTCCTTCTTCGGGCCGTTCTGAGCGACGCCGAGCTTCTATGGGATGACGTCGACCGCATCGAGAGCGCGCCCGCGCGTGGGGCGACCCACGTCGCGGTGGTGCGGACGCAACTAGCGCGCCACGAGCTGAGCGCGTTCGAGAAGGTTCTGCTGGGCGGTGCCCGTCCGCCCTCGCAGCTCGGCGAGAACGTGGTGACGACGTGGGGCATGACCGAAACCGGATCGGGCGTCGTCTACGACGGCTACGCGCTCGCCGGCGTCGACGTGGCGGAAGTGGATGGTGAACTCGTCGTCCGTTCTCCCACGCTCTTCTCTTCGTACCGCGACAGCCCCCGGCCCCAGACCACCGGACCC
Source organism: Acidimicrobiales bacterium (assembly GCA_049793015.1). GTDB lineage: Bacteria > Actinomycetota > Acidimicrobiia > Acidimicrobiales > RAAP-2 > RAAP-2. The sequence continues at coordinate 21,069 of JBARBL010000017.1, read as the reverse complement.
GACGGTCGCAACGACTGGTTCCCGACGGGTGACGCCGGCAGTGTGAAGGAAGGACGGGTGAGCGTGCGCGGTCGCCTGGGCTACGTCATCAACACCGGCGGCGAGAAGCTCTGGCCCGAAGACCTCGAGTCGCTCGTCGCAACCCTCGCCGGCGTGCGTGACGTCGCCGTTACGGGTGTCGACGACCCAGAATGGGGCCAAAGGGTCGTCGCGCTCGTCGTGGGAGACGGGAGTTCACTCGATGAGGCGATCTCGGCTCTCGCCACCGAGCGAATCGGGCCGTGGGCCAAGCCCAAGGAGATTCGTTATGTCACAGCCATCCCGAGGACGGCCAACGGCAAGATCAAACGCGATCAGCTCGCGCATCTCTTCTGATCCAACGCCACGCGGCTGAACCCGACATGAAGGAGCCGCACCTAGGAGTCAGCCTGTTCGATGGAGCTCGGATCTTGGAGTATCGTGGCGAACGCCAATTCGGCCGCGCCGACGAGAAGGTGATCAGAACGTAGTTGTGCGCGCACCAGTCGCACGTCGGCGCTCAATTGGCGAAAGGAGTTCGCCGCTACCCGTTCCTTCAGTCGGGCGGGATTGGCGTCCAGGAGCCCGCCAAGGAAGCCGGCTAGGACCACGACCTCGGGATTGAAGACACTGATGAAGTTCGATATTGAGACCGCCAGCACATCCAGTTGGCGATTGATCTCCCGCCACAGGCGCGCGTCCGACGACGACTCGATCGCCTGACCCAGGTCGTCGGGGTCCATGCTCGTCTGACCCAGGATGTCAAGTAGCCGCGACAGGCTGACCTCCGTTTCCAGGCAGCCGCTTCGGCCGCAGCAGCACGCCGCTCCTTTGGGAGCGACCTCGACGTGGCCGAGCTCGGCACTAAAACCGTGGGCGCCGTTCAGCGGACGACCGTTGGCGATGACGCCACCCCCAATTCCGCTCCTCGAACCGTGCAGGTAGATCACGTCGCTCATCCCGCTCGCCGTGCCGTAGAGACGCTCGGCAATGGTTCCCAAGTTGGCGTCGTTAGCCGCAAAGGCCGGGTAACCGAGACCCGCTTCCATGAGTCGAGCTACCGGCTCGTTATGCCAATTCAGGTGCGGCGCGAATTCGACCACTCCTTCATCAACGCGGACGATGCCGGGAACGGCGATGCCAATCGCGACAATTCGAATGTCGTGTTCGAGTCCAGCCACCGAATCTCGAACGACCTTCGAGACGATCTTGATCGTTTCTTTGACGGTGGGAATGCTGCGCGTGGGGTAACGGACACGGCGATGAATCGTGCCCCCCAGGCCAACTAGGCCAACCGTGATGGCGTCCACATCTGGATTGACGCATACGACGACGACGTCATCATTGGCGTGGACGATCGGGCTCGGTCGCCCTACGACCCCTGAATCACGCGGTTCGGACTCACGAACGAGGTCCAAATTCATCAATTCATTCACGAGCCGGGCGATGGTTGACCTATTGAGCCCCGATAGCCGCGTTAGCTCCGCTCGGGTATAGGGTCCGCCCTCGTGCACGAGTGAAAGGACGGCGGCCAGATTCCTGCGGTGAATCTGGTCGCCCATATTCCCGCTCGAACCGCCCGGACGATCTAAAGAGCCGCGCTCCAACAAAATAATCGTTCCTCGTCGAATGAAACTGAGTACTGCCGTATAGGGACGTGTGGTCGTCCCCGATTGTATTCATACCGCCACTTCTTAGGGCCTCCCGCTTCGAGGTAGCCGTCTACGACGATCGCCGATTGCAGCATCTGCATCACCGTATGCGCGCCGCCTCCTTCGGGCGGGTCTTCGGTTTGAGACCGTCCCCCTACCCCACGTCGATTTCGCCCGATTCCCGAAGGCCATCCCGGGCTCTCGCGCGCCGCCTCAGTGGCGCTGGATAAGGCACCAGTCACGTTTTCACCTACTTCGGAATTGCAACCCATCAACCTACGCACACACCTTGACGCCGGACACGCGGCTTCTCATCACGGTTATTCCAACTAACCCCTGACGGCCGAACCCCTGCGCGAAATGGCTTCGACGCTCACCGCCGCGAGCAACACGCCGCCAATGACGATGTCCTGGGTGGCAGCGTCCAGACCGATCAGGCCCATCCCGTTGTAGATGATGGCGATGATCATTCCACCGATGAGTGCGTGAATCATCTTTCCTCGCCCGCCGAACAGACTCACGCCGCCGATCACTGCTGCGGCCACGGCCAGGAGCACGAGCTGCCCGCCGTCGACCGACGTGGAGGCGCCACCGAGTCGCGACGTGTAGAGAATGCCCGCGGCGCCGGCCGTCAGTCCGGTGAGCGCGAAGGCGGTAATGCGGTTGAATCCGAGGCTGACGCCGGCTCGACGTGCCGCTTCGGCGTTACCGCCAATGGCGTAGATATTTCGCCCGAACCGAGTTCGCGTCAACAAGAACTTCCAGACGATGAGGGTGCCGAGGATGATCGGCACGCAGAAGGGTATCCCCGAGAGCGGAACAATGATGCCGCGGTTGGCGTTGCAGACCAACAGCAGCAACAGCCCGCTGGCGGCGACACCGCAGACCTTGAGAATGGTGACGGCAAGAGGCGCACCTTCGGACCCGCTTCGCCGTCGACGCGAATCGCTCACTATCCTGATCACCGCGAAGATGCCGACCCCGCCCGAAATGAGTATCCATCCCGCGGTCCGACTCAGGTTCCCATTGACCAGGTCCAGAATGGGGCCTTTCAGGACTGAGACACTCCCCTCGTAGTTATCGAAGTTGAGAACCTTCAAGAGGACGCCCTGGAGTCCCAGCAGGAAGGCCAGGGACACGATGAACGAGGGTATTCGTAGCCGGATCACCAAGGTGCCCACCAAGGCACCGATGCCGGTGGACACGGCCAATCCGCAAAGTATTGCGAGCCACCAGGGGTAGCGGTGGTAGGAGCCAGCCAGGACTGCGGTAACGGCTCCGGCTATGGCGCCATTGTAACCAGCTGACAAGTCGATCTCACCCAGCAGGAGGACCCATATCTCTGCGAAACCAAACATGATGAGGTACGACGCCTGGGTGAGCAGGTTCGTGAGGTTGCCCACCGAAAGGAACAGAGAATTCTTCACCTGGAAGAAAATGACCAGCAGGACAAGTCCCAGCATGATCGGCAACAGCCCGCTCTGCCCTGAACGAATCTTGCGCAGCGTTTCCCTGGCGTACGCGTTCAACGTGCCGTCGGGTGCGTCACTTACCTCTGAAGTTGATGGTGCCGCGTCATCGTGCAGACCCGTCTCCTCTGGTGTCACTGTAGGTCTCCTGTGCGTATCTAGTTTCGCATCGAAGTCGAGCCAGCCCCCACGAAGGATCCCGTGGTGATGATCTCAACCGCGGTCTGCGGAGTGTATTCGGAAATTGGTCCACTATGGACCATTCGGCCGAGGTGCATGACGGCCAACCGGTCGGCCACCGAAAATACGTCATTGAGGTTGTGCGAAATGACGAGCACGGCGATTCCTCGGTCGGCCAGGCGACGAATGAGCGCCAACACCTGGGCGGTCTGGGATACACCGAGCGCGGCCGTCGGTTCGTCCAAGATGACCAACTTCGCTTCACGCATGACCGCCCGGGCGACGGCCACGGACTGACGCTGACCACCCGACAGCGATTCGACCAAACTGCGGACTGACTTCACGGTCGTGACCGCCAGACCGCCCAGGGTCACCTTGGCGGCGGCTTCCATGGCGTTCTCGTCCAACAACCGGTAGCGCATTGATTCGTGTCCGAGGAACATGTTGGCGACGATATCCAGGTTGTCGCAAAGTGCGAGGTCCTGATACACCGTGGCGATGCCCAGGGCATCAGCGTCTCGAGGTGTCTTGATGGAGACCGGTTCACCATTCCAGAAGATCTGCCCCTCTGAGGGGCTCCAAATGCCGGCGATGGTCTTGATGAGAGTTGACTTTCCCGCACCGTTGTCACCAATCAGTGCGGTCACCAGACCGGATGCGACGTCAAGGTCAACCTGATAGAGCGCCTGTACGGCACCAAAATTCTTAGATATGCCACGCATGCTGAGAAGTGAATCTGTAACACCACTCGGCGCGCGTGCAACATCGCCCTCCGTTACCACTTGCGTGGTAACGGAGGGCGATGCCTGGAAAGAAGGTTCCATGATGCTTCTTCTCTCAAACCTCCGACTTATTGAACCTAGTGAATTCCGTAAGTCGTGCAGTCAGCCTGCAAGGCCGACGTGGTGCAAATCTGTGAAGCGGGCACGAACCCGTCAGCGACGACCGTCTTTTCAATCGTCGTAGCAGTCACCCACGAAGGAACCAAGAGGGCCGAAGGAACTTCTTTTCCGGTCGTTGAGTCCAGCGTCTTGCCGTTGTCCAATGTAGGCGGAACCTTCTTGCCAGCGCGTGCGTACATCGCGAGCGCGACAGCGGCTTGAGCCTCAAGTGGAACTGGCTTGTACACGGTGCCGCACTGGTAGCCAGCGATGATGTTCTGGAGACCGGTAGCGGTTGCGTCCTGACCCGTGATGGGGAACGTCTGTGGCTTTACACCCAGCGTCTGTAAGTACGTGATGATAGGTGCAGCGTTCTCATCGTTCGGACTTAGCAACGCGTTCGACGTCGGATTGGCGGTGTAGGCCTGCTGGAATTCAGTCTCGGCAACGGACGGTGTCCAAGTTCCCGCGAGGGTTGTCTCCAGCGTGTAGGTCCCGGCAGTGAACAGCGGCTTGAGCACCGCGTCGTAGCCATCGGCGAACAACGTTGCGTTGTTGTCGGTCGGAGAACCGACGCCCACAATGACCTTGGGCGAGGAAACGTTCCACGCCTTGATGCAGGACACCAGGCCATTACCCAGGAGGGTACCCACAGCTACGTTGTTGAAGCTCACGTAGTACCTGTCGGCACCACCAAGGACGAGGCGGTCGTAGTCAACAACCTTGACACCCGCTTTGGCGGCGTCGGCCTCAATCGTGGCACCAGTGGCTGAGTCCAGGGCGCAGTAGATGATTACCTTGTCGCCCTTGAGGATCGCGGCCTGAGCCATGCTGATCGCGGTTGCGTCACTTCCCTGTGAGTTTTCAATCGTGATCTGCTTGGACTTCATTCCGGCCATAAGCAGGGCCTTCTTGATGTCCGGCGCGTCAAAGTCCACCCAACGGTTTGAAGAAACCTCGTCAGGCAGAATCACCGCGACGCCGCCCTTGCCCTTGGCCGTAATCGGGACCAGCAACTTCATCGCCGAGTACGAACTATTGATAGCCGAAAGCGAAATCGTCTTCGTCTTAGTTGCGCTCGATGCCGACGTTGCACTAACCACAACACCCATCGTGCCCATCAGCACTACGGCGATTGCAGATGTTGCAACACGTCTAATTGTTTTAGAAATCATTTTTCCCCCACCGTTTCACTTCGAGAATTTCTCAAGGTGCAACATATCATAATAATTACGGCTTTTGTACGTCACCGGAGCCGTTTTCAACTTTCACATCGTCGGTCCATGAACAAGGTTGACAAAAACTTCCCGTTCTCGGCGAAAAGATGCAATCCGGAATCAACCTGCGGTGATTTTCGTTCATTGTGATGCGTTGGGACGCTTCAAGTCACAATTTCAGCGAAGTTTGTAACTCGCACACCGAAAAAGCTTCCGACAACGCACCCGCTTCGCCGTGCGCCGGTCGACTACGTGATCCCACGCGCTTGACGGAGGCCAATTCAAAGGAATCGCAACACCTTCTCCATCGTCTCCATTATCGAGATTGATTCGTCAAGCGGCATGCTCGCACTCTCTAATTCACCAATTCGTATACATCGAGCCACCTCGATCGCCTGGTAGTGAAGGCCCCGGCCTGGCGTCGTGAATTCGAAAAGTTCCGAGTCGCCGCGGCGTAGCTTCAGGATGAACGACGTAGGAGCGTAGAAGTCCCCCATTATCTCTATACGGCCCTCCGTACCCACGATGCTCGCCCGCGTTTCGCTGCGCGCCAGAGAGGTGCACGTCAGGACGGCCTGGGCGCCGCTGTCGTAACCGAACAACATCGACGTCGTGGCATCGACGCCGGTGAAGGCCGGGGTCACGCTGGCCGCCACGCTCTTGGGCGTACCGAGGACCATCGAGGCGAATGATACGGGATAGACGCCCAGGTCGAGCAGCGCGCCGCCGCCGAGCTCAGGAGCAAAGAGCCGGAAATTCGGATCCTTCTCGAACCACTGGCCGTGGTCCGCCTCCACCGAGACGATGTCCCCGAGCACGCCCTTCGCCAGCAGCTCGCGCACGGCGATTACGTGAGGCAAGAAGCGGGTCCACATCGCCTCCATCAGGAAGAGCTTCTCCGAGCGGGCGACCATCACCAGTTCTCGGGCCTCCGCGGCGGTCATGGTGAAGGGCTTTTCCACCAACACCGGCTTGCCATTCTTCAAGGCGAGGAGGGCATTCTCACAGTGCATCGGATGTGGAGTGGCCACGTAGACCGCGTCCACCGCCGGGTCCTCGACCACCGCCCGGTACGAACCGTAGCGGCCCGGTACATCGAACTCAGCTCCGAAGGCCTCGGCCGACGCCTGGGAGCGCGATCCCACCGCCGACACGACGGCGTCAGTATGTTCGAGATCGTGCGCGAAGGTGTGCGCAATTCCCCCCGTGCCGATGATTCCCCAGCGAAGCGGCGTCGTCATTTTCACTCCAGTTCCTTGTCGTGCCAACATCAAACTTTCGCATACGTGCCGCTGCCAAGCAGAACTCCGCGACCGGTACCCGTTGCATCGTAATCAACCGAAGCCGGAGTGTTACGCAAAAGGAGAGTTGACCGTGTAGTTCGCGGTAATACTTTCCTATGGCACAACTCTTGACGGACCGCAAGACGGCTCGATTGACCCTTCGCGCATTCAAGGCGGACGACGTGGATGACCTAGCCCCGATCTACGCGCACGAGGACGTTGCCCGCTACCTCTACTGGGAATCGCGTGATCGAACCGCCACCCAAGAGGCCCTCCATCGCCACCTGCAGCGACCTATCGAGATAGTCGACGAGAACGTGCTTCCCGTGGCCGTGGTCCACTCGTCTTCGGGACGCGTCATCGGCGACTTCATGCTGCGCTGGCTTCGCAACGAACATCTCCAAGGAGAGATAGGAGGATCCCTGCACCCGGACTTTCACGGCCAAGGTCTCGCGGTCGAGGTCTATCACGAACTTCTTGACATTGGTTTCTCGCAGTTCCTCTTGCACCGCATCGTCGGTCGCTGCGACGGTCGAAATGGTGCCTCGATCCGTTCGCTCGAAAAAGCGGGCCTGCATCGGGAGGCGCACTTCGTCGAAAACGAATTCGTCAAGGGAGAGTGGACCGATGAAGTGGTCCTAGCGATCAGAAGGAAACAGTGGGAGCCGCGGGCTCCAGCGCGTTCTCCGTCACCGTAGATCCAACGCCTCCGTGGCCCTAGCATCGTCAAGTGAATCGTCTCGCCACCGCCAGCTCCGCCTACTTGCGTCAGCACGCCGATAATCCCGTCGACTGGTGGCCGTGGGGCCCGGCAGCACTCGAGCGGGCTCGGGCCTTGGATCGACCGATCTTCCTGTCGGTCGGCTACGCCGCCTGCCATTGGTGTCACGTGATGGCGCACGAGTCCTTCGAGAATCCTGAGATCGCCCAACTGCTCAACGACGAGTTCGTTGCGATCAAGGTCGATCGCGAAGAGCGCCCGGACGTCGACGCCGTCTATATGGCGGCGACGCAGGTCATGAACGGCAACGGAGGGTGGCCCATGTCAGTTTTCTTGCTGCCCGATACCCGGCCCTTCATGGCCGGGACCTACTACCCACCCGTCGACCGACACGGTCAAGTCGGCTTCGGCCGTCTCCTTCGCGCGCTGAGTGACGCGTGGAGGGACCAACGCGCCACCGTCGAGGCCCAAGCGGCGTCGTTGCAACAGGCGATGGAACGTGAGGTCTCATTCGTCGACCACATCGCGCCTCACGATGAACCGCTCGATCTGCGAACCGTGCGGCGCTCCCTTCGCGACGAGCTGGTCGCGCGGACCGATGCCTCCGGCGGCTTCGGGGGGGCGCCTAAGTTTCCCCGACCCAGCTACGTGCAGGCCTTGCTCGAGTTCGATGACCCCGAGGCCAAGGCGGCCATCGTTCGCACCCTCGACGCCATGTCTCGCAACGGTCTCTACGACCATTTGCGAGGCGGCTTCGCGCGCTACAGCGTCGACGACCAGTGGCATGTTCCTCATTTCGAAAAGATGCTGAGCGACCAGGCGCTGCTCGCGAGGGCCTACTTCCAGGCCGCCCGCCGCTTCAAGGACCGGCCCGAATGGCGCGACGTGGCCCTCAACACGCTCGATTTCGTGGTGGCGGACCTAGCCGTCGAGCTGGGATTCGCCTCGTCACTGGACGCTGACGCCGGCGGAGTGGAGGGCTCGCACGTCACGTGGGACGTCAACGAGGTGGCCCAGACCCTTAGCGACGTCGGTCTCTCCGGCGATCTGACCAGGGTCCTCACGCGCTGGAGAATAATGGCGCCCGGCGCCTTCGAGGGTCGATCGATCCCCCGACTCGCGCCCGGTGAGCCGTTCCTTTGCCCCGAAGAACTGCGGCCCGCCCGAGAGGCGCTGCTGGCCGCCCGCGCTCGCCGGAACCAGCCAGGCCGCGACGACAAGGTCATCCTCGAGTGGAACGCGATGTTCGCGTCAGCGTGCCTCATGAGCGCAGAGTCGGTGCGAGTCGAGCTGGCGTTCTCGTTGTTGAGGTCACTGCGCCGGTCACATTATTCGGAGTCGACGTGGTGGCGAACCGAACAACGAACATCACACGCGACCGCGAGCGACGTCGCGTGGCTCTGCGACGCGCACCTCGACGCGTTCGAAGTGACCGGCGACGACCAATGGCTCCGAGAAGCCTTCGACCTGGGCCGGTACCTGCTCTCGCACTACTGGGACGGATCCGTGCCGACCGCTCTCACCCCCGACCAGGGCCAAGGACTCTTCTCCCAGAGCGACCTCGTCCGGGACCTGGCGACGAGACCCAAGGAGATATTCGACGGAGCGACCCCGGCGAGCCACGCGGTGGCGTGCCGAGCATTGGCGAGGCTAGGCCTCTGTCTCTCGGACGAGAACATCATCGCCGCGGCCCGACGACTCGTCGAACTAGCCGCTTCATTGTTGGCCACCCATCCCAGCGCCGCGCCGGACTTGGTCGAGGCGAGCGGCTTTGCATTAGAAGGCGTCGAGGTCGTCGTGCCTGGCGAGACGAACGACTTGAGCGACCACGTACGATTGTCGTACATGGTTCGAAGCGTTCTGATCACTGGCGACGGCGCCTCACCCCTCCTCGAGGACCGTCAGGTCGGCCTGGCCTACGTCTGTCGCGACGGATCATGCCTTCTGCCAGCGAGCACCGTCGCCCAGCTCGACGATCGACTTCGCGAGTCCACCCGCTGATGGCGCTGTTCAATCGCGACCCCTCGATCAGGGCCATCAAGAGGCTCGTGCAACGCATGCCCCAACGAGACGACGTCGACCTGACCCCCGGATCAACGGTCTACGGCCTCGTGCTTGGTTCGACCAACGAATCGACCACCGTGGTCGATTTGGCCTCGCAGGCCATCGTCCGTTGGCGCATTCCATGGCCCGAGGACTTCGCGGCCGACCTCGCGGTCTTTGACGTCGTGGAAGGCCAACTCGCCGACGACATCGAACGCAACGACCTCGCCCAACCGGAAGCGGTCACGCTCGCGGATCTGCCGAGAAGGCTCGGCTCCTATCGCGGTCGGCGCGTGCGCAAGTGGCTCGAGACGATTGCCAGCCCCGCGGACGGCCACCTCTTCGGTTTCCGCGGCCCGAGCGCCCCCTACTGGGAGTTCAGAGGCGAGCGACCGAGCGTGGCCCTGATCGCCGCCGATAGCGGTCCCCAGTTGCTTCGCCGAAGCGATGACGGCTCCACCTGGGTGCGATTCGGCTGGTACGGCGACGACGTATGGCTGTTGTGCGAGGACAGTCACGCCATCCGCACCATGGAGACCGCGCGACAGTTTTCTCTCGCCGGCAAGGAGCTGGCCACGTCGCTCGGTTTTCGTCCGACCTACGTGCTCACGACCCTGTCCAAGTCCATCGAGGGTCACTGCTACAAGAGCTGCACCGGGCTTTTGCCGCGGGGCTGAGTTACTGAGTTACTTGGGAAGCTTGCCCGACGCCAGCGACTCGGCCATCGCCCAGCCGAAGACGACCAGGCGCTGGCCCTTATCGGGCTTGACCCCTTCGAAGTGCGTCGTCGCACCCTCGGGCACGGCTCCCTTGGCCGCCACGTAGTCGAGACCGCCCACCGGTCCGGGCGACACCGTCATCACGAAGGTCTTGTCGTCGATCGATTTCTCGGAGCCGAACCTCTTGGCGAGGCGACGCCCCCACGCCCGGTCTTCGCCCGTGGGCTTGTACCCGATACGGGGCACCACGTCGTCGAGCCCGGCGAACGCCCGGAAGCCGTCCGGCGACATCAATCGCGACCCGAGCAGCACGTCCTCGTCGGGGAACGCCAGCAAGGCGCGACGGAACTGGTCGTGCAGGATCGACTTGAGGGTCTGATCGGACTTGGCGTTTCGGTCGACGAGCAAAAGCCCCACGAGCAACGACGGCGTGCCGCCGATGCGCTCCAACGTGCAGAACGAATAACCTCGCAACTTGTTGCCCTCGCGTACTTGGGTGACCAGCACCCAATCCTCGCGCTGCTTGGAGAGGAAACCAATGTCGAAGTTTGGTTCGCGGTCGACGCACAAATCGGCCATCTCGGCCAGTTCGACGTCGCTGAGGGCTGTGGTGTCTTTCGTAGTGACGGTCATTGTCATAGGGAGCCATTCTACGGGACTTCGCCACCCTAAGAAACTTTTGCTATCCCTTGATCACATTTCTACCGAATTCCGAGCGCAAGTCCCCCACCACGGCAGAGATATTCACGTTGAATTCCGGACCCAACTTGTAAGCCTTTCCCGCCTCTCCGGTCTCGACGATCACCGGAGATTTACCGGGATGGTGCGAGAGAATCTCGCGCAACGTGCCAATTGAGCGGGCCGTGAGGTCCTCGGGACGTAAGGCGAGGCGAAGTTCCGAATCGCCGGTGTCGACCTTAAGCAAGGTGACCTTGAGGGCGCTGAATCTCAGTTCGTCGTCGCGGGCGTCGAGGCGACCCTCGATGAGCACGACGTTGTCCTTGGCCAGGAATCCACTGCACTCCTCGAACTTGCGGGCCGAGAAATTTATCTCCATCGATCCGCCGAGGTCCTCGAGCACCACGCGGGCGTACTGCTGGCCGGCCTTGGTGGTTCTAATCTGCACCTCGGCCAATATCCCCCCGACGGTGACGACCTTGTTGGCCCGAGCCAGATCGTCAGCGCGTTCTCGAATCGAGATGATCGACCCGTCGGTCCTCGCGGCCAGGGCGCTCTCGATCTCGTAGAGCGGATGATCCGAAATGTAGGTTCCCAGCATCTCGCGCTCGAAGTCCAACTTCACGGACTTGTCGAACTCGATGTCGCTCAAGGCTATTTCGGTGCCCTCCCAGTCGTCGGCCGTCCCGTCGCCGTCGAGGGCCGCGAACAGCGTGGAGATGCCGTAGGACAGGTCCTTGCGGCGGCTCAGGGTGACGTCGATGATCTCGTCCACGCGCAAGAGGAAGCCCAGTCGCGGCACGCCCAGTGAATCGAACGCCCCGGCCTTGATCAGCGACTCCATGGAGCGGCGATTGAGCACCATCGGGTCGACGCGGCGCACGAAATCGTAGACGGTGAGGTAGGGACCATTCACCTCGCGCTCGCTCACGATCTTGTCGACCAGCGCCTCGCCGACGTTGCGCACGGCGGCCATGCCGAAGAGGATGGTGCTGTCCTGGCGAAGGCTTGGCGCGTATTCGGCGAACGACTCGTTGACGTCCGGCACCCCCACCGTGATGCCCATCTGGCGGGCCTCGTTGAGGTAGACCGACGCCTTGTCCTTGTCGTCGCGAAAGGACGTCAGCAGGGCCGCCATGTACTCCACGGGGTAGTTGGCCTTCAGCCACGCGTTCTGGTACGCGATGAGTCCGTACCCGTACGCGTGGCTCTTGGCGAAGGCGTAGTCGGCGAAAGGCTCGATCTTGTTGAAGATGGTCTCGCCCAACTCCTGGCCGTAGCCTTCGCGCTCCGCGCCCTCGACGAACTTGTGGCGTTGGGCCTGAATCATCTCGCGGTTCTTCTTCGAACAGGCCTTTCGCAGGTCGTCGGCTTCGGTCATCGAGAAGCCGGCGACCTTGGTGGCGACACGCATGATGTCCTCTTGGTAGATCATCAGCCCGTACGTCTCTGCGAGGATCGCTTCGAGGTCCGGGTGGTCGTAGCTCACCCCTTGGCGGTGGTTCTTGCGGTCCGCGTAGTCGTTGTGCACGTTCTCGCTCAACGGGCCCGGACGGTAGAGCGCCACGAGGGCCGCGATGTCGTCGAAGCTCGTGGGGGCCAGTCGACGCATGAGCTGGCGCATCTTGTCGCCTTCGAGCTGGAAGATGCCGATCGAGTTGCCGAGCTTCAGCATGTCGAAGACCTTGACGTCATCGAGCGCCACGTAATCGATGTCGACGCCCTCGCCGTGTCGGCGCGCGATGTGCTCCAGCGTTCGTTCGATGATCGCCAGGTTGCGCAGGCCCAGGAAGTCCATCTTGAGGAGTCCGAGCTTTTCGATGGCGCTCGCCTCATACTGGGTGACGATCGGCGCGTCATCGATCGAACCGTTCGGTCCCGACTTGCGCTGCACCGGGACGTACTCGAGGATGGGCTCCTTCGTTATCACCACCGCCGCCGCGTGGATGCCGTCCTGGCGGCGCTTGTCGACGAAGCCCTTGGCGACGTCCACCGTGTGCTTGACTTCGGGATCGCTGTCGTAGAGCGCACGCAACTCCGCGGCCTCGACGTAGCGGCCCTCGTGACCGGACACGCGGGTGAAGCAGGCTTCGAGCGGTAGGTCCTGGCCCATCACCAGCGGCGGCATGGCCTTGGCGATCTTGTCACCCAGCTGCGGCGGGTAACCGAGCACCCGAGCCGCGTCGCGCACCGCCGCGCGGGCCTTGATGGTCGAGAACGTGACGATCTGGGCCACGTGATCCGACCCGTAACGCTCGGCGGCGTAGCGAATCATGTCGCCCCGGTAACGCTCGTCGAAGTCCATGTCGATGTCGGGCATCTGGCGTCGACCGGGATTCAAGAAGCGCTCGAAGATGAGGCCGTAGCGGATGGGCTCGATGTCCACGATGCGCAGGCAGTAGGCGATGCAACAACCCGCGGCCGAACCGCGGCCGGGGCCCACGCGCACGCCCTGTTCGCGCGCGTGCCGCAGCAGGTCCCACACCACCAGGAAGTAGTCCGAGAAGCCCATGTCCGCCACGACGCCCAGCTCGTAGTCGATGCGCTGGCGCACGTCGTCGTCGAAGCCGACGCCGTAGCGCTCCTGCGCCCCTCGATAGGTGAGTTCACGAAGGTAGCGATGGGCGCCTTCCTTGTGGCTGGCCCCCTGGTACTCGAGCGGAATGGGGAACTCCGGCAGCGCGTCGTTGTCGAACTGGATGGTCACGTCCGCGCGCTCGGCGACGAGCAACGTGTTGTCGCAGGCTTCGGGGATGTCGCGGAAGAGGTAACGCATCTCCGCGGCCGACTTGAGGTAGTGCTGGTCGCTCTGGAACCGGAACCGGTTGGGATCCGCCACCAGTGAGCCAGTCCCGATGCACAGGAGCGCGTCGTGCATCTCGGCGTCGTCGTGATGCACGTAGTGCAGGTCGTTGGTGGCCAACAGTGGCGCGTTCAAGTCCTTGGCGATCTGCAGGAGCTGCGGGTTGGTCCTCAACTGCTCAGGGATGCCGTGGTCCTGCATCTCAATGAAGAAGTTCTCCCGTCCGAAGATCGTCTGTAGGCGACCGGCCAGGTCGACCGCCTTGGCGTAGTTGTCCTGGACCAGGGCCTGGAGCACGACGCCACCGAGGCAGCCCGACGTCGCGATCAGGCCCCTGGCGTATCGCTCCAGGAGCTCCCAGTCCACGCGGGGCTTGTAGTAGTAGCCCTCGAGGAAGGCCGTCGACGAGAGTTCACGCAGGTTGCGGTACCCCTCGTTGGAGGTCGCGAGCAGCGTCAGGTGGTGGTAGAGCTTCTGTCCGCCCTCCGTATCGCCACCCGTGTCGTCGATCTTGCCGCGCCTCGGCGGGCGGTCGAAACGCGAGTTGGCGGCCATGTACGCCTCGAGGCCGATGATCGGCGTCAGGCCGTGCTTGCGGCAGGCCTCGTAGAAATCGATCACCCCGTAGAGGTTGCCGTGGTCAGTGATGCCGAGGGCCTTTTGTCCGTCGGCCTTGGCCGCCATGACCAGCTCCTCCACCCGGGCCGCCCCGTCGAGCATCGAGTATTCGGTGTGGTTGTGGAGGTGAACAAAGCTCTCAGCCATGGGCTGCGCTCTTCCTTTCGACGGTCGCACTGATGAAATTACATGCGTGGAATTCGCACGTTAGTACGTCACCGGCCCGCGCCACGCGCACCGCTTAGAGGTAGGTCCCGGCGCGAGGTTCGGGACCGCCGGAATTGAGCGAACGGTCGCGCATCTTCTCCAGCTGGGCGCTCGCCGCCGCTTGCTGGGCGAACAGCGACGCCTGGATGCCGTGGAAGAGGCCCTCGAGCCATCCGACCAGTTGGGCCTGGGCGATGCGCAACTCCGACTCCGACGGCACCTCGGGCGTGAAGGGCGGCGACATCCGCGCCAACTCCTCGCCCAGGTCCGGGGAGAGCGCGCCTGACAGCTCGTGTATCGAGGTCTGGTAGATCTCACGCAGTCGCGTCCGGCCGGCCTCGTCGAGCGGCGCGCTTCGCGCTTCGTCGAGCAGCGACTTGACCATCGAACCGATCCGCATCACCTTGGCCGGCTGGCTGATGAAGTCGGTGGCCTCGTCCGGCTCGACCGCCCGACTTTCCTGTCCGGGGTCCAGAACCGCGTCCGGATTGACGGTTTCCTCCTGGGCATTTTTTTCATCCATGTAGCTAGTGTGCCAGACGTGGGGAGTTCCCGTGACCTGGCTCGTGGGGGTCGAGGCACCTCTATAGACTGCGCTCTATGAGGGTATCGACACGGGGTGACTACGCCAGCCGGGCGCTGCTCAGCCTGGCCCTTCGCGACGACCTGGCCCTGCCCGTTTCCGTTCGTGACCTGGCTGAACGCACCGGTCTCCCCCAGCCCTATCTCGAGCAGATTCTGCTCAGCCTCAAGAGCGTCGGGCTGGTGCGATCCAAGCGTGGCGTGGGGGGCGGCTACGTCCTGGCTCGATCGGCGGAATCGATCACCCTGGCGGAGATCGTGGCCGCGGTCGACGGCCCCATCGTCGCCGGCGACTTCGGCGAACCCCACAAGGACGGCGCCTGCAACCACGAGGGCCAGTGCGTCCTGCTCGGCGTGTGGGCCGACGTCGGAAACCACATGCGCGAGCACCTCGCCAGCTTCACCTTGGCCGACATGGTCGATTCGGCCCGAGGGGGCCAGCAGGTCAAGAAAACCCACAGCGCGTAGGGCGAATTTCTTATCATTTCGTTAATATATGAGTCTTGAAGTCGCCTTTACCCCGTGGTAAATTAGTAAGGCGTCGATAGGAGAAATACCCGCCCTCCGGCGCGGCAGCTGTCAACCAGCGAGGAGATGCAATGACGACCACAGTCCACCGTTCTTCGGTAAATACCAACGACATGCTGGGTCTCTTGATGCGCGACCTCGACCGCTACCCCATGCCCAACTACGACGAGCAGGTCGAGCTGGCCAAGCGCGTCACCGCCGGCGACGAAGAGGCCAAGAAGCAGATGGTGGCCGCCAACCTGCGCCTCGTGCTGCACTGGGCTCGCCGCTACCAAGACCGCGGCGTGGAAATGGTCGACCTCGTCCAGGAAGGCACCTTCGGACTGCTGCGGGCTGTCGAGAAGTTCGACTGGGAGCGGGGATTCAAGTTCTCCACCTACGCGACCTGGTGGATCCGCCAGTCGCTGCAGCGCGCCGTCCAACAGCACGGCCGCACCATTCGCATCCCCCTGGAAGTGGGAGAGCAACTCCAGCGCCTCGAAGCCACCACGGCGGAATTGACGTCGATCTTCGCGCGAAAGCCGACCGACGAGGAGCTGACGGAGGCGACCGGCATGTCCAAGGCCGAACGCGAGAGCCTGCGAGGTTTGGCGGGAGTCACCGCGAGCCTCGATCAGCCCGCTTCCTCGGATTCGGCCACCACGCTGGGCGACCTCGTCGCCCCCAGCCAGCACGACTGGGTCGGCGACATCGAGCAGACCATGATGGACGACCAGCTGCACGGCGCACTCGAGAACCTCAGCGAGCTGCAACGTGACGTGCTGTCCCTTCGGTTCGGGCTCAACGGCACCACGCCGCTTTCCCTGCAGGCCACGGCCACCAAGATGGATATCGGCGTTCGCCGAGTACGCCGGGCCGAGGAGGAAGCGCTCGCGCTACTGCGCGCCGACAACGCGGTCATCGCGGCGCGAGAGAGCGCCTAAGGCCCTAGAGCTCGACGCCCTCGGGCACCAGTCGGGCCAAGTCGGCGGCCAGCGGCACGCTCGTGGTCAACCACTGCGAACTGCGAGGATGCGCGAAGGCCAGCGTCGTCGAGTGCAGGAAGAAGCGTTCCTCGTCGAGCCGTTTGTCGCGTCGATGGCCGTAGCGGGGGTCGTTCACCACCGGATGTCCGATTGTCGCCAGGTGCACCCGTATCTGATGGGTCCGACCGGTATCGAGTTGCAGGCGTAGCAGGGTCATGGCGTGGGGTTTGTCGATGCGCGCGAGCACCTCGTAGCCCGTGCGCGCCGCTCGCCCGTCCGCCCTCACCGCCATCAAGGTCGGGGTCCGCGTGGAACGGCCGATCGGCGCGTCGACGACGCCGCGCTCTTCCGCGACGTGGCCCTCGACCATGCCCAGATAGGTGCGTTCCATCGTCCGCTCGGCGAGTTGGTGGGTCAAATTGAGGTACCCTTCGGCCGTCTTGGCGACCACCAGCACCCCCGAGGTCCCCTTGTCCAGACGGTGGACGATGCCGGGGCGAAGCGGATCACACAGGCCTTCGTCGCTCAGTTCCTGCATCTGCGGATAGAGGGCGAGCAGGCCGGCGACCAGCGTGCCGTGACGCTGGCCCGCCCCGGGGTGGACCACCTGGCCTGGCAGCTTGTTGACGATCGCGAAGTCCTCGTCGTCAAGCACCACGTCGACGAAGACCGTAGGGTCGGCTTCGACGGCCCCGCTGTCGGGCGAGGGAAGCACGGCCACCAGATGTTGTCCGGGGGTCACGATGGTCGATGACTTGAGGACGACCTTGTCGTCGAGGCGCACGGCGCCGCTGGTCAAGATGTTGTGCGTCTCGGAACGAGAGAGGCCGGTGAGCATGGACAGGACTCGGTCCACGCGGATGTCGCTCAAGGTCGTCGGGACGACGAGGTCGAGCGTCTCGCCGTCAAACGGGTCGTTGGTGAGGTCGTCGCTCATCGCACCAACAGTTTCCCACCGCGCAGGGCCGCCACCATGAGCACCACGAAACCGGCCGTGACGGCCACGTCGGCGAGGTTGAAGACCGGAAAGCTCCCCACCGCGATGAAGTCCGTCACCCGATGAGGCGACGCCGTCACGCGGTCGACGACGTTGGCCAGACCTCCCCCCAGCAACAGCCCGAAGCCGATCGTCGCGGCACCGGGCGCCGCCCGCGCTCCCACCACCACGGCGACGAGCGCGACGATCACCGTCAGCACAGTGGTGAGCAGCGGTCCAGAGTGGTTGATCGAAAAGGAGATGCCCGAGTTGAACCGCAGGCGTAGCCACACCGACCAGAAGAGATGCACCGCGTGCGTCGCCAGCACCCTTCGCGCCCACACCTTGCTCAGGGCATCGACGCCGGTGACCACCAACGCCATGAGGATGACAACAGGATTGACTCCGTAGATCAGACGCTGGCGCGGCACGAGACACAGGTGAAGACGGGCAGCTGCGCCAAGAGCCGGGCCTTCGAGATGGGCTCGTAGCACTCGTCGCAACGGCCGTAACTTCCATCGTCCACGCGCGCCAGGGCCACGTCAATCTCGTCGACCTTCAGACGCAGGGCGGTCGCGAAGTCCTTGAGCTGATCGCGCTGGATGTCGGACGCGACGCTGCTGCCGTCCTCGTCGTCGTATTCGAGGCGCTCGCGGTCGACCAGCATCTCTTCGGCCTCGGCCTCGGCGACCACGATCTGTGCGGACGTCGCCTCTCGCGCCTCGAGCAGCAGGACGCGGAGCTCGGCCAAGAAGGCCTCGTCCTTGCCGTAGGGCTTCGAGAGCATCTTGCGTTCGAGGGCCTCGAGTCGACGGCGCTCCTCGGCTTCACGGCGCTCCTGGCGTTTGAGCTCTTCCTGGTTACGCCGTTCGATCTCGCGAAGCTTGCGTTGCTTCTCCGCTTCGATGGCCTTGCGCTTGGCGTCGATCTCGCGTTGCTTCTTCGCCTCCGCGGCGGCCTTGTCGCGAGCCTTGGCTTGAATCTCGCGTTCCTTCGCGACGGCCTTGGCTTTGGCCTCGCGCTCGCGCAAGGCTTTGGCGGCAGCCACCGCTTTGGCCTTGGCCGCTGCGGCCTTGGCCTTGGCGAGGGCCTTGGCCTTGGCGTCGCGCTCTTTCTGGGCCTTGGCGAGCGCCGCGGCCTTGGCCTTGGCCAGAGCCTTGGCCTTGTCCTCACGCAACTTTTGGGCCCTGGCGATCGCCACGGCCTTGGCCTTGGCCGCCGCGGCGCGCTTCGCCACCACGGCGCGTTGCGCCGCCGTCAGGGCAACCGCCTTCTTCGCGGCCGGCGCCGCGGCCTTCTTCACCAGCGTCTTCTTCGCGGGCGCCTTCTTGACCGCAGTTCGGTCGGGGGCCGCCTTCTTCGCTACAACTTTCTTCACTGGAACCTTCGATATCGTTTTTTTCACAGGTACTTTCTTGATGGGAGCCTTCTTGGGGGGTGTCTTTGCTGCCGTCCTGGCCGCCGCCACGATCCTTGCCGGTGTCTTCTTCAGCGGGGTCTTGGTCACTTTCTTCGCGTTCGGCGGCATTGTCAACTCCTTGACGTAGAGAACGAGTGCGCGCAGACCCTAGCAGCCCGCCAGCGCGATGGTGCTACGGACGATCGTCGCTCGACGGAGAATCGAAGTTAAGAATTTGTCCAATCGTCGGTTGCTGGCTCTGCGGCGCGGCCCCGCGTGGCGCGGCGGGCGGTGGCGTCGGCGTCAGGGTTGGTACCGGCGCGGTGGGCTTGGCGATCGACGGAGTGCTCGGATTCGCTCGCGGACCGCCGACCTGCAGCGAGCTCTCGACCCAGCGCGAGAACTCCGCGAGGGCCGCACTCAATCGGGTGCGTTCGGTGTCGAGCTGGCGCGTCAAGAGGTCCACGTCTTCGCTCAGTCGCTGCTTGAGGCCGTTCAGGCGATTGACTTCATCCTCGGCCCGGCTCCGCGCCTCTCCGATGATCTCTCGAGCGCGCTCCTGGGCGGCGACCGTGAGGCTCCGGGCCTGTTCCTCGGCTTCTTGCTGGGTCTTCTCGATGAACTGCTGCGCCAGGACGATCAGCGCGGTCACCTGCTCGGGACCGGCGCCGGAGGTCACGATTCGTGGGGCCGGCGCGGGCGCGGGGGCGGGGGCCAATGGCGTGGGACCCGTGCCGGAAGGGCGGCCGCTCTCGAGCTGGTTGATCCGTTCCGCGCCCAGACGCAGCTGCTGACGCATCTGCTGGAGTTGGTCCTTCAGCTGTCGTGTCTCGACCGAGAGTCGCTCGAGGAACTCGTCAACCTCGTCGACGTTGTAGCCCTTGAGGCCAACCTTGAACGCAACGGTGTCGATGGTGTCGAGAGCCGAAGTTGCGTTATTCGAACTATCCATCCAGCCACCCTACCGCCCCGTTGCGGCGCTTGAGTGAATCCACGTCTCAGATGACGCGGTTGACGACGTACAACAAGAGCATGGCGACCAGCACCGAGAAGTCGACGGCGACGCCGCCCGCGCGGGGCTGCGGGAGCACCTGACGCAGGGGGCGAAGCACCGGCTCGGTCACCGCCGCCAGGACCCGGCGCACCGACGACAGTCCCCCGCCGCTGTTCGACGTGGGGAACCAGCTCAGCAGGGCCGTCAGAAAGAGCACCCAGATGTAGATGGAGATGATTTCGTGGACAAAACTCATGAATTGTCGAGCGACCGATAGTTCGACGCCCGCAAGCGATCCTTCGTATCGGGGCTGATGTGGGTGCCCTGGGGACTGACCAGGTACACGCCGTTGCTCAGCGGTTCGATCTTGGCGTTCATGGCGTAGGCGGTGCCGGCCGCGAAATCCACCAGGCGTCGCGCGAGGCCGGGGTCGATCTCGGTCACGTTGAGCAGCACCGCGCGGTTGTTGCGCAGCATGTCGGTGATGCGCCGCGATTCGTGATACGTGCTCGGAAGGAAGATGGCGACGTCGCGGTCCTGCGAGGACGTGGCGATGCCGCGGGCTCCGGCGCTGGCCATCGGACGCACCCGGGGCGCTTGGCCCGAGGCGTCGAGCACCGAGATCGACGAGATGCGCAGCGGTGGCGCCGAGGTGCGCGACGTACCCGAGCCGCTGGCCACCGTCGGGAAGGACCGGGACGAACTGGTGACGGGAGGCTGCGAGTACTCCGGCTCGCCGTCGAAGGACGGCTGGTCGGCGAAGGCTCGGGCGGCGGCGGACGCCGAGTTGTCGCCGTAGTCGTCCTCGACCAGGCCCAAGAACCCGAGCACGTGACGCATCTTTTCATTCATTGGCTTCTCCTCGCGCCTTCTCGCCCACCTTCATATTAGGCCGGGCCGTCACGGGGCGACTCGTGGGCCGAAGAGTGCTCGTCCCACCCGCACCTCGGTCGTTCCGAACTCGCACGCCAACTCCAAGTCGTCGCTCATGCCCATGGAACGCTCCTGAAGGCCCAATTGGTCGGCCATTTCACTGGTGATGTGAAAGGCTTCACGAGCCCCCGCGACGTCGGGCGGCGCCACCGTCATGAGACCTTTCACGTTCAGACCCCGTTGACGCGCGCGGGCCACCAACG
>JBARBL010000016.1:0-2567 GCA_049793015.1 Acidimicrobiales bacterium | reverse complement strand
ACGAGGCGGTGGCGGTGTGCGTGGTCCTGCAGCGGCTCGGGTCCGGGCGACTCTTCGCCTGTCGCGCGTGCGGCGAGTTGGCGCGCTGCGCCACCTGCGCCCAGGGAGAAGAGGAGGTGGGAGATATGTTGGCCTGCTCCCAACGTCACGAATTGAGGGCCAACTTCTGTCGCCACTGCGGCGCCACCAATCTCAAGCGGGTTCGCGTGGGGGTGACGACGCTCGCGCGAGACGTGGCCGCCCAGCTGTCCCAAGCCGTGAGCGAAGTGACCGCGTCGAGTGACGCGAACGCCCCGCTGGCGCGCGTGGTGGTGGGCACCGAGGCGGTCTGGCAGAGGGTTCGCCGGTGCGGCGTGGTCATCTTCGTCGATTTCGATCAGTACCTCCTGGCGCCGCGAGAATCCGCGCGCCGCGCCGCCATCACGGCCGTCGGCAAGGCCGGCCGCCTGGTGGGATCGCGGCGTGAGGGCCGCGGCCCCGTGGTGCTGCAGACGCGCCGGGGTGAGGACGCGGTCGTGGACGCCTTGCTGCGAGCGAGCTTCGACGACATAGTGCGCGAGGACGTGGCCACCGCGGAGCTGCTCGAGCTCCCGCCCTACGGCGCGATCGCCACGGTGAGCGGCGAGGGCGCCGCGCAGTTCGTCGAAGGACTTTCGGTTCCCGGTGTCAGCGTGCATCCGACCAACGACGGGTTCGTAGTGAGTTCAAGAGAAGTGGCGGTGCTGACGACGGCGCTGCGAGAGGCTCCGCGTCCCCACGAGAAGTTCCGTCTGGCCGTGCGCTAGTCGCCGATACGCGCGCAGTGTCGGCGCGCTGCGACATTCCGTCGTCGTCAGGGCGGGCGGTAACGTGGAGACGTGAGCCTCTTGCCAATTCGTGTGTACGGCGACCCCGTGCTGAACACGGTCACGACCGACGTCGAGAACATCGACGCCACCATCGCGGCCCTGGTCGAGTCGATGATCGAGACCATGTACGACGCGCCGGGAGTGGGACTGGCCGCCAACCAGGTCGGCGTGCAGAAGCGCCTGTTCGTGTACGACGAGGGGGAGGGTGAGGGCGCCTTCGTCGTCATCAATCCCACCATCGTGGAGACCGACGGCGAGTGGACCTTCCACGAAGGTTGCCTCTCGGTGCCCGGGCTCAGCTGGGACATCACCCGGTTCAAGGACGTGCACCTCACCGGCTACGACCTCGACGGCAACGAGCTGGACATCCACGCCACGGACTACCAGGCGAGGATCTTCCAGCACGAGACGGATCACCTCGACGGCCACCTCCTGATCGAGCGCCTGGACGCCGACCAGCGCCGTGACGCGAAGATCTTCCTGCGTGAGAATCGTGAGCGCCTCGGCGTCGGTGATCACGACGGACTCCACCGCCTCTTCGGCGAGTAGATGCGTCTCGCCTTCCTCGGCACCCCGCAGGCCGCCGTGCCGTCCTTGCGCGCGCTGGTCGTGGCTGGTCACGATATCGTCCTCGTCATCACGCGGCCGGACCGGCGAAGGGGTCGCGGCGGCGCACTCGTGGCCAGTCCCGTGAAGGTCGCGGGGCAGGAGATGGGCCTGCGCGTGGGTCACCGCTTGGCCGACCTCGACGGCGCGGAAGTCGAACGGGGTGTGGTCGTGTCCTACGGGGCCATGGTGAGCGCCGAGCTCTTAGAACGCGTGCCGATGCTCAACGTGCACTTCTCCCTGCTGCCGCGCTGGCGGGGCGCGGCCCCGGTGCAGCGCGCCATCCTCGCCGGCGACCTGGTCACGGGCGTGTCGATCATGTCCCTCGAGGCGGGACTGGACACCGGACCGGTGCACCTGGCGCGCGAGGTGGCGGTCGGTTCTAAGAACGCGTCGGAGCTGACCGACGAACTGGCCGACGCGGGGGCGGCGGCGCTCGTGGAGGTGCTGGCGTCGAGCGACCTGCTGGCCCACCCTCGCGTCCAGGAGGGTGAGGTCACCTACGCCGAGAAGTTGACCAAGGAGACGTTCCACCTCACGCCCGAGATGGACCGCGACGCACTTCTGCGGACCGTTCGCCTGGAGGGAGCGTTCATCTTCCTGAACGGTCGGCGACTCCGCGTGCTCGCCGCGCACGAAGGTCCGCCGAGTTCGATGGCGGTCGGTTCGCTCACCATGAGCGACGGGGCCGTGCTCATGACCGGCGCGCACGGGGCGCTGGTACTCGACCGGGTCCAGCCCGAGGGTTCGCGGGCCATGACCGCGCACGCGTGGTGGTCGGGCGCGCGCCTGGCGACGTCGTCGACCACATGGTCGTAGGCGCCGTTGAGCGCCCATAGGCTGATTTCGTGACGCTCATCGACGCTGGTCCGACCGGTTCCCTGCGGGTCGCCCCCTCGATACTGGCGGCGGACTTCGGCTCCCTGGCCGCCGCCGTCGAGCGCATCGACGCGCAGACCGACTGGTTGCACGTGGACGTCATGGACGGTCACTTCGTGCCCAACGTCTCGATCGGACCGCCCGTCGTGGCGTCGTTGCGCCGCTACAGCACCCGCTTCTTCGACTGCCACCTGATGATGAGCGAGCCCGGTCGCTACCTCGAGGCCTTCGCCA
>JBARBL010000015.1:0-35387 GCA_049793015.1 Acidimicrobiales bacterium | reverse complement strand
CACAGTAGGAATTCAATCGACTGGCAATTCGGCGGATCAATCACGTAGGTGCGTGAGAAGGTGAAGCTGTGACGCGCGTTCGAAACCGAAGAGTTCGCGAGATCTTCGCCATACTTCTATCGTTGGCGGTACCGTTCTCGTACTTGGTGGCGAACCCTGCCTCTGCGTCGTCGACGAGCCCGTCGCCCACTCAGATGACTCCCGTGACGCTGGCACGAGTACCCGGTACGGCAATCGTTTACTTGATGGGCTACGTCAAATGCGGTCCAAAACTCTGTTTACGCCTCGCGCGAACGACTGATAATGGCGCCACGTTCACCGCCGTCACGCCCCCTCCCGTCGCGGATGGAACGCAAGTCCAATACGTGAACAGTTACGAACTCGTCTTCGCGAATCCCGAAGTCGGCTTTGCGGAGGTGGGACTGCTCTCCCCCTCAACGTTCTACGTCACATTCAACGGCGCGAAGACGTGGCAGAAAGAGAAGATGCCCTTTGGTAATCGAATCGAGGGTTTCGCCACGACATCGAAGAACGTCTATGCGGTGACGGCGAACTTCGAAAAGAAACTAAACGAGGGCGACGGTGGCAACAAGGACTACCGGCTCGCGCAGTCGTCGCTCACGTCACTTCATTGGTCGAGTACACCGATACCTAACAGCAACTTCACATGGGGTTTTCTCGGACCCATCGCGGCCTTCGGCTCCAACGTCTGGATCTCCGAACAGCGCAGCCACGATCTACTTGTGCGATCTCACAACTCTGGCAAGACACTGACGACCTTGGTCCTTCCATATCCTGCTCTCGCGAGCACAGCTGGATGCGCGTTGACAGCGACGTCTCTCGTGACACTTTGGGCGCAGTGTCCCACCGGAATGGATCTTCAGTTCTATTACTCGGACGACGGCGGTGCCCGATGGACTCTCATCGACCCGGTGTCCCAGATCTCCGGCACGGGGGGCGGATACTTTGATCCGGTCTCCAGCAACCTTGGATACCTCGATGTAGGTCTTCAGAACGACGACCTCTATCGCATTACGAACGACGCTCATTCCGCCACGTTGGTGGGCACCTTCAAGTGCGTTGACGTCAACCCCCTCGTCTTCACGAGCGAAGCGGACGGCCTGGCTCTGTGCGGTGGCAACTACATGCCCCCGTCTCGAATCTTTCGCACAACGAACGGAGGAGCAACGTGGACTCGCGTGACCATCTTCTAGACAGGTCGGAACAGCGCACCGTTAATTCAGCCCAAACTGATCAAGCAGTCACGCGATCGACAAGCTTCAATTCAGCCCCGAGCGCATCGGCGATACGAATGAGCGTCTTTTCGGTGGGATTGGCCGAGCCGCGCTCGATACGACTGATGTCGCCTTGGTCGATCCCCGTCTGAGCGGCGAGCTGTTCCTGGGTGAGACCACGGGATTCTCTGAGTGCAATGAGCGAGACAGCAAACTTGTAGGCGCCCGTAAAAACCTCCCCCTGATGTACGGCGTCCCCGGACCGGCGAACTTTGCGCTCCGCACTCACGTCTCGATAACTTCGTGGCATGATCAAACCTCCGTTACCGAGTATGGCCTATAACCCATATTGTGTCAAGCGCGACTTGGCGGCGAGGCTCTCCAATGTCGGCAGTAGCGACGCCTGCTTTGGAAGTAGACCAGGGGATTTGCGACTGACCGTCTTGCGCCGAGTCTCCTGGAAACGCCACTCCGTTATTTGTCTGAGTAGGCGATAGTTCACGTGGATCATGTAGAAACAACATCTTCAACAAGAAATACTTGCTATAGTTGTCACTAATACACGTTATTCATGAATAGGAGCCAATTATGGCAAATGGTCGAGCATTAAAGCTCCTTGACCGGTTCACCAGCGAAGGGCGGACGGCCTTTAGCGCGGCTGAGGTTCGAGATGCTCTCGGCACATCGCCTCAAGCAACCTCCAACCTTCTCGCTCGCTGGGCCAGTCTTGGCTTGGTGGACCGCCTGGCCGTTGGTAGATACGCCATTCGTCAGATCGGCGCCTTGGGCACGGCCGCGGTATGGGACGACTTGGGCTCGGCCGTCGCCGCGGTGTTCGCCGGCCGCCCCCATCGCATCGGCTTCCTGACCGCCCTTGACCATCACGGGTTGCTCGTGCGGCCCGTGCGTTCCATCCAGGTGGCTAGTCCATACCGGCCTCGAGAGAAGGCCCTGACCGGACGGACACTGCGGGTGATTCGCGAGAGCGAGGCAACCGTGCTCGTCGGGACCGAGCCCCTCGGCCCGTCGCGTATCGCGACGATTCCACGAGCACTGCTCGACGCGGCATCGCGACCGCACCTGGTTGGCGGTGCGTCGCGCGTCGCTGAAGCCCTTGCGACCGTGGGCAACATCGCGGGACTGGGAGACCTCGCCAGTGAGATCCACGCTGAGCCCGCCTACCGCCGGATTGGATCCATGGCAACCACGCTGTCGCTTCCCGTGGGGCGGGGACTGGAACCACCGTTGTGGCGCTCGCTGATTGAGTTGGACCGCAACGCACGGGGGGCCGGTGGCTGGGTCGACAAGAAGTGGGGCGTCGCCTGGCCGTACGCGGCGTCCGAGCTCGAAGCCGTGGTGGCCGCGTGATAACCAAAGGCCTCATCACCCAGCGCGCCAACGATGAGAGACTGCCCGCCCCGACCATCGAGCGCGATTATGTCCTTGCTCACATCTGCGCCGATATCGGAACCGCTGGTGACACGCGGCTCGTATTCAAAGGGGGCACGTTGCTTCGCCTTTGCTACTTCGCCGACTACCGTTACTCCGCCGATCTCGACTTCTCCGCCGTCAACGGCCTGTCCATCGCCGACGCCACCGCCATAGTCGCCGTTGCCACAGACACCTGTCGCAAGCGCTTGGAGTTGCCCGTGTTGGAGGTTGTCCAGGAAGAGGGCGGTGCGCCCTGGGTGAACTACGTCGGGCCGCTCGGGGCCAAGGCGCGCAAGATCAAACTCGACATCTCCGACACCGAGCTGGTCGAGTCGCGCACCCGGATCAACCTGCAACCACGATGGCCCGATCTTCCGGAGGGCGCCGCGATTGACGGCTACACGCTCGACGAGGTGGCCGCCGAGAAGGTGCGCTGCATCGCCGAGCGTTTGCAGTGCCGCGACCTGTACGACATCTACCAACTGCTCGATGGTGGCCACGTGGATCCGCTCGAAGCCTGGTACCTCTACTTGCGCAAGGCGGAGAATGACCGGGGCCGTGGCAGGCAGCGAACATCGCCTCGCGTATGGTCGGCAATATTCGAGCGGCGCATGGTCGCTTACCGCAATCGCTGGGACGAGGAACTCGACGACTACCTGCCAGGCGAGATCCCTGCGTTCGGAGACGTCGAGCGGCGCAGCCGCCGCTACCTCGCGCCACTTCTCGATGCGGCGCGCCGCATCTCCGGGTAACGGTGGACGTTTTCTGTCAGGCGTAGGCCAACCGCACTCTTTGTCCAAAGCGTGGGATAAAACGTGGGATTATGTCGCAGACCAGGCAGGAAATGGCTGTTCGCAGGACGATCAGAACGCAGTCTCTTCCGTCAATTTCTTCGTTGATCGATGCTATCCAGGAGCGCCGAAAGCCCCCTGCTCTGCTGAAATTGCTGGCCTGCAGACAAAAACTTCCCTGCTAAGAGCAAAATGGAGCATCGTAGGGAGCATCGTAGGGCCGGTGGGGATCGAACCCACGACCGAGGGATTATGAGTCCCCTGCTCTAACCACTGAGCTACGGCCCTTTGAAAATCACCATACACAGCGGTGCAACGATGACGCCATCAGAAATCACTGGCTGGCTCCCAGAGCAGGACTCGAACCTGCAACCTAGCGATTAACAGTCGCTTGCTCTGCCAATTGAGCTATCTGGGAATGGGTGAGGCAACGCAACATTATCACCCAGGTCTTTAAGCTCTACTGCTGGTCAAACCACTGCTGGAGACGCTCGGCCTCGGGACTTTCACGAACTGCTCTGCGGCACCGTTCAATTCTCTTCGTCATGCCTTGTCGCGTGATGCCGTTCAATCGAGCAATCTCGTCAAGGGACATCGTATGGAACGTGTATTGCCAGAACGCGTCAAAATCATCACCGCAAAGTCTGCGCAGCGATTCAATGACCCACGAGGGGGCGTCCGCCACGTCGGGAGGCTGCTTCACGTCGGTCACGTCATTGATCTCGGTCGGATGGTACCGACGTGAGGTGAGGTCTCTGTTCATCTGCAGGACCTCGGTAGCCTTCGCCAAGGAGATGCCGAGTGACGTGGCCACGTCGTGTTTGGTCACTCGCTTGGGGCTCGAGATCCGCTCCAACTTGCGGAGTTTCAGTATCAGACGCATTTCGCTGTCGCTCAGCCCGGCCTGCTGCTGCACCGCCTGATTCACCAGCTTCATGATCCAATAGTTCGCGTACGTGGAGAAGCGGGTGCCCTGCTCTGGATCGAAGCGGCGAAGGGCATTGACCAGCCCCTCGATGCCGGCCGCCTCTAAGTCCTCGTTGCCGAAGTGATAACCGCGCTCGACCACCCGGGTGCGCACCAAACCGCACGTGGCGCGCAACAGCAACGACTCGGCCTCTTGGCCCGCTTGTCGCTCACGTTGCAGTCGTCGCCGCGTGGTCGCGTCGATCCCATCCGCTTTGGCCAAAGCCGCGGCCGCCTCGCGACCCCGCTGGATCACGGGATGGAGTCGGCGCTCCTCTTCAACTCCCAAAGGCGGAATCATGGCCAAGCCGCCGATTAGCCCGTGCGGTTCATCACTCACGACTGCGACACCGGGGTGCGCGTGAGCAGCCAGTCACGAAGGTCGCCTTCGGCGACATCGCCCTGGGGGGTGCCCAACAGATCCACTCGTTCCTTCACGTCGCGGATCGTGGCCATGGCGAAGTCCGGCGCTATGGAGCCGTCGCGCAGCTCGCGCTCGATATTCTTAAGCTCCTCCCCCACTGCGCTGCGGATCAGCTGGGAGATGACGGCGCTCACGTCCTGCGACGTGTAGTCGCGATCGAGTTCGTCCACCACCAGCTGGCTCAACACGAGCGCCGCGTCCTCCTCTCCTCGCCTCTGGAGTTGATCGATGACGTCCGAGATCGGTGAACCCGTCACCAGGCCATCGAAGATCTCTCGCTGAATGTCGTTGACGAAGTACGCACTGATGAGTCGGTCCTTGACGTCGCTCGAAAGATGAACGTACAGTCGCAGGGCCTCCAAGCCCGGCCGCGGCATCGGCGCCACCGGTCCCCGTCGTGGCGGCGCCGACTCGTCGGGAGGTTCGTTGGGGATGAGCCGTTTCACGCCACTGCGCGCGATCTCGGCCACCCGGGGCCGCAAGGTGGTCTCCTCCAACCGCAGCTTGTAGGCCACGTCCATCAGGTACTGGTCGCGCACAAGCTCGCTCGGATGCTCGGCCAGCACCTCCATCGCCAATTCCGCGGCGCGGACCCGGCCCTCGGCCGTGGCCAGGTTCGCGGCATCGAGGACGCGGTCCAATCGGAACTGCAAGAACGGGACGGCGGTGCTCACCGCGGTCCGCAGGGCCTCGGGATCCCTCTGCGCTAGGTCGGCGGGGTCGCTGCCCTTGGGCAGCCGAGCGACGAAGACGTCGACCTCGTGCTGGCGTTCCCATTGGTAGACCGAGGCGGCCGCGCTCTGACCGGCGCTGTCCGCGTCGTAGGCCAGGACGATCCGCCTGGCGAAATTGCGCATGAGCTTGAAGTGCTCCTCGCCGAGCGCGGTGCCGCAGGTCGCCACGGCCCGAGCCAGTCCGGCGCGAAAGAACGCGATCACGTCGGTGTAGCCCTCGCAGACGATGATCTCGCCCGAACGTATGACGTCGTCCTTGGCCCAGTTGAGCGCGTAGAGGGTCCGTCGCTTGGAGTAGATGGTCGTCTCGGGGCTGTTCTTGTACTTGGCCTCCACCCGGCCGTCGGGTCGGGGCGACTCGTGGCCCGGAAGGATTCGCCCGCCCACCGCGATGGCCTTGCCCGCGGAGTCGAAGATCGGGAAGATGATCCTGGCCCGCAGTGCGTCCTGGCGTCGGTCGCCCTTGTTGACGAACCCGAGCCCCGTGCCCAAGAGCACCTTCTCGGTCAACCCCAGGGACTTGGCCAGGCCGTCCCATTCGTCGGGCGCCCAGCCGAGCTTGAACTGACGCGCGACCTCGCCGTCGATGCCGCGGGATTTGAGGTACTCCCGGGCCGGCCGGGCATCCGCGCCGGTGAGCAGTCGCTCGTGGTACCACTCGACGGACCTCTCCATGGCCGCCATGTACTCCTGGCGTTCTTTGCGCGCGGGACCGGCGTTGGCGTCCTCGTGCAGCTCGATGCCCGCACGGTCGGCCAGCACCCGCAAGGCGTCCATGAAGTCGAGGTGCTGAATCTCGCGCACGAAGGTGATCTGGTCGCCCGACGCCCGGCAACCGAAGCAGTAGTAGCGGCCCTCTTCGGCGTTGACCGAGAACGACGGCGTTTTCTCGCCGTGAAAAGGGCACAACCCGGTCCAACGCCGTCCCGATTTCTTGAGCGCGACCTGCTCGCTGATGAGGGCCACGATGTCAGTCGCCGCACGGACCTGTGCGATCTCACTGTCCGAAATAGCCATGTACAGAAGGTACCGCCCTCGTCCGACCTTGGAGCAGTGAACGGGTGATTAGTTCCTAAACTGGCCGCTATGTCCGATTTCGCCGTCGAGGCGTTCTCCATAGTGCGCACCTTCAAGGACGGCGAGGTCCGCGCCCTCGGCGGGGTCACCCTGCAGGTGCCGAGGGGTGAAGTCTTCGGGCTCCTGGGTCCTAACGGCTCGGGCAAGACCACCATGATCCGCATCCTCTCGACGATCTTGAAGCCGACGTCGGGCACCGCCACGGTCAACGGCTTCGACGTGGTGAAGCGTCCCGACGACGTGCGACGAAGCATCGGCCTGGCTGGGCAGTACGCGACGGTCGACGAGAACCTGACCGGGTTCGAGAACCTCCGCATGATCGGACTGCTCAACCACCTGGACAAGTCCTTCGTGGTCAAGCGCTCGCGCGAACTGCTCGAGCAGTTCGGCCTCGCCGATGCGGCCGACCGCACGACCAAGACCTACTCGGGCGGCATGCGCCGTCGCCTCGACCTGGGCGCGGCGCTGGTGGCCGATCCTCCCCTGCTCTTCCTCGACGAACCCACGTCCGGGCTCGACCCCCAGAGCCGACAGGACCTGTGGGGCATCATCGAAGGGTTGGTCGAAGGAGGGACCACGGTGCTGCTCACCACCCAGTACCTCGAAGAGGCGGACCGTCTGGCCAAGCAGCTGGTCGTGCTCGATCACGGCAAGATCATCGCCGAAGGAACGTCCGTGGAGCTCAAAACCCGTCTGGGCAGCACGGTCCTGTCAACCACCTTCCTCACCACCGACGACGCGCGGCGCGGCGCCGAGCTCATCGCGGACCTCTCCGCGAAGCCGGCCATCATCGAAGGCACCGTCGTGGACCTGACGGTCGACCGCGGACCGATCCTCGCCGCCGAGGCACTGCGACGTCTGGACGGCGCGGGCATCACCCTGGCCGGGCTGTCGCTTCGCGAGCCCAGCCTCGACGACGTCTTCTTGGACCTGACCGGTCACAAGGCGGAGGACGCTGCTGATCCGCTGTCCTCCGGCGTTCCCGCGGGTCGCCGCGGACGAAAGGCCCGAACGTGACCGTCACCGTCACCGCTCCCACGTCATCCAGGAGCTCCCTGCGCTGGGTCGTGAGCGACGTGCTCACCATGGCGCGACGCAACCTGCTGGCGCTGGTGCGTATCCCCACGGCCCTGGTCTTCGCGTTCATCCAGCCGATCATGTTCGTGCTCCTGTTCCGCTACATCTTCGGCAGCGTCATAAAGATTCCCGGCTTCGACTACGTCAACTTCCTCATCCCGGGCATCCTGGTGCAGACGACGATCTTCGGCGCCGTCGGCACGGCCATTGGCTTAGCGGAGGACTTGCAACGCGGGCTGATCGAGCGCTTCCGAGCACTGCCCATGGCCCGACTGGCGGTACTCACGGGACGCACCGTCGCGGACCTCACGCGCAACGTCGGCGTGGTGGCGATCATCTCGGTCGTGGGCATCGCCGTCGGCTTTCGTCCGACGGGGTCGTTCATCTCCTACCTCCAGGGATGCCTGCTGATGCTCGTCTTCGCCTACTGCCTCTCGTGGGGCTTCGCCTTCGTGGGGCTCGCCGCCCCCAACTCCGAGACCGCCCAGGCGATGACGTTCCCCCTGATCTTCCCGCTCACCTTCGCGTCCTCGGTCTTCATCCAGCCCTCCGAGATGCCCGGTTGGCTCCAGCCCTTCGCCGTCAACCAACCCGTCTCCCAGTGCGCGGAAGCGGTGCGAGGCCTGATGCTCGGCATACCGCACGGTGCGTCGACCTGGATCACCCTGGCCTGGTCCGTGGGGGCGATCGCCGTCCTCGCGCCCTTGGCGACCGCGCAGTACCGCAAGGTCGCCTAGCGCGTGACCGTTCTGGACGCAACGCAGCTCCAGCAGATCCTCGACCTGGCGTTCCCCGACGCCGAGGTCCCCCAGGTCGAGGAGGTCAGCGGGGACACGATCGTCATGCGCCAGCCCGTCGGAGCCCGTCACGAACGACCCGGCGGCACGGTGTCAGGCCCGCTCATGATGATGCTGGCGGACACGGCGGCGTGGGTGGCCATCCTGGCCCAGGTCGGACCAGAACTGCTCGCCGTCACGACGAGCCTTCACATCGACTTCCTGCGCAAGCCCGCCATGACCGACGTAGTGGCGCACGCCACGGTACTCAAGCTCGGGCGCAAGCTGGCGGTGGTCGAGGTCGCCATGTCATCGCTCGGCGCAGCCGAATTGGTGGCCAAGGCCCAGGTGACCTACTCCCTTCCCTCGTCGACGGCCGTGCCACCTGGTTCATGAAGAGCCCAAGTGGCCTGACGTCAAACTCCTTGACGCGGCCCATGATCACGATCATGCCGATCGCCATCGGCGTCATCGTCGCCAATCTCTACTACCTCCAGCCGCTGCTGCACCAGGTGAGGAGCGACTTCGAGATCGACACCGTCGCCACCTCGGCCCTCATCACGCTGGCCCAGGTCGGCTACGCGGCGGGCCTGGCCTTCGTGGTGCCATTAGGCGACCTCTTCACGCGACGCCGATTGGTGGTCGTGATCTTCCTCGTCGCCGCGGTGGCCATGGGGCTCGGATCGCTGGTGCACAGCTTCGTCCTCTTCGCGTTGCTGACGGTGGTGGTCGGACTCGCCTCAGTGGGCGGGCAGATCTTGATCCCCTTCGCCGCCGACCTGGCGGGCGAGGGTCAACGCGGCCGCGTGGTGGCGCGACTCATGACGGGGCTGCTCACGGGCATCCTGCTCTCGCGGACCTTCTCGGGCGTCGGCGCGGAGATCGTCGGGTGGCGTGGCGTCTACGTCGCGGCGGCACTGCTGCTGGTGGTGATGGCCGCGCTGCTTTCCAGGGTCCTGCCGCCCGAGGCGCCCCGGGAACGCCTGGCCTATCGCCGGCTGGTGGGCGACAGCTTCCGGCTGTACTGGGACTTTCGTGAACTGCGACGGCGGTGCTGGTTCGGCGCCCTGGCCTTCGCCTCCTTCAGCGTGCTGTGGTCGACGCTGGCCTTCCAGCTCTCGGCCGCGCCCTTCCACTACTCCAACATCACCATCGGCCTCTTTGGACTCTTGGGGGTAGGTGGGCTGCTGGCGGCCAACGCGGCCGGGCACCTGGCCGACCGCCAGCGCACCCGCACGGTCACCATCTACTCGACGGCGCTGGTGCTCTGTTCCTACGTCGTGATGTGGTTCGGCCGCCACGAGGCGTGGTGGCTGGCCTTCGCCATCTTCCTGCTGGACGCCGGGGCCCAGGGTGTGCAGATCACCAACCAGACGATCGTCTACGGCCTGGCCCCGGGCAAGCGCAGCCGCCTCACCAGCGCCTACATGGTCAACTGCTTCACCGGGGCGGCCGTCGGCTCCTTGAGCGCCGGCTTCACCTACGCCCACGACGGCTGGGGCGGCGTCTGTATCCTGGGGGCCGTCGTGGCGGCGTTGATGGTGGTCCCGGCGCTGCTCTGGCGTCCCGCGACCTCAGCGCGCTGAGCGCCGGGCGGTCGTGCCGCGCAACGTCATGGGCAGGTCGATCTCGGCGCCGTCGGCGACGTCGGCCAGGCGCGCGCGGACCTTGGCGTCGATGAGGGACCGCTCCGTCTCACTGCGCACGATGACCCCGGAGTAGGTGCCGAAGAGCGCGACGATCTGCGCTGGCGTGCGCGGCCAAGTCCAGTCGACCGCCACGTCGGTGACGTCGTGGAAGGGTCCGTCGGCCAGCTCCGTCGCGGTCCAGCCCCGCGGGCGCGGCTTGGTGTCACCCTCGTCGTCGCGCAGCCTCGTCAGCTCCTGCACCCATTCGACGTCGCGGGCGAAGCCGTTCCAGAACACGAAGATCCGACCGTCGTCCTTGAGCACCCGGGCCATCTCGAGGGTGGCGTCGGGCTGGCGGAACCAGTGCCAGGCCGACGACGACACCACCACGTCGAAGCTGGCGTCCTTTACCGGCAGCGACTCGGCCGTGCCGACGAGCGCCGGCACGCCGGGACTTCGCCGCTCGAGCACCGCACGCATCTGCTCGTTGGGTTCGACGACCGTGAGGCTCGCGCCCTGGCCCAAGAGGAAACGGCTCCACAGGCCGGTCCCGGCCGCCACCTCGAGCACCGACACGCCGTTGAGGTCACCCAGGAGCGACGCCGCCTCCGGCGGCGGACCCGGACGGAACTCGTCGTACTGCTCGGCGACCGAGCCGAAGGACTGGGCCCGCTCGCCGGTCATCTAGACCTGATTGGTGCGCCGGCGCAGGTCCGCGAGCAGCTCGTCGATGTCGACGCGCGTCTGTTCGGTCGTGTCGCGGCCGCGCACGGTGACCGCGTGGTCCGCGAGCGAGTCGAAGTCGATCGTGACGCAGAAGGGCGTGCCGACCTCGTCCTGGCGCCGGTAGCGGCGCCCGATCGACTGGGTGACATCGAAATCGCACATGAAGTGCGGCTGCAGCAGTTCCAAGACCTGGCGCGAGAGGCTCTCAAGCTCGGGCTTCTTCGACAGCGGCAGCACCGCCACCTGGTAGGGCGCGAGGCGCCAGTCGAGGCGCAGCAGCGTGCGCGTCTCGCCCTCCACCTCGTCCTCGTGGTAGGCGGCGAGCAGGAAGGCCATCATGGCCCGCGTGGCGCCGGCGGCCGGCTCGATGGTGTAGGGGACGTAGCGCTCGTTGGCGCCCTGGTCGTAGTACTCGAGGCGCGTGCCCGAGGCGTTGGAGTGCTGGGTGAGGTCGTAGTCGCCGCGATTCGCGATTCCCTCGAGCTCGTCCCAGCCCCAGGGGTAGGCGAACTCGACGTCGGTGGTGCCCTTGGAGTAGTGCGACAAGTCCGCCGGGGCGTGCTCGTGCAGGCGCAGCAGCTCGGGCGCGATGCCCAGCCCCACGTACCACTCGTAGCGGGCTTTGATCCAGTAGCGGTACCACTCCTCCGCGTCGGCGGGCGGGACGAAGTACTCCATCTCCATCTGCTCGAACTCTCTGGTGCGAAAGACGAAGTTCTGCGGGGTGATCTCGTTGCGGAAGGACTTGCCGATCTGGGCGATGCCGAAGGGTGGCCGCTTGCGGGTGGCCGAGAGCACGTTGGCGAAGTTGATGAACATACCCTGGGCCGTCTCGGGGCGCAGGTAGGCCGTGGCGCCCTCGCCCTCGACCGGGCCGGCCTGGGTCTTGAACATGAGGTTGAAGGCCCGGGGTTCGGTGAACTCCGTCGAACCGCAGTTCGGGCACACGCCGTCGATCTTGTCCTCGCGCCAGCGTTCCTTGCACTTCTTGCAGTCGACCAACGGGTCGGTGAAAGTCTCCAAGTGCCCCGAGGCCGCCCACACCGCGGGCGGGCCGAGGATGGCGGCGTCGAGTCCGACGATGTCCTCGCGGGTCTGGACCATGGCGTACCACCAGGCCTGCTTGACGTTGCGCAGCATGTTGACCCCCAAGGGGCCGTAGTCGTAGGTCGAGCGGAATCCCCCGTAAATCTCGGCCGAGGGGAAGATGAAACCGCGCCGTTTGGCGAGATTGATGACCTTTTCGAGCAGGTCGGGGTCGGTTAGGGGCGCTTCATCCATCGTCTCAGGCTACCGGACTACGTCGAACTCTTGAGCCGCACGATCACCTGGTTGGCCAGCAGACGACCCCTCGGCGCCAGCGTCACGCGGCCCTCGTTGACTTTGATCAGGTGCGAAATCTCCTCCAACGAGTCGAACGCCTCGCGCGGCACGCCGCGGCTGGTGCGCAGCGCGAGTGAGTCGCGTTCGAACTCCTTGGTCGTCTCGTCCAGCGTCTCCTCCCCTCCCAGGGGCCGCTCGCCGTTCTGGAGCATCGCGATGTAACGGTCCGGCGTGCGCACGTTCCAGAAGCGCCGACCGTTCACGTGGGAGTGGGCGGCCGAACCGAAACCCAGGTAGTTGCCCTGGTCCCAGTAGACGTGGTTGTGGCGGCACTCGTGCCCGGGCTTGGCCCAGTTGGAGATCTCCTCCCACACGTAGCCGTGCTTCTCCAGGACCACCCCCACCAGGTCGTAGGCGTCGGCGGTGTCGTCCTCGTCGGGGTGGCGGCTCGGGTCCTCGCCCAACGGGGTCCCCGGCTCAGGGGTCAGGGCGTAGCAGCTCAGATGCGGCGGGGGGTTCTCCAACCCGAGCAGGTCGTCGAGCGTGCGCCCGACGTCGTCGAGGCTCTCCGCGCGCGACCCGACGATCAGGTCCATGTTCCAGGTGGTGAAGCCGGCCTCGGTGACCCGACGCGACACCTCCTCGTGGGCCATGGTGCCGTGGCGTCGGCCAAGGTCGGCCAGCACGGCCGGCTGCGTCGACTGCACGCCGAAACTCATGCGGTTGACCCCGCCCTCGCGGTACGCCACGAGCCTTTCTAAACCCGCGTCCTCGGGGTTGCATTCGACGGTCACCTCGCAGTCGGACGACGTGGGGATGGCGCCCAGGATGCGCAGCAGCTCCTCGGGCTCGAGCCGCGACGGCGTACCGCCGCCGAAGAAGACCGACGTCGCCTCGGGCATCCCCTCTTCGCGCGCCCAGGCGATCTCCTGGATCACGGCGTCGACGTAGTCGGTCATCAGGTGGTCGCGATCGGCGTAGGTGGCGAAGGCGCAGTAGTCGCAGCGGTGCGCGCAGAACGGCACGTGGACGTAGACGCCGAAGTCGCTCACG
Organism: Acidimicrobiales bacterium; assembly: GCA_049793015.1. GTDB lineage: Bacteria > Actinomycetota > Acidimicrobiia > Acidimicrobiales > RAAP-2 > RAAP-2. Next base: position 22,146 of record JBARBL010000015.1, on the reverse strand, counting down.
TCAGGGCCGGTGGCGCCAGCGGGGCCGACGAGCGCGCCACGCGCAGTCGGCGTCCGAAATGCGCTTCGATGGAGTCCTGGGCCAAGGTGCTCACCTCGCCTTCGGCGGGGAGCGAGGGCTCGGCCAGCACGCGGGCCAGGTCCCCGCCGAGGATCCTACGTATCAGGGCCAACGCGTCGGTCGAGAGGGAGTGCCCGGAGCGGCAGTTGCCACAGAGCGTGCCGCCGACCTGCGCGTCGAAGGAGACCAGCGGGCCTTGGCTGCCGCAGTTGACGCAGACGTCCACCACCGGCTCGGAGCCGTCGTGGGCCAGCAACTTAAAGAAGAACGACGCCGGAACCAGCGCCGGGTAGAACGCTGGATTGTCCAGCGTCAAAAGGACCCGCACCAAGAGGTCGAAGATCCCCTCGTCGGCCACGTCGTCGGAGGGAATCGCGTCTACGACTTCAACCACCGCGTAGCCGGCGTTGATGCGGTCGTACGAGGAGCGAAGCATGGCGAGGCGCTCGATGTGCTCGACGTGGCGCGCCACGTAGAGGTCGCCCCTGGTCTCGGCTAAGTCGACGCGCACGTGGGCCAGGGCTTCGAGCGTGCCGCCGAGCTTGCTGGTGGTCTTGCGGACCCCCTTGGCGAAGACGCGCACCTTGCCGTGCGCGCGCGTCCACAGGACCACCACCCGGTCCGATTCGCCGGACTTATAGGTGCGCAGCACCACCGCGTCGTCGCTGAACTGGTTCACCGCGACTCGTCGTCCTTGTCCTCAAAGCGCTGCTTGCGGTGCGTGATGCCGAGGTAACGCTCGAGGCCCACCCCGACGGCGATGAGCACCACCAATACCGGGGGGACGAGCAACGGCGCCACCAGGGCCGAGGCGCCGTTGGCCGCCAGGACCCACAAGAAGACGTAGAGCGCCAGGCCCACCATCAACACGCTGCGCGTGACGATCACGTGTCGACCCCCCCGAAGCGGCGCACGCGGCGCTGGTACTCGAGGATCGCCTCGAAGAGGTTCTCGCGTCGAAAGTCGGGCCACAGGACATTGCTGAAGACCAGCTCGGAGTAGGCCATCTCCCACAGCAGGAAGTTCGAGATCCGGTGCTCGCCGGAGGTGCGCACGATGAGGTCGGGGTCGGCGATCTCGGGGTGGTAGAGCCGCGAGCGGATGGCCTTCTCGTCCACCTTGCCGGGCGCCACCTTGTCGGCGACCAGCTGGCGCACCGCGTCGACGATCTCGGCCCGTCCCCCGTAGTTGAAGGCGATGTTGAGGGTGAGCTTCTTGTTCTTCTTGGTGAGTTCCGTCGCCTCGTCCATGCGCTTCAGCACCCCGCGCGGGACGCGCCAGTCCCGCCGTCCAGAGAAGACGATGCGCACGCCGTCCTCGTGCAGTTCGTTCTGGCGCCGCTCGAGCAGGCTGCGGTTGAAGTTCATGAGGTAGCGCACCTCGTCGACGGGCCGCACCCAGTTCTCGGTGGAGAAGGCGTAGACCGTCAGGGCCTTCATGCCGAGCGACAGCGCGCCGTAGACGGTGTCGACCAGCGACTCCTCGCCGGCGCCGTGGCCTTCGGTGCGGGCCAAGCCCCGCTGGCGGGCCCAACGTCCGTTGCCGTCCATCACCACGCCCACATGCGCGGGCACGGCATCGGGGTCGATGGACGTGGGAATCGGGGTGGGACGTGGATCGGGCACCACTAAAACTTAGTTCCTCACCCTTTGCGACCAACCGACGTGGAGGACCTTTCCGAGAGACATCGTCGTAGGGTAAAGAGGTGAAAACCTTCGACCCCGATGACGACACGCCTTACGTCGAGGTCGACGTCGAGGTCGGCGTGCAGCTCGACGAGGACGTGGTCTCCATCGACGCCGATCGGGCGTTGTCGTTGCTCGACCTCATCACCCACGACCTGCCCGGCGGGGGCGAGAACCGCGAAGGCCAGCGCCAGATGGTCCGGTCGGTGGCGGTCGCCTTCTCGCGTCGCCAGCACACGGTCATCGAGGCCGGCACCGGCGTCGGCAAGTCGCTCGCCTACCTGGTGCCGGCGGTCATGACGGGCCAGCGCGTGGTGATCGCGACCGCCACCAAGAACCTCCAGGACCAGCTGGCGACCAAGGACGCCCCCACCGTCGCGGCGCACGCGGACCGGGTCAACGTCGCGGTCTTGAAGGGCAAGAACAACTACCTCTGCAAGAACCGGGCTCAGGCCAACGCCGGCGGCCAGATGAGTTTCGACGACGGCACCGACGTGCCGCGCGGCGTGGCTAACCAGATGCGCCGCATCCTGCAGTGGGCGAACGAGACCACCACCGGCGACCGCGACGAGCTGCCCTTCGAGATCGACCAACGGGCCTGGCGCGGCCTCTCGGTCACGCCCCAGGAGTGCCTCGGGCGGGTGCAGTGCCCCCAGGGCCAGAACTGCTTCGCGGAACTGGCCAAGGACCGCGCGGCCGAGAGCTCGCTGCTGATCGTCAACACCCACCTCTACGCCGCCCACCTGGCGTCGGGCTCGATGCTGCTCCCGTCGCACCAGTTCGTGGTCTTCGACGAGGCCCACGAGGCCCTCGACATCTTCGCCTCCCTGCTCGGCACGTCGCTCACCACGACGCGGCTCAAGGCGCTGAGTTCGGTGTCGCGTTCCCTGCTCGGCCCCGACTGGCACGAACGCTGCGACCAGCTGGTCGAGGCGGCCGACCGCTTGATGACGTCGCTCGAGATGCAGTTCGACCAGAACCAGCTGACCGGGCTGAGCGAGGACTGCGTGCGCGAACTTAGCCGCGCCGGCGAACTGGTGACCCAGATCATCGAGGGACTGCGCGCGATGCCCACGGAGAACGCCGAGATGGAAGCCCGGCGCGTGCGAGCCCTCGGACCGGCCGTGCACCTGGGCAACGACCTGGCGCGGATCAACAAGGTCCGCGACGGCGAGCTGCTCTTCCTCGACCGCCGCGAGCGCGAGGTCACGATCGAAATCTCCCTCATCGACGTGGGGCCCCGTCTGGTCGACGACCTCTGGGGCCAGGTCACCGCGGTGCTGACCAGCGCGACCATCCCCGACTCACTGCCTAAGGACCTTGGCCTCGAAGGCATCAGCGTGGTGGAGCACTTCGACAGTCCCTTCGACTATCAGAGCAATTCGCTGCTCTACGTGCCCGAGCACTTCCCGACGCGCAACAGCGACGACGCCGAGCAGGCCATCATCGACGAGCTGGTCACCCTCATCACCGCAGCCGGCGGGCGCACGCTCGCGCTCTTTACCAACCGTTCGGTGATGAACCGGGTCGCCGAAGCGGTGGCGCCTCAGATCGACACGGGCGTGCTGGTGCAGGGAACGCTGTCGCGTCAACGCATCATCGAGGAGTTCCGCGACAGCGCCGAGGCGAGCCTCTTCGCGGTCACCAGCTTCTGGCAGGGTATCGACGTGCCCGGGCACTCCCTGAGTCTGGTCACCATCGACCGGCTCCCCTTCGCCGTGCCCAACGACCCCTTGGCCGAAGCGCGGCGCAACCGCTCCGAGCGCCCCTTCTACGAGGTCGACCTGCCGCGCGCCGCCATGCTGCTGGCCCAGGGGGTCGGCCGGCTCATCCGCACCAGCACCGACCGCGGCGTGGTGGCCGTGCTCGACACGCGCCTGGCCGAATCGAGCTACCGCTCGTCGCTCTTTCGAAAGCTGCCTCCCATGAAACGCACCCGCGACCGGGCCCAGGTGCTCGACTTCTTGGAGGAACTGCAAGCCTGACCAGCCCATTGGTGGGCCCCCGGCGCGGCCACTACGTTGGAGGTTGACGTTGAGGACGACTTCATGACCAGCACCACCGACCAGCAGACGACGGGCCGAGAAGAGCCCGGCCGGGGCCTGCTGGCCCCGATGACCGCGCTGCCCGAAGAGGACGACGTCGACCGCGACGACCTGCGCCGGGTGGAGATCCGCCAGTGGCTGGACGTCCACCCCCGTCCCTCGGGCCGCGACCTGGCCGAGGCGGGCCTGGTCGCCCCGCACTGGCCCCGACCATGGGGGCGGGGTTCGAGCCCCGAAGAGCAGCTGCTCATCGACGACGAGCTGCACCGCGCCCACGTGCAGCGCCCGATCAACCCCATCGGCATCGGCTGGGCCGGCCCCACGATCCTCGTCGCGGGCACGGCGGAACAGCAGCAACGCTGGCTGCCCAAGCTCCTGAGCGGCGAGGAGTTCTGGTGCCAGCTCTTCAGCGAGCCCAACGCCGGCAGCGACCTCTCGGCCCTCACGACGTCGGCCCGGCTCGACGGCGACGAGTGGGTCATCTCCGGCCAGAAGGTCTGGACCAGCTACGCCCACCTCTCGAGGTGGGGCATCCTGCTCGCGCGCACCTCGAACGAGGGACCCGCGCAACGCGGCATCAGCTACTTCGTCTGCGACATGAAGGCTCCCGGCGTGACGACGCGTCCGATCATCGACATGACCGGCGACCACGCGTTCAACGAGGTCTTCCTCGACGAGGTCCGTCTGCCGCGCGACTACCTCATCGGCGAGGTGAACGAGGGCTGGCGCCTGGCCAAGGTCACCCTCGGCAACGAGCGCGTGGCCCTCTCGGGCGAAGGTTCCCTCTGGGGCCGCGGCCCCACGGCCAAGGACCTGGTCGACCTGGTGCGCGACGAAAAGGTGATGCACTCCGTCCTCGAGCGCGACGACCTGGTGCGGTGCTGGTCCCACGGCGAGATCCTGCGCCTGCTTCGCCTGCGCCTGCTCTCACTGGCCCTGGCCGGCAAGGACCAGGGGCCGCAGGCCAGCGTGCGCAAGGCCCTGGCCGACGATCACGGCCAGGAGGTCATGGGACTGGCCCAACGTCTGGCCGGCGCCTCGGGCATGCTGGAGGGCCGCGGTCCCGGCGGCGTCGACGGCGCCGAGGGGGCCTCGTGGACCCACGGCTTCCTCTACGCCCAGGCCCTCACCATCGGCGGCGGCACCTCGGTGGTGCAGCGCAACATCATCGCCGAACGGGTGCTCGGACTGCCCAAGGACGTGACCGTCTAGACCTCACGGCGTCGACGGGTTCAATCAGGGTTGGCGTAACGCGCGGCGGTGAAGGCGATGTTGATCGGCACGCTCACCGCGAAGACGACCAGCATCAGCGACACGATCAGCAGCGACGGGCCGCGGGTGTGATCGTGCACGAAGGCGAACTCGATCATGCCCGCGGTGATCAGGTAGGCCAGCTGCGCCCACTTGTAGACCTTCATGAACGTCGTCCACGAGAACTCCTTGAGACGAAGCAGCATCGTGACCGACGTCGCCAGCAGCACCAGACCAGCCACCAGCAGGGTCACGGTCACGCTGCGCGGCGCGACCCGGGGCGCGTAGGAAGCGAGGATGATGCCGCCGGTGATCACTAGGCACAACGCGGCGGTGCTGAACCACGCGACCGGCGGGTAGGGACGATCGACCGCGTTGGGATCGGTGACGGAAGCGGTAGTCACTGCGTCGCCACCCGGGTCATGATGATCAACGTCGCCACCTGCATGAGTCCGGTCAGGCCGGCCGTGACGATGAAGCGCTTCATCAAGCGCCCGATGCGCTCGCCGTTGGGCACCGGCTTGTTCATCTCGAAGAGCACCGCGATGTTGGCCGGCTCGAGGATGCCCAGCGCAATCGCCGCCATCACGCCCACCACGCAGAACGAGACGATGAGCCAGGCGTGGTTGGGGCTGCCCACGGTCAGGTTGCCCAGGTGCCGAGCGATCTGAAAGCCGGTGGCCAGGGTCATCAGCACCACCGTCGGCATGATGATCACCATCATCGGCATGAAGCGAGCCGAGAACTCGGCACGGGCGGGGATCGACAGGCGGCCCAGGATCGGGCCGATGACCAGTCCCACAAAGAGGTCGATGCCGGTCCAGAGTCCCCCGCCCACGACGTGGTTGAAGTCGAGGGCCCACTGCCAGTTGAAGCCGATGGCCAGGGCCACGAAGAGCACGACCAGGCCGACGACCGGTAGGCCCTGCAGCGGCACAATCTGAATCTTTCGCCGCTCCCCCGGGGGCCCCCCGTGCGGCGGCGCGTGCGGCGGCGCGTGCGGCGGCGCGTGCGGCGACGTCACGACATCCATGGCTACGTCAACGTCCAGGTCCTCACTCATTGCACCCCCAATACAACGATCAAGCGATTCACAAAATATAGTGCAGCGCGAAAGCGCGGACGGGACCGATGTAGAGGCGTGGACATCGGAGGACGCTGCTCCTAATGTGAAGCCATGAGCGACCCGCACGTCACGAGCAGCGAACTGGCGTATCTCACGATCGATGAACTGTCGGGCCGACTCGACGCTCGCCAGCTGACCTCGGTGAAGTTGGTCGACACCCTGCTCGAACGGATCCGCGCGCTCGACGGCCCCGACACGGCGGTCGCGCTCAACGCCATCGCCGCCCTCGCGGAGAACGCGGACGAGGTCGCTGACCAACGCGACGAGGAACGCGCGAAGGGCCAGATCCGCGGTCCCCTGCACGGCATCCCGGTACTGATAAAGGACAACGTCGAGGCATTGGGCCTGCCCGGCCTCGCCGGTTCGACCGCGTTAATCGGTCGGCCCGCGCGCGACGCGCCACTGGTCGCGCGGCTGCGCGAGGCCGGCGCCATCGTGCTCGGGAGCACCAACCTGAGCCAGTGGGCCAACATCCGCTCCCCCCGTTCGACCAGCGGCTACTCGTCCTCGGGCGGACTGGTGGGGAACCCTTGGGCCCTCGACCGCTCGGCGGGCGGTTCGTCGTCGGGCTCGGGCGCGGCGGTGGCCGCCGGATTCGCGCCGATCGCCGTGGGGACCGAGACCGACGGGTCCATCGTCTGTCCCTCGTCGGTCAACGGCGTCGTGGGCCTCAAGCCGACCGTGGGCACCGTCTCGACCACCTACGTCGTGCCGATCAGCGACAGCCAGGACAGCCCCGGACCGATGGCCCGCACCGTCGAGGACGTCGCCATCCTCTACGGCGTGCTCTCCGCGACCACGCCACCGGAAGCGACGACCCCCAGGTTCGCCGTGGCCGCCAACTGGCGAACCGGCAGCCCGCAGACCGACCGGCTCTTCGACGACGTCGTGACCGACATGCGCCAGCGCGGCCTCTCACTGAGCGACCGTGAACTGGGCCAACCGGGCGAGCAGGAAAATGACGACGAATTGACGGTGATGCTGGCCGAACTGGTGGACAACATGTCGACGTACCTCTCGGACCGGCCCGGCGAGGGCGTCACGTCCCTCGCCGACGTGATCGCCTACGAGGACGAGCACGCCGACGTCGAGCAGGTCTACTTCGGCCACGAGTTCTTCACCCAGGCGACGTTCACCGGCGGAAAGACCGGTCAGGCCTACCAAGAAGCCCGAGCGCGCAACCTGGCCTGGGCTCACGACGCCTGTCTCACGCCGGGACTCGCCGACGTCGACGTCCTCATCGCCCCCGCCTACGGGCCATCCTGGAAGAGCGACCTCCCGGTGGGGGCGCATCCCGGGCCGGCGAGCTGCGCGACCATGCCCCCGGCGATCGCGGGCTGGCCCATCCTGTGCCTGCCGATCGGACTGGTGCAGGACCTGCCGGTGGGACTCGCCCTCATCGCACGGCCGCAGAGCGAGTGGACGCTGCTCGAGGCGGCCCGGCTCATCGAGGCCCTCGTCGCGGGACGCTCTCCCCTGCCTCACCCCTACTGGAACCCGCCCCGTCGAGGCTGATCGAACGACCCTGTGACGAAAAGTAATAATTGCGCAAGAACGCGCGACCTTGGTCTCAGGTCGCGCGGCTCACGATAAGTTGGTGAAGCCGCGACGGCTCGGAGGTCCCGCACTCGGGCAGCCTCTGAGAGTCGTCGCTAAGGGCACAACAAAAAGGAGATCGCAATGATCGGTGTCAAGGAAGAGCATTTCGAAGGCAAGGGGACCCAACTCGATGCGCTGGAGTCACACATCGAGGACTACCTCAAGAAGGACGGCTTCACGGTCGAGACGTCGCCGCTGAAGGACGACACGAGGGTCATCCAGGCCAAGAAGGAAGGCTGGCTGCGCACGATCGTCGACGCCGACCGCGCCCTGACGATCACCATCACCGGCACGCCCGCGGACTTCAAGGTCAACGTCGGGGTCGGCAAGTGGCTCAAGCACCTGGGCGTCGCCGCCATCGAGACCCTGCTGGTGTCGGAGCTCTTCCTGGTCGTCGACGCCGCCGACTCACTCTGGAGCCTCGAGATCGAGGACAAGCTGCTGAGCGACATCAGGACGTTCATCGGCTAACCGTCATCAACTGCTTCATCGAACGCCACCTCGTCGAGGTGGCGTTCGCCATTTAAAGGGCGGATCGACGATTGAGACGCCACACCAGGCGCACGCCCGTCCACGTCTCGTCGATGGCGCAGACCTTGTTGTCGACCAGGCCGAGCGGCAGCGCCACGTCGCGCACGACGTGATCGGTCATCGACGTCACCCGACCCGACGACTTCTTGGGCCAGGCGATCCAGAGTCCGCCCGAGTGGGTGATCAGTCGGCTCAAGCGTCCGAGTTCTTCCTCGAAGGCCGACGCACGGGTGAAGAAGGCGAGCACGACGTCGACCGGGCCTCTCGCTCGACGCGACACCGTGACGCTCTCGTCGACTTCGAGGACGAGATTCCGGGGTGCGTGCAGCAACACCAGCGACGAGTGGGCCTTGATGCCCAGCTTCGTCGGCAACGGCGTGTTCGAGGTCTCCACCACGACTCAGAAGTATGGCACGACCGTCAAAACCGCTGCTATGGCCCGGCGAAAGAATTAATAGCCGAAGCGGTCCAGCATGTCGTCGCGCTTTTGCCAACCGGGCTCGACCGAGACCTTGAGCTCGAGCCAGCAGCCTTCGGGCAGTTGGCGCCGCGCGGCGATGCCCACGTCCTTGAGCAGCGCTCCCCCCTTGCCGATCACCATGCCCTTCTGGCTCTCGCGCTCGACCAGGATCTCGACCGTGATATGGGGCCACTCGAACTCGGTCACCCGGCAGTGGATCGAATGGGGCAACTCCTGCTTGGTCTTTCGCACCAGCTGCTCGCGCACGAGCTCGGCCACCCAGATGGCTTCGGGCACGTCGGAGACCTCGTCCTCGGGGAAGAGAAAGGGCGACTCGGGCATCAAGGACTGGACGAACGTGACGAGTTCGTCGATGCCCTCGCCGGTCCGGGCGGAGACGGGGAAGTACTCCACGCGATCCGCCACGTCGATCAGGTTGCGTTCGTCCGCAATCTCGCGAACCGCGTTGGTGGCGGCCATCAACTGCTTGGCCACCGTCTCGCGACCGGCCTTGTCCATCTTGTTCACCACCACGCAGGGCGTGGGTCCGTTCTCGTGACGCGACGACTCGAGCAGGGTCGTCAGCACCGTGCGGTCCCCGGGGCCGATGGAGGCGCTGGCCTCGATCATGGCCAGGATCACGTCCACCCCGTCGGCCGCCGCGCGCGCCGTGTCGTTGAGCCGACCCCCGAGCGACGTCTTGGGCCGGTGGATGCCCGGGGTGTCGACGAAGATGACCTGCACGTCGTCGTTGGTCAGGATGCCGCGCACCGCCGCCCTCGTCGTGTTGGGCGACGGCGAGGTGATCGAGACCTTGGACCCCACCACCTGGTTGAGGAAGGTCGACTTGCCGACGTTGGGACGACCCAGGATGGCCGCGAACCCCGAGCGGGTCACGGGGCCGCCACCGGCTCGACGAAGACCTCTTCGACGCGTCGACCGTCCATGCGCGTGACCGTGAGTCGGTAGTGGTCGGTGACGTAGGACTGGCCGACCTCGGGCACGCCGCCGGCCAGGTCCAGCACCAGCCCGCCCACGGTGTCCCAGCCCTCCTTCTCGAGGGTCAGGTCGTATTCGTCGTTGGCGTCATCGATGTTAAGACGCCCGCTCAAGGTGATGCCGGCCTCGATGGACTGCTGGTCCTCTTCCTCTTCCTCGGGATCGGATTCGTCGGTGATCTCCCCGACCAGCTCCTCCAGGATGTCCTCCAGCGTCACCAGGCCCGCGGTGCCGCCGTACTCGTCGACCACCACGCACAGGTGCGTCTTGGCGCGCAGGAACTCGGTCAGCAGCGTGGCCACCCGCTTGGTCTCGGGCACGAAGCGCACTTCGCCCATGTGGTCGCCCACCAGCTCGTGGCCGTGGCCCTCGGTGACCAGGGCGGCCAGGTGGCGCAGGTTCACGAGCCCCACCACGTCGTCGACGCTCTCGGCGTAGACGGGGATGCGCGAGCGTCCCGAGGTGATCGCCAGGTCCAGGGCCTCGCGGATCGTCACGCCGCTCTCGATGTCGACCATGTCGATGCGCGGCACCATCACCTCGCGCACGATGGTGTCGCCGAACTCGATGACCGAGTGGATGAAGTTGCGCTCCTCGGACTCGATGGCGTCGTCCTCGTGCGCCACGTCGGCCATGTTGAGGATGTCCGACTCGGTCATCTGCTGGGACTTGTCGGACCCGCCGAAGAGGCCGATCACGCCGTCGGCGATGGCCAGCAGCAGCTTGGAGATGATCGCGATGGGCCAGAACCGCAGGATGGCGCCCACCACCGGGGCCGTCGTCAGGGCCGCGGTGTCGGGGTGCTGCACGGCGAAGTTCTTGGGGATGGCCTCGAAGATGACGAAGATGACCACGACCTCTCCGACGGTCGCCACGAACACGCCGGCCGCCCCGAAGAGGTGGCCGGCCAGGACGCCCACCATGGTGGCCGAGACCAATTGGCAGATGAGCACGAGCAGCAGCAGCGGGTTGAGGAACCGCTGGGGGTCCTCGGTCAGCTTCACCAACGCCTTGGCACCGCGACGGCCTTCGTCACGCAGGGAGCGGGACCGCGACTTGTTCATGCGCACCAGCGACGTCTCGGCCAGCGCGAAGAAGCCCGAGAAGGTGAGCAGGATGAGCACGCTGACCGCTAGGTAGGTGTCGCCAGCCGACCAGGAGACGGCGATCATGCAGACCTGCGATTATGGCGGCCCAGCAGCTCGCGCTCGCGCGCCTCCATGCGCTCGGCCTCGTCGTCCTTGTCGTGGTCCCAGCCCAGCAGGTGCAGCACGCCGTGCACCACCAACAGCGCGATCTCGTCGTCGAAGCTGCACTCGTGCTCCACCGCGTTGCGCGCGGCGACCGACGGGCAGATGACGATGTCGCCGATCAGCTGGGGGATCTCGGAGGGCGGCGGCTCGCCGGGACCGCTGCCGCCGGCGTCGGGGACCCGTCCCGTGGGCTCGGGTTCGTAGTCGATGGGGAAGCTCAGCACGTCGGTCGGTTCGCTCTTGCCCATGAACTGCAGGTTGAGCGCGGCGATGGTGCGCTCGTCGGAGAAGATGAGCGAGACCTCGGCCAGTCCCTTGACGCCTTCGTCGACCAGCGCGGCGTTGGCCAGGGCGATCCAGCGCTCCAGGTCGATCTCGTGGTCGTGCTGCTCGTCGGCGGCGTAGATATCGATGCTCATGGTCTTAGGTGTGCTGTTCGTAGGCGGCGACGATGTCGGCCACGATGCGATGGCGCACCACGTCCTTGGAGCTCAGGTGCACGAAGCTGATGCCCTCGACGTTCCACAGGATCTTCTCGATGCTCACCAGGCCGCTGTGCTTGCCGTTGAGGTCGATCTGGGTGACGTCGCCAGTCACCACGGCCCTGGAGTTAAAGCCGATCCGCGTCAGGAACATCTTCATCTGCTCGGGCGAGGTGTTCTGCGCCTCGTCCAGGATGATGAAGGAGTCGTTGAGCGTGCGCCCGCGCATGAAGGCCAGCGGCGCCACCTCGATGGTGCCGTTGGCGATGAGACGCTGCGCGCCGTCGGGCCCGACCATGTCGTAGAGCGCGTCGTAGAGCGGGCGCAGGTAGGGGTCGACCTTGGCCATGAGGTCCCCGGGCAGGAAGCCCAAGTGCTCCCCCGCCTCGACCACCGGCCGGGTCAGCACGATGCGCTGGACCTGACGGCGGTGCAGGGCCTGCAGCGCCTGGGCCACGGCCAGGTAGCTCTTGCCGGTGCCGGCCGGGCCGATGCCGAAAGTGATGATGGAGGCGTCAATGGCGTCGGTGTAGCGCTTCTGTCCGGCCGTCGACGGTCGCACCGGCTTGCCCTTGGCCCCGCGCACCACCTCGTGACGCAGCACCTCGCTGGGACGCAGGTCCTCGGCCACCATGTCGATGGTCCGTTCGATCTTGATGCCGTCGAGGGACTGGCCACTCTCCAAGACCAGCACCAGCTCGTCGAAGAGGCGCAGCACCTTGGCAGCGTCGGGTCCGGTGACCGCGATCTGGTTGCCCTGCACGCGGATCTTGGAGTCGGGGAAGGATCGTTCGATGACGCGCAGGTGCTCGTCGCGCGGACCGAGCAGCCCCGACATGAGGTGGGTGTTCGACACGAAGGTGGTCACCGTCAGGGCCTCGGTGGCCGCGGCATCGAAGATCATCCTGGTGGCCACTCCATCCGTCGTCCGCCGAGCACGTGCACGTGCAGGTGCGCGACGGTCATCTGCCCGTCGAGACCCACGTTCATCACCAGGCGGTAGCCGCTCTCGCGGATGCCCTCGAGCTCGACCACCTCCTGGGCCAGCAGCACCAGGTCGTCGATGATGCCCCCGTGGCTGCTCGCCACCTCGTCGGCGCTGGTGATGTGCTCGCGGGGCATGACGAGCACGTGCACCGGCGCCTGGGGTGCAATGTCGTAGAAGGCGTACGCCCGCTCACTCTGTGCGACGGGCTTCGACGGGATCTCCCCGGCGATAATTTTGCAAAACAGACAATCATCCATGTAGTACTTCAACCTTACCGAGTGACCGGGCCGTTGACGGCAAATCCCCAGCCGCCCTGGCCGAAGGCCAGCAGCGACGCCGCGACCACGGCCGCCGTCTCGCCTCGCAGCACGGTAGGCCCGAGCGACAGCCGACGTCGCGGGCCTTCCCACTCCGCTGGGTCCCAGCCACCCTCGGGCCCGATGGCGACCGACGTGACGCCCGTCCAGTCACCATCGCCGTCAAAGTCCGCGAGACCGACGTCGCTGGGCACGTCGGCGACGTCGACGGGATCCTCCACCACCACGTCGTAGGTCCGCCGGCACTGACCGCTCGCCTCATGCGCTATCCGTCGCCATCGCGTCACGGTCTTGTCGCGAGCTTCGCCCTTGAAGCGAACGATCACCCGCTCGCTCACCAGCGGCACGATCCGGGCCACGCCCAACTCGGTCACCTTGGCCACGGCCCATTCGCTGCGGTCGCCCTTCAGGGGCGCGAGGTAAATCGTCGTCACGGGTGTCGGCTCGTCGAGCACGACGGCGCTCACCCGTTCGAGCGCGCTCTCCTTCACCTGGCAGAGGGACCAGGAACCGGCCCCGTCGGTCACCACCACTTCCTCGCCGCTGCGCGCGCGCAGCACGTGGCGCAGGTGGTGCTCGTCGTCCTTGGTCAGTACCGGGTCAGCCGGGTCGGCCACGCGAAACTGTCCGAGGGCGGCGACTCGTCGCGGCCACTCGAGCAAGGTCACCGTTTGGCGCCGCGCTTGCGTGAGAAGAGGCCGCCGCTGTGCTCGTGGATCTTCTCGCCGCGGTGCTCGGCCAGTTGACGCAGCAGGTCCGTCGTGGTGGCGTCGAGCTCGGTAGGCACGTCGACGACCAGGTGGACGAACAGGTCACCCCGTCCTCGCCCGTGCAGGTGTTCGACGCCCTCGTGACGGATCCGGTGCACCGTACCGTTGGCGCTGCCCGGGTCCACCTCGAGGGTGTGGGTGTCGCGAAGGGTGGGCACCTCGATGGTCGTGCCGAGCGCGGCCTGGGTGAAGGCGATGTGCGCCTCGTGGTGCAGGTCATCGCCCAGGCGCTCAAACCGGTCGTCGGGGGCCACGCGCAGGTGCACGAAGAGTCGGCCGTTGGGACCGCCGCGAGGGCCGGCCGGCCCCCGGTCGCTCAGGCGCATGGTCGAGCCGTCTTCGACGCCGGCCGGTATCTGGATGGTCATCGACGTCGCGGCGTTGACCCGGCCCTCCCCCCGGCAGTCCTTGCACGGTGATTCGATGCGCGAGCCCACGCCGTTGCACCGCGGGCAGGGCGACGAGGTCACCATCTGGCCCAGGATGGAGTTGCGCACCCGTCGCACCTCGCCCATGCCGGCGCACTCGACGCAGGTGACCGGTGAGGTGCCCGGCGCGCAGCCCGAGCCGTTGCAGGTGGTGCAGCGTTGGGGCAGGGTGACCGAGACCTCGTGCGTCGCGCCGAAGGCCGCGTCGTCGAGCGTGATGTCGACGGTCACCTCCGCGTCGGGACCGGGCTGGGGGCCGCGCCGTCCCTGCGTGCGTCCGCTGATGTTGCCGAAGAACATGTCGAAGATGTCCTGCACCGAGCCGGCGCCGAAGGGATTGCCGGCCCCTGCGTCGGAGCCGAACCGGTCGTAGTTGGCCCGCCGCTCGGGGTCCGACAGGATCTCGTAGGCCTGGGAGACCTCCTTGAAGCGGGCCTCGGCCGCGGGGTCGCCGGGATTGTTGTCGGGGTGGTGCTCGCGCGCCAGTCGCCGGTAGGACTTCTTCAGCTCGTCGGGCGAGACCGTGGGTTCAACTTCGAGGATCTTGTACAGGTCGGGGTTAGCCATGGCTCTCTTCCCCGCCGAATCGTCTGGTCAAATGCTCCGAGACGACCTGGGCGGCGACCAGGGCTTCGCGGTACTTCATGCGCGTGGGACCGAGCAGGCCGACCGCGCCGGCCGGCTCACCGTCGACGGTCACGCGCGCCACGATGACCGCGCAGGCCGACAGGGGCTCGTAACCGTTCTCGGCCCCGATGGCGACCGAGAGGCCCTGATTCAGGATGTCCTGCACCAGGGAGACGACGAGCAGTTCCTGTTCCAGGATGCTCAGGACCTTGCGCACGGTCTCGACGCCTTCGAACTCCTCGGCCACGCGCGACGAGCCGCCGATGAAGACCTGCTCGCCGTCGGTGGTGGGCTTCTCGGCGTGCAGCGTGCTCACGGCGTCGCGCACCAGGGTCGCCACGTGGTCCGAGCGAGAGGGCACCTGCACCCGGGTCTCGAGCGTCGTGTTGATGAGCAGGGCGTTCAACTGCTTGGAGGCCTCGGCCACGTCCTCGTGGCTGACGTCGAAGCCGGCCACCACGCTGTGCTTCACGACCGAGCCGTCGGAGAACACCGTCACGAGCAGCTGGTGACGGGCGTCGAGGTTGACCAGCTGCACGCTCAGGATCGACGCGTGGGAATGCCCGGCGCCGACGACCATGGAGGTGTAGTTGGTCATCTGGGTGAGCAGGGTGGAGGTCTGCTCCAGCACGTCCTCCACCTCGCCGCGCACGTTGGCGAAGAACTCCTTTACCTGGTGCTGCTGGGCCGAGCCCAGCACGCCGGACTTGAGGTGATCGACGAAGTAGCGGTAGCCCTTGTCGGTCGGGACGCGGCCGGCCGAGGTGTGGGGCTGGACCAGGAAGCCGTCACGCTCGAGCGTGACCATCTCGGCGCGCACGGTGGCCGGCGAGACGGCCAGGTCCACGCGGCCCGCGACCGAGGAGGAGCCCACAGGTTGGGCCGTGCGGATGTGCTCGGCCACCACGGCTTCGAGGATCGTGGCCTTGCGCGCGTCGAGGTCCGGCGTCGGCGTTTTGGGTGCTGTGGTGCCGCGACGGGCCATGTCTCCTCCTGTTAGCACTCGATTCTACCGACTGCCAAGCGAAATCAACTGCGAAACGTAGTGTGGGCCCGTGGAACTCTTTGAAGTGCCGGACAATCGCGCCATCATCTACACCGGTCGCGAACGGGACCAGTTGGACTCGTGGCTCACCTCCTACCGCGAGACCCTGCTGGTTAAGTGCAACGGCCTCACCACCGAGCAGATGAAGCGGCGTCCGGTCGAAACGTCGAGCCTGTCGCTGCTGGGAATCATCCGTCACATGACCTTCGTGGAGCAGGTCTGGTTCGAGCGAATCTTCGCCGGCAAGGACGTAATCGAGTACTACAAGCAGGCGGACGACCGCGACGCCGACTTCAACAACCTCGACGAGCTGACCGTTCTCGAAGTGGTCGCCAACTACGAGCACGCCATTGAAGTGTCCCACGAGATCGCCCAGGGCCAGGACCTCTCGACCACCTCGACATTAGAGTGGCGCCACCGTTACGTCGACCTGCGATGGATCTTCCTCCACATGATCGAGGAGTACGCCCGGCACTGCGGCCACGCCGACCTGATCCGTGAACTCATCGACGGCGTCACGGGCCAGTAGCTACTCCTCGAGCTTGAGGGCCGCGACGAACGCCTCCTGGGGGACTTCCACGCGACCGATGTTCTTCATGCGCTTCTTGCCCTCCTTCTGCTTCTCCAAGAGCTTGCGCTTCCTGGTGATGTCCCCGCCGTAACACTTGGCCAGCACGTCCTTGCGACGGGCCTTGACGGTCTCGCGCGAGATGATGCGCCCGCCGACGGCCGCCTGGATGGGCACGTCGAACATCTGGCGCGGGATGAGCTCCTTCAGCCGCTCGGCCATGCGCCGGCCGTAGTAGTCGGCGTTGGACTTGTGCACGATGGTCGAGAAGGCGTCGACCGGCTCGTGGTTGATGAGCAGGTCCACCCGCACGAGTTGGGAGGTGATGTAGCCGCTCTGGTCGTAGTCGAGGCTGGCGTAGCCCTTGGTGCGGCTCTTGAGCGCGTCGAAGAAGTCGATGATCACCTCGGCTAAGGGGATGGAGTAGCGCAGCTCCACCCGGTCGGTCGAGAGGTAGTCCATCTTCTTCATCTCGCCGCGGCGAGCCTGGCACAGGTCCATGACCGTGCCCAGGTACTCGGCCGGTGTCAGGATCGAGATGTTGAGCATGGGCTCGTCGATGTGGTCGATGCGGCTCGAATCGGGCAGGTCGGTCGGGTTGTCGACGTCGAGCTCGGTCCCGTCGGTCAAGAACGCGCGATACACCACCGAAGGCGCGGTCGCGATGAGGGCCAGGTCGAACTCGCGCTCCAAGCGCTCGCGCACGATCTCCATGTGCAAGAGCCCGAGGAACCCGCAGCGGAAGCCGAAGCCCAGGGCCTTGGAGGACTCGGGCTCGTAGGTGAAGGAGGCGTCGTTCAGTTTCAGCTTGTCGAGCGAGTCGCGCAGGTCCGGCAGGTCGTCGCCGTCGATGGGGTAGATGCCGCAGAAGACCATGGGCTTGGGATCGAGGTAGCCCTCGAGGGCCTTGGTCGCCGGGCGAGCGGCCTCGGTGATGGTCTCGCCCGAGCGCGCTCCCCCGACGTCCTTGATGCCCGCTGCGATGAAACCCACCTCGCCCGGGCCGAGCTGCTTGACCGCGATCATCTCGGGCGTGCGGATGCCGATCTCCTCGATCTCGTGGTTCTCGCCCGCCTGCATCATGCGGATCCGCACGTTGTCGCGCAGCGTGCCCTCGACGATGCGGATCGAGCTGATCACGCCGCGGTACTGGTCGTAGTAGGAGTCGAAGATCAACGCTCGAAGGGCCGCGTCCGGGTCGCCGGTCGGCGCGGGGATGCGCGCAATGACGGCGTCCAGCAGCTCGGAGATGCCCTGGCCGGTCTTGGCCGAGATCGACAGCACCTCGTCGGCCGGCAGTCCCAGGACTCGTTCGAGCTCCTCCTTGCAGCGCTCGACATCGGCCGCAGGCAGGTCGATCTTGTTGAGGGCCGCCACGATCTCGAGGTTGTTCTCCAGGGCCTGGTAACAGTTGGCCAGGGTCTGGGCCTGGATCCCCTGGCTGGCGTCGACCAGCAGCACCGCTCCCTCGCAGGCCGCCAGGGAGCGGGACACCTCGTAGCCGAAGTCGACGTGGCCGGGCGTGTCGATCAGCTGGAGGATGTAGCCGGCGTAGTTGACCCGCACGTTCTGCGCCTTGATGGTGATGCCGCGTTCGCGTTCGATGTCCATCGAGTCGAGGTACTGCGCTCGCATGAGCCGAGGGTCGACGGCGCCGGTCAACTCCAAGATCCGGTCCGAGAGCGTGGACTTGCCGTGGTCGACGTGTGAAATGATGGAAAAGTTCCTGATTTTGCTGAAATCGACGGTCGATTGTTGAGTGGCCACGGTGTAGAAAGGCTACCCGTCACGGTTGATGACCCGTCGGAGTGGAGACGCTCGTTTCGGCCCTGCTAGCCTTAAACAGCCCGCGGGAGAGTTTCCGCGACTGAGAACGAGGTTTTTCGTGGCCAATATCAAAAGCCAGATCAAGCGCAACAAGCAGAACGCAGAAGACCGCGAGCGCAACAAGGCCGTCAAGTCCGAGCTGCGCACGCGCACCAAGAACGCCGTGGCCGCCGTCGGCACCGAGGACGAGGAAGTCTTCCTTCGCGCCGCCATCAAGCGCATCGACATGGCCGCCGCTAAGGGCATCATCCACAAGAACCAGGCGGCCAACAAGAAGAGCGGACTGATGCATCGCGTCGCCGCCCTGCGCGACGAGGCTTAGAGGACCCGTATTTCCCGTTTTCCCTTACCGGGCTTCGTCACGCCCTAGCGGCGCCGGGCCCCCTGGGTCATCTTGGCCAGGCGAGCGACCAGCACCTCGATGACGGTCAGGTCGGTGACGTCGGCGTCGAGCTCTAAGTCCTTGCCGCCGTAACTGACACCGCCTTTCAGGTTGAGGTCGGCCTGGGTGATCCAGTGCACGGCGGTGGCGATGCGCTCGGCCCCCAGCCGCTCCGACACCCGCAGCGACTTGCCCGCCGGGTACTTGTTGATGCCCAACAGCGTCGATGCCTCCTCGTCGCTGCGCACCCCGCTGCCTTCGAGGCGGGCCATGCGCAGGTAGTGGCGCTGGAGGATGTTCACGATCTGCAGTCCCGCCCGGCTCTTGGAGTCGAGCATGCGACGCGCCACCACGATGGCCTTGGTGGCGTCGCCCGCGTCGATGGCGTCGGTCAGGTCCCACTCGGGGACGTCCCCGGCGTCGCCGAGGTACGGCTCGACGTGGGCGAAGTTGAGCGGGGCCGTGCCGTAGATCGACTGCAGGGTGCGCGCCAACGCGTCGATGCGGGCCACATCATCGCCCACCTGGTCGGCGATCTGCTGACAGGTGATCCGATCGATCGACACGCCGTACTCCTGCATCTTGTCGATCACGAAGGTGACCCGTTCGGCCGCGCGCGAGCCGACGTTGACCTCGACCACCTGCGCCGACGCCTTGACCAGCTTGTTGGACTTGGTGCCTACCACGGCCAGCACCAGCGTGGTCGAAGGCGTGGGCGCGCCGATCCAGTCGATCAACTGCTCCACCTCGTCCGATAGCAGCAGCTGCGCGTCCCGCACGACCACCACCCGGCGTTCCACGAGGAACGCGGGGGTGTTGAGCGCGCCCATCACGCGCGAGATGGTCGTCTCGACCCCGGCCGCCGTGACGTCCTTGGCGATGAAGTCCTCCAGCGCGAAGGAGGGATCGAGGTCGCCGAGCGCTTCGTTGATGACGTTGTGCACCGCGTCGTAGACCATCGTCGCGTCGGTGCCGACGACCGTCACCACCGCGTTCACGTCTCGACCTCCATCAGACGGGCAAAGGCGTCGCGGATCCGCACGGACCCGACGACGTCGTGCGCGCGAATCACGCGGCTGCCGCCCGCGATGCCCACCGCGGTCGCGGCGAGCGACGGTTCACGGCGCTGCGTCACGTCGAGGTCGAACATGACTCCCAGGAACGTCTTGTTGGAGGCGGACAACAGGAGCGGCGATCCGAGGGCGGCCAAGCGCGTCGAATCGCGCAGCAGCTGCAGCGACTGCGCGGCGGTCTTGCCGAGGTCGAGTCCCGCGTCCACGATGACGCGGTCTCTTTCAATGCCGGCGTCGAGGGCCCACTGACGTCGCTCCACCAGGAAGTCGCACACGGTCGTGGTCACGTCGTCATAGTAGGGAGTGGGGTCGGCCACGCGCGGGGCGAGACGGATATGCGTCGCCACCACCGTGGCCCCGGCCGCCGCGGCAACCTTCAAGTAGTCGGGATCGGCGAAGCCGCTGATGTCGTTGCCAACGCAGGCGCCCTCATCGAAGCAGGCCGAGGCGACCGACGCGCGCCACGTGTCGATGCTGATGGGAAGGTCGAAGCGGGCGTGCAGCTCCCTCACAACGACGACCACCCGGTCGAGCTCCTCGGCCTCGCTCACCTCGTCGCCGGGACCGGCCTTCACCCCGCCCACGTCAAGTAGGTCAGCGCCCTCGGCCGCCAACTGCTCGGCGCGAGCGAAGAGCTGGTCGAGGTCGTAGGTGGCGGCCGGTTCGTAGAAGGAGTCCCTCGTGCGGTTGAGGATCCCCATGATGAGGGCCCGGTTGGTGACGTCGTACGTCGTCTCGCCCATCGACAGAAGGAGCCGCGACGCCGGCCGATAAATCATCTAGTAGATGAAGTTCGCTAAGCGGCGTCGGAAGGTGACGTACCGCGGATCCTCCGGTCCCAACGCGTCGAGCATCTCCAAGAGGCTGGCCCTCGCCGGCTCGTCAGTCTTCGCCTGCTCGAGCAAATGCTCGAGCGTCAGATCCAGGTCGCCCCCTAAGTTCACGCCGCTCTGCTGGAGGTGCACGCGGGCGAGCACGGTCTTGGCCCCCAGCGTGTGCTCGAACGGCGTCAGCACCGTGACGGCCTCATCGAGTCGGCCACTGGTGCGCAAGAGTTCGCCGAGCGCCACGGCGGCGTCAACGTTGGAGGCGTCTAGCGCTAGCGCTTCGCGCAATGACGTCTCGTCGCCCTGGTCGACCAGCTTGTCCACCAGGGTCGACCCGGGAGCGAGCTTCTCGATGAAGTCGCGCACCACCGGCTCGGGGACGGCGCCGACGAAGGTGTCAACGATCTTTCCCTGAGAGACGGCGAAGACGGCCGGGATGGACTGCGCGCCGAAGGCCTGGGCGATGGTGGGATTGGCGTCCACGTCCACCTTGGCCAGTTCCACGGCACCGGCCGTCTCACTGATGACCTTTTCGAGGATGGGACCCAGTGTTTTGCAGGGCTGGCACCACGAGGCCCAGAGGTCGACGACGACGGGCACCGTCATCGATCGTTCCATTACTGCAGTACCGAAGGTGGCATCCGTGACGTCGCTCATGGCGTCAGCCTAATGGTGCGTTTTGGTGACCGATGAGGCGACGCATCGCTGTTAATCTCCTCCAGATGAAGAGCGTGGTGGGGATAAACCAGGGCAACGTGACGACGTGGATGGTCGATCACGTCGAGGCCGTCGCGCCGCTGTCGTTCGATCTCGTTGCGGGCGGACGCTCCAACCTGACCTTCCGCGTGAGCGACGCCGAAGGATCACATTTCGCGTTGCGGCGCCCTCCAACCAGCCACGTACTGGCGACGGCGCACGACATGGTGCGCGAGCACACGATCATCTCGGCCCTCTACCCGCTCGGCATTCCGGTCCCCCGACCACTGGGCCTGTGCACCGACGCGGAGGTGAACGACCAGCCCTTCTACGTCATGGAGTTCGTCGAGGGCGCCATCGTGCGCAACGAAACCGAGTCCGCGGCGGCCTTCGACGTGGCGACCCGGGGCCGGATCGGGGCCAACCTGGCCACCACCTTGGCCCGATTGCATGACGTGGACGTCGACGAGGCCGGCTTGGGCGACCTGGCGCGTCACGACGGCTACATCGAGCGCCAACTGAAGCGTTGGCGCTCCCAGTACGACCAGATGCAGGTCGAAGGTGTCGAGCACGGCGGCCTCATCGAGAAGGTCGGTGATCAGTTGGCCGCGTCGATACCCTCCCAACAACGCGTGAGCGTGGTGCACGGCGACTACCGCCTCGACAACACCGTGCTGGACGACGACGGAAACGTGAAGGCCATCCTCGACTGGGAGATCTGCACGCTCGGCGACCCGATGGCCGACCTCGGCGTGCTGCTCGACTACTGGGCCGAGCCCAAAGATGAAATGGCCGCACTGCTCGGTTCTGCACCCACGACGGCCCCGGGCTTCGCCACCCGTCATCAGGTGCTCGAGTCGTATGCGTCGCAGTCGAACCTCGACGTCAGCAACATCGCCTATTATTGTTCTTTCGGCTACTGGAAGTTAGCCTGCATCATGCAAGGGGTCTTCGCGAGGTACAGCGCGGGGGCTACGGCAGGAGACCTGGGTAGCGTCACTGAATATCCGGCCCACATCACGCTGCTGGCCCGAATGGCCCAGCAGACCTTGGAGCAACACTGATGGACGACGAAATTTACGACCGGATCATCTTCCTCGCCGACCC
>JBARBL010000014.1:0-12655 GCA_049793015.1 Acidimicrobiales bacterium | reverse complement strand
ATGACGCCGATGGTCGAGGAACCCTTGTTGCCCTCGGCCCCGACGTAGCCCTTGCCGCGCTCCACGGTCAGCTCGAAGCTGAGCGCGCTGCGCGGGTTGGTCAGGTAGGCCAGGTGCAGGTCGGGGTTCAAGATCTCCACGTCGGCGGTCGTCGAGAGGTCCGACGCCATGACGGGACCCTCGGTGCGCTTGTCGAGGCGCAGCGTCACGGGCTCGTCGGAGTGCACGATGAGCAGGAGGTCCTTTAGGTTGAGGCAGATGTCCTGGACGTCCTCCTTCACCCCTTCGATGACGCCGAACTCGTGCAGCACGGCGTCGAACTTGACGCGCGTGGCGGCCGCGCCTGGGATCGAGGAGAGCAGGGTGCGCCGCAGCGAGTTGCCCAGCGTGTGCCCGAAGCCGGGGTCGAGCGGTCCGATGCCGAAGGACTGGCGGTTGTTGAGCTCTTCGCCGAGGGCTTCGATGCTTGGTCGTTGGATAATCAGCATGGGGACTCCTTAAGTCTTAGATGCGTGGGATTACTTGGAGTACAGCTCGACGATGAGCTGCTCTTTGATCGATTCGTCGATCTGTTCGCGCTGGGGAACCACGCGCACGGTGACCGAAAATCCGTTCTCGGCGGTCTCGAGCCAGCCCGGGACCGAACGGTCCAGTATGTCGAGGTTGCGCTTGACGTTGAAGTTCTCGCGGGTCACGTTCTTGAGCGCCACCACTTCACCGGGGCGCACGCGGTACGAGGGGATGGTCACGCGCTTGCCGTTGATGCTGACGTGGCCGTGGCGCACGAACTGACGGGCCTGAGCCCGGCTGGCGCCCCAGCCGGCGCGGTAGGCGACGTTGTCGAGGCGCAGTTCCAGGAACTGCAGCAGGTTGGTGCCGGTGATGCCCGGGCGGCGGTTGGCCTCTTCGTAGAGGTTGCGGAACTGCTTCTCCAGCAGGCCGTAGATGCGGCGGGCCTTCTGCTTCTCGCGCAGCTGGGTCAGGTACTCCGAGCCCTGGCGCTGGCGGTCGCGGCCGTGCATGCCCGGCGGGAAGGCGCGGGTCTGGCGATCGGAGTTCTCGGCGACGGGGCACTTCATGGTGAAGCAGCGCTCACCCTTTAGGTACAACTTCGTGCGCTCACGTCGACAGAGTCGGCACACGGGACCGGTATAACGAGCCATGATCTTCCTTAGCCTCGACGACGCTTCTTGGGGCGACAGCCGTTGTGGGGTAACGGGGTGACGTCCTTGATCGCGACGACCTCGATGCCCGCCGCGGCGAGCGAGCGAATGGCGGTCTCGCGTCCGGAGCCGGGACCGCGGACCAACACGTCGACCTTCTTCACGCCGTGCTCCATCGCGGCGCGCGCGCACTTCTCGGCCGCCAACTGGGCGGCGAACGGCGTCGACTTGCGCGAGCCCTTGAAGCCCACGTTGCCCGACGAGGCCCACGCGAGCACGTTGCCCTCGGGGTCGGTGATGGACACGATGGTGTTGTTGAAGGAACTCTTGATGTGCGCGACGCCGAAGGCGACGTTCTTGCGTTCCTTGCGACGGCCCTTGCGGACCGTGGTTGGCTTAGCCATTACTTCGTAACCTTCTTCTTGCCGGCGACGGTGCGCTTGGGACCCTTGCGGGTGCGTGCGTTGGTGCGGGTGCGCTGTCCGCGAACGGGCAGTCCCTTGCGATGACGGATCCCCTGCAGGCAGTTGATCTCCATCTTGCGCTTGATGTCCTGGGCCACGTCGCGACGCAGGTCACCCTCGACGGTGACGTTCTGGTCGATGTAGGCGCGAAGCTTGTTGACGTCGGCCTCGGAGAGGTCCTTGACGCGGATGGACTCATCCACGCCCGTCGCGGCGCAGATCTGCTGGGCGATGGTCGTGCCCACGCCGAAGATGTAGGTGAGCGCGATCACGGTGCGCTTGTCGCGCGGTATGTCGACGCCAGCAATACGGGCCATGTTGTTTCTCCTTAGCCCTGACGCTGCTTGTGTCGCGGATTGCCGCCACAGATG
The DNA here is from genome assembly GCA_049793015.1 of Acidimicrobiales bacterium. GTDB lineage: Bacteria > Actinomycetota > Acidimicrobiia > Acidimicrobiales > RAAP-2 > RAAP-2. The sequence goes on along the minus strand of JBARBL010000014.1, from coordinate 10,657 downwards.
ACGCGGACCGTCCCGGCCCGTCTAATGACCTTGCACTTCTCACAGATTGGTTTTACGCTCGCGCGGACCTTCATGTTTCTGCTTTCTCGACCTTGGTAGAACTTGAGTTATTTGTAGCGGTAGGTGATGCGACCGCGGGTCATGTCGTAGGGCGTGATCTCCACCTGCACCTTGTCGCCGGGAAGGATTCGAATGCGGTGCATGCGCATCTTGCCCGAACTGTGAGCGAGGACGGTGTAACCGTTCTCCAGCTCGACGCGAAACATGGCGTTGGGTAGTGGCTCGACGACGGTTCCCTCGACGGTGAACGCGTCTTCCTTTGGCTTGCTCAGGTTCTCTCTCCTTATTACTGCACAACGACGTGGTGGAGCAACGACTCCTCCACGGATGGACCCCTTCGGCTTCGAAAAGGTCGGCTGACCATTCTACCGAATTTCTTAGAAAACGCAAAACTGGGCCCGCGCAACCGGCCGGGCTCCGACAAAAAGGTCTGCTCCCATCATAATGTGACTCCCGCCTCTATCTCACGTTCGGGATCAGGGTTCATGCTGGATTGGTGATCGATGAGGTGCATTCCGAGGTGCGCACGGACCTATCTCGCGACGCCTGCATCGATTTGCTCACCCAAACGAGCTTCGCCCGGGTGGTCATCTCGGTGCGCTGCCTGCCCGCGGCGCTGCCCGTGCGCATCGCCGTGCTAGACGACACCCACCTGATGGTCGCCAGCTCGGAGGCCGCGGTGATCGTCGCGGCCCGAAATGGCGACGTACTTTCGGTGCAGATAGACGGTCTCGAACCCGACGGCGCGACCTGGTCGGTCATGGCCTCGGGTCTCGCGAGCACCGCCCAAGATCTGACCAATCTTCCTGAGGCGCTGCACGACGCCGCCAAGCGCGGCGCCACGCTGATCTCGCTGCCGATGTCGGTACTCGTCGGCGAGAGGCTCGGCTGACACCCGACATCACGGTCTCTGACTATGAGAGACTGGTCAACGTGGCATTTCACCGAGTCAACGACCCGCGTCGACTCCACGCCCTTATCGACGCCATGCTGCTCATCGAGACCGACGCCGACCTGCACGACCTGCTTCAGGTCATCATCGAGGCGGCCGCCCAGCTGGTCGGTGCGCGCTACGGCGCGCTCGGGGTCGTCACCAGCGACGGCGAGACCCTCTCGCAGTTCATCACCTTCGGCATGGACGAGCAGACGCGCGCCTCGATCGGCGAGCTCCCTCGGGGCCGGGGCCTGCTGGGCGAGCTCATTCGCCACCCCGAGTCGCTGCGCGTCGAGCACATCGCCAAGCACGAGCGATCGGTGGGCTTCCCGGCCCACCATCCGTCGATGGACCACTTCCTCGGCGTGCCGGTCAAGACCGGCAACGGCCACATCTACGGCAACCTCTACCTCACCGACCGCCTGGACGGCGAGCCCTTCAGCGAAGAGGACGAGCAACTCGTCGAATCCTTTGGCCGGGCGGCCGGCCTGGTGATCGACCAGGTGACCTTGCGCACGCACCTGCGCGAGTTCACCCTCGGTCAGGAGCGAGAACGCCTGGCGCGCGACCTACACGACACCGTGATCCAACGACTGTTCGGTGTGGGCCTCTCGCTGCAGTTGGCGCTGTCGACGCCCAACGACGACACCGCGAAGGACCGCATCAACAACTGCATCAACGAGCTCGACACGACGATCCGCGAAATTCGCACCACCATCTTCGAGATCGACCAGAACGAATTCGACGGCGCCACGCTCGTGAGTCGCCTGACGATGCTGACCGACGAAGTAGGCGCCCGGCTCAACCTCAAGGTCGAACTACGGGTCGATCCCGTGGTCGACGACATGGCCAGCAGTGCTTGCACGCGCCACACGGTGCACGCGCTGCGCGAGATACTGTCGAACATCGTGCGCCATTCGCGCGCCAGCGCGGTGAGCGTCGACGTCGGCGTCGACTCGGTCGAGCCCCTGATCGTGGTCGAGGTCAGCGACAATGGCATCGGCTTTACCAACCCGGTCGGCCCCGGTCGCGGCCTGCGCAACCTCACCGCGCGGGCCCGCGAGCTGGGCGGGGACTGCATCATCGACTCGGTCGTGGGCCGTGGCACAATGGTGCGATGGACCGCGAAGCTCTAACCACGTCATGATCGGCCTGCTGCTCGTCGACGACCACGAGATCGTGCGTCGCGGCCTAAGCGAACTGCTCGAGTCCCACGGCGACCTACAGGTCGTGGCCCAGGCCGGAACGCTCGACGCGGCGCTGGCCCTTGACCTCGCCGGAGTGGACGTCGCGGTGCTCGACGTGCGCTTGCCCGACGGCAGCGGCGTCGACCTGTGCCGTACGCTGCTCGAGCGCCGACCGGACCTCGGCTGTCTCATGCTGACCTCGTTCCCCGACAACGAGGCCATCAACGCCTCGGTGCTGGCGGGTGCCAAGGGCTACGTCTTGAAGAACGTACGCGGAGACGACCTCGTGAGCGCTATCCGACGCGTCGCCAACGGCGAGATGCTGCTCACCACGGAACAGATCGAGCGCTCGCGGGAACGCCTACGCCGCCAGATCGCCGAGGACATCCGCCTCGAGAGCCTCAGTGCCCAGGAGAGCCGAATCCTCGAGCTGCTGAGCGAGGGCCTGAGCAATCGCGAGATCGCCAACGAGATGTTCCTGGCCGAGAAGACCGTGAAGAACTACGTGTCCAATCTCCTGGCCAAGCTCGGCTTCCAGCGCCGCACCGAAGCCGCGCTGTTCGCCCAGCGCCAGCACGACCGCGCGCACCCCGAGACCTAGGCCCGAAGGGCCAAGCGACCGCTAAGCGGTGGTGAAGACTTCGGGGCCGTCGTCGGTGACCGCGATGGTGTGCTCGAAATGGGCCGACAGCTTGCCGTCGCTCGTCATCACGCCCCAGCCGTCGTCGAGCACGTAGGTGTCGTAGGAGCCGACGTTGACCATCGGCTCGATGGCGAAGACCATGCCCTCCTTGAGCGTAGGACCGGGAGTCCCGGGCCAGTAGTTGGGCACCTGGGGCGTCTCGTGCATCTCGGTGCCGATGGCGTGGCCCACGTACTCGCGCACCACCGAGTACCCGGCCGCCTCGGCAACCTTCTGCACCGCGCGGCCGACCTCGTTGAGGCGATTGCCGATCACCAACTGGTCGATCCCCGCCCACAGGGAACGTTCGGTGACGTCCATCAGCCGCTGCGCAGTCTCGCTCACCGCGCCAACACCCGCGGTGTAGGCGGCGTCGCCATGGTAGCCCTCGATGATGGCCCCGCAGTCCACCGAGATGATGTCACCCTCCTTCAGGCGGTACGCACCCGGGATGCCGTGCACGATCATGTCGTTAGGGCTGGTGCAGATCACCGCGGGAAAGCCGTGGTAGTTGAGGAAGTTAGAGCGCGCCCCGCGCTTGGCCAGCACCTCGGCGGCCACCTCGTTGAGCTCCAGGGTGGTGACGCCCGGTCGGATGGCCGCGCGCGTGGCCTCGTGCATCTCGGCCACCACCTTGCCGGCCCGGCGCATCTTGTTCAGTTCGTCGTTCGAACGCCTCACGCGAGGCCTCGGATGCTGATCACCGACTGGATAGCGACCGTGACGTCGTCGGGGCTCTGGTTGCCGTCGACCGTGACGAGCAGGCCGCGCGAATCATAGAAGTCGAGCAGGGGTGCGGTGTCGCGTTCGTAGGCCGCCAGGCGCTGGCGGATCGCGTCGGGATAGTCGTCGGTGCGGTGGATGACGTCGCCGCCGCACTTCGAGCAGGTCCCCGAGATAGCCTCGACGTCGTTCTCGCTGTAGATCGACCCGCACTCCTGGCAGACCCGGCGCATGGCCAGGCGCTCGGTGGCGAGCTCGGTGGGCACGTCGAGGTCGATGCACAACTTGATGCCGTCCTCCCCCAGCAGGTCCTCCAAGGCCTCGGCCTGCGTAATGGTCCGGGGGAACCCGTCGAGCAGCGCGCCTTCCTGGGCGTCGGGCTGCTCGAAGCGGTCCTCGATGAGCTTGATCACCAGGTCGTCCGAGACCAGCGCGCCGGCGTCGAGGATGGCCGAGACCGATCGGCCCAGCTCGGAGTCGGCCTGGATGGCCGCGCGCAGAATGTCACCGGTCGAGACATGCGGGATGTTGTAGCGGGCCGAGAGGCGCTTGCACTGCGTTCCCTTGCCGGCGCCCTGTTTTCCCAAGATGATGAGATTCAGACGTTTGGGCATCGCTATTTCTTCAGGAAGCCTTCGTAGTTGCGCATCATGAGCTGGCTGTCGATCTGCTGCATGGTCTGCAAGGACACGCCGACCGCGATGAGCAGGGTGGTGCCGTAGTACGGGAACTTGTTGATGTTCCACAGCGCCATCAGGATGCTCGGCACCACGGCCACCGACGCGAGGAACGTGGCGCCGACCACGGTGATGCGGCTCAAGGTGCGAGCGAAGTACTTCTCGGTGGGCATGCCCGGGCGGATGCCGGGGATGAAGCCGCCCTGCTGGCGCAGCATCTCGGCCTGCTGGTGGGGCTCGAAGGCGATGTAGACGTAGAAGAAGGTGAAGGCGAAGATGAGCACGAAGTCCGCGACGATGTAGAAGAAGCTCGTCGGGTGCAGCGAGTTGTTCACGAAGTTCTGGAAACTGGCCCAGGGCACGACGTTGGACATAAGGATCGGGATGTAGAGCACCGACGACGCGAAGATGATCGGGATAACGCCGGACTGGTTGACCTTCAAGGGGATGTAGGTGGAGTTGCCGCCCATCTCCTTGCGCCCCACCACGCGTCGCGCGAAGGTGACCGGTATGCGGCGCTGGCCCTGGTCGACGTAGACGATGAGCACCAGCAGCACCAGGGAGATGACGAGGATGATGAGGAACTTGAAGGGCCCGCCCTCGTCCCACACCGCGCGACCGCCCGAGGGCAGGCTGGAGACGACGTTGGCGAAGATGAGCAGGCTCATGCCCTGACCGATGCCGCGCTGGGTTATGAGCTCGGCCAGCCACATGACGAAGGCCGTGCCGGCGGTCATGATGAGCACCATGAAGAGGCCCAGGCTGAGGCTGAACTTGGGGATCAGGTTGATGTTGAAGCCGAGCAGCGCCTCGTCGTGGCCGTGGAAGGCGTAGATGAGGCCCGTCGACTGCAGCAGCGCCAGGCCGATGGTCAGGTAACGGGTGGTCTGGGTGATCTTCTTCTGGCCGACCGCGCCCTGGTCGCGCCATTCGGTGAGCTTGGGGATGACGGTCGTCAGCAACTGGATGACGATGGTGCTGGTGATGTAGGGCATGATGCCCAGTCCGAAGACGGCCAGGCGGGTCAAGGCCCCACCGGAGAAGAGGTTGAGGAACCCGAGCGCGCCACTGGCCCCGGCCTTGGACTGCAGCAAGCGCACCTGCGCCCAGCTCACGCCGGGGATGGGCAGGTTGGCCCCTAACTGGTAGAGGCAGATGATGCCAACGGTGAACAGGACCTTGTTGCGAAGGTCCGGTACACGAAAGATGTTGGCGAGACGCTTGAACACGGTTCTGCCTTAGCGGTTCTGGTGCTGGTTGCCCGACGCAGGTGGACGCACGGCGAAGGGCTTGGCGAGCTCCGTCGTCGTGCCGCCGGCGGCCTCGATGGCGGCCTTGGCCGACGCCGAGAAACCGTGGGCCGATACGTTCAGTTTCTTGTTGAGGGTCCCGCGTCCGAGGATCTTCACCAGGTCCTTCTTGCCCGCGAGGCCGCGGTCGACGAGCACCTCTAAGGTCACGTCGGTGACGTCGAGGGTCACCAGCGCGTCGAGGTTGACCGGCGTGTACTCGACGCGGAACGGGTTGGTGAAGCCCTTCAGCTTCGGGATGCGCTGCAGCAGGGGCAGCTGGCCGCCCTCGAAGCCGTGGGGGATCTGGCGGCGGGCCTTCTGGCCCTTGGTGCCGCGGCCGGCCGTCTTGCCGCCCTTGCCGGCGATGCCGCGTCCGACGATCCTCTTTCGGTGCGTGGAGCCTTCGGGCGATTTGAGATCGTGCAGCTTCATCAGTTGACCTCTTCTACTTTGATCAGGTGGGGCACGCGAGCAATCATTCCCCTGATTTCGGGGCGGTCGGGCAGCACGTTGGACTGGCCGATCCCGCGCAGCCCCAACGCGCGCAGGTTGGCGCGGTGCTTGGGCTTGGTCGCGATGGCCGAGCGGGTCTGGGTAACTTTCAACTGAGCCATGGTCAGCCTTCCGTCTTGAAGAGGTCGCCCTCGCGCTGGCGCTCGCGGTAGGCCCGCAGGGTGCCCGAAGGAATGACGTGGTCGGCCGGCTGGTCGCGCAGCGAGGCGATCTCCTCGGGGCGGCGCAACTGCTTGAGGCCTTCGATGGTGGCGTGGGCCACGTTGATGCCGTTGGACGAACCCAGGGACTTGGCGATGATGTCCTTGACGCCAGCCATCTCGAGGATGGCGCGCGCGGCCCCGCCGGCGATGACGCCGGTGCCCGGAGCGGCGGGCTTCATCAGCACGCGTCCGGCCCCGGAGGCGCCGAGCACGGGGTAGATGATGGTGGTGCCCGCTAAGGGCACGTCGAAGAGGTTCTTGCGAGCCTCCTCGATGCCCTTCTGCACCGCGAGTCCGGCCTCCTTGGCCTTGCCGTAACCCAAGCCGACCTTGCCGTTGCCGTCACCGATGACCATGAGGGCGGTGAAGGAGAAGCGACGCCCACCCTTCACGACCTTGGACACGCGGTTGACCTTGATGGTCCGCTCTTCGTACTGCTCTAGATCAGCCATCAAAACTCCAGTCCGGCGGCACGCAAGGTGTCCGCAAAGGCCGCCACGCGGCCGTGATAATCGAATCCACCGCGGTCGAAGACGACCTTGGTGATGCTGGCGGCCTGGGCGCGCTGCGCGAGCAGGTTGGCCACGGCCTTGGCTCCCTCGACGTTGCCGCCGCTGGTGCCCTTGAGCGAGGGTTCGACCGACGAGGCGGCGGCCAGGGTGCGGCCGTTGACGTCGTCGATGATCTGCGCCGAGATGTGCTTGTTGCTGCGGCTCACCGCGACGCGAGGACGCTCGGGCGTGCCCGAGAGTCGCCGGCGGATGCGCTTGTGACGGCGCACGTGTAGTTCGTGGGTGGTGCGTGCCATTACTTCGCAGCCTTTCCTGCCTTGCGCGCCACTCGTTCACCGAGGTAGCGCACGCCCTTACCCTTGTAGGGCTCGGGCTTACGTAGCTTGCGGATCGTCGCGGCGACCTGGCCGACGACTTCCTTGTCGGCCCCCTTGATGATGACGCGCGTCGGCGCGGGCACCTCGAAGGTGATGCCGTCGGGGGCGGTGAACTTCACCGGGTGCGAGAAGCCGAGCGCCAGGTCGAGGACGCCCGGAGCGCCGGCGGCGGCGCGGTAGCCGACCCCGATGATCTCGAGCTCCTTGCTCCAGCCGTCGGTCACGCCGGTGACCATGTTGGACACCAGCGTGCGCGTGAGCCCGTGCAGCGAGCGGTACATCGTCTCGTCGTTGACCCGCTCGACGTTGATCACGTCACCCTCGCGGGTCAGCGTGATGCCGTCGGGCAGGTTGCGGTGCATGGTGCCGTTGGGTCCCTTGACCGTCACGACGTTGTCGGCCACGTCGACGCTGACCGTCGAGGGCACGGTGATGGGGTTACGACCGATGCGCGACATTGGCTACCTCCATGATTCGGTCACGGTTACCAGACATAACACAGCACCTCGCCGCCGAGCTTGGCCTTGCGGGCCTCGCGGTCGGTCATGAGCCCGTGGCTCGTGGAGACGACGGCGACGCCGACGCCACCCAGGACCTTGGGCATCTGGTCGGACTTCTTGTAGATGCGCAGGCCGGGCTTGGAGACGCGCTTGATCCCCACGATGGTCTTCTTGCGGTCCTCGGAGTACTTCAGGTTGATCTCGAGCGTCGGCGCGGGCTTGCCGTCGACCTTGGTCACGGTGTAGCTGGCGATGAAGCCCTCCTTCTCGAGGACCTTGGCCAGGCTCTCCTTGAGCTTGGAGCTGGGCATCTTGACGCTGTCGAACATGGCGGCGTTGGCGTTGCGGATCCGCGTGAGCATGTCGGCGATGGGGTCGGTCATGGTCATGATCTACCAACTCGCCTTGGTCACGCCCGGCACCTCGCCCGCGTGCACCATCACACGCAGGCAGATGCGACAGAGCCCGAACTTGCGGTACACCGAGCGCGGTCGACCGCAGCGCTCGCAGCGCGTGTAGGCACGCGTGGAGAACTTCGGGGTCTTCTGCTGCTTGATTCGAAGAGCTTTCTTCGCCATAACTATCGATTCTCCTGCTTGAAGGGGAAGCCGTAGGCGCGCAAGAACGCGCGTCCCTGCTCGTCGTTCGCGGCCGTGGTGACGATGGTGATGTCGAAACCACGCGGCGCGTCGATCTTGTCGTAGTCGATCTCGGGGAAGATCAACTGGTCGTTGATGCCAAAGGTGTAGTTGCCGTGGCCGTCGAAGCTGTGCGGCGACAGCCCGCGGAAGTCGCGGATGCGCGGGATGGCCAGACTCAGGAGACGGTCGAAGAACTCCCAGGCGCGATCGCCACGCAGGGTGACCTTGGTGCCGATGGCCTGCTCCTCGCGCAGCTTGAAGCTGGCGATGGACTTCTTGGCCCGCGTGACGATGGGCTTCTGGCCGGTGATCATCTCGAGGTCGCGCTGGGCGCCCTCGAGCAGGGAGACCTGCTGGGTGGCGCGACCCACGCCCGAGTTGAGCACGATCTTGGACAGGCGCGGCACCTGCATGATGTTGTCGAGGCCGAGCTCCTCCTTGAGGGCCTGGCGGATCTCCTGGTCGTAACGGACCTTGAGGCGCGGACGGGTCGCGGTACTCATAGCGTCGCCCCGCACTTGCGGCAGACGCGCACCTTGGTGCCGTCGACGTCCTTGAGGCCCACCTTGGCGGGCCCCTTGTGGCCCGAGCACCACAGCGCCACGTTGGACACGTGCAGCGGCATGAACTTGTCGATGATGCCGGCCTGCATGGTGGCGCCCTGCTGCTTGGTGGCGCGCTTGGACACGTTGAGCCCGTTGAGGATCACCTTCTGGCGCGACGGCAGGGCCTCGATCACCTCGGCGCGCTCGCCGCGGTACTTGCCCGCGAGCACGAGCACATCGTCACCTTTACGAATCTTCATTACAGCACCTCCGGTGCGAGCGAAATAATGCGCATGAACTTCTTGTCGCGCAGTTCACGTCCGACGGGCCCGAAGATGCGGGTGCCGCGCGGCTGGAGCTGGTCATTGATCAGCACCGCGGCGTTCTCGTCGAACTTGATGTAGGAACCGTCGGGACGACGCTTCTCCTTGGCCGTGCGCACGACGACGCAGCGCACCACGTCGCCCTTCTTCACCGCGGCGCCGGGGATGGCGTCCTTGACGGTGGCGATGAAGACGTCGCCGATCGAGGCGTAGCGGCGGCGCGAGCCGCCCAGCACGCGGATGCACAGCACTTCCTTGGCCCCGCTGTTGTCGGCCACCTTGAGCCGCGATTCCTGCTGGATCATCGGGCACGCTCCACGATCTCGGTCAGGCGCCAGCGCTTGAGCTTCGAGAGCGGACGGGTCTCCTGGACGCGCACCACGTCGCCGACCTTGGCCTCGTTCTTCTCGTCGTGGACGTAGAGCTTCTTGGTGCGCTGGACGGTCTTGCCGTAACGGGGGTGGCTGACCCGCTCGTTGACGGCCACCACCAGGGTCGAGTTCATCTTGTCCGAGACCACGATGCCCTCGCGGACCTTGCGGGGATTCTCGCGACTCACGTCGTTCGTTGCGTCACTCATGACTGCTCACCTTCTTCGGCGGCTTCCGCGGCCGCGATCTCACGCTCGCGCAGGAAGGTGGCGAGGCGCGCGATGTCGCGACGTACCGCACCCAGGCGCGACGAGTTGTCAAGCTGGCCGGTGGCCAACTGGAAACGCAGGTTGAACAGCTCGCGCCGAGCCTCGCTCAGGCGCTCCAACATCTCTCGGTCGCCGAGCAGGCGAAGTTCCGCGACGTGTTCTCTGGTCTTAGCCATTAGACGACCACCTCCGGTGTGCCGTGGGTGCCCGGACGGATGACGAACTTGGCCTTGATGGGCAGCTTCTGGATGGCCCGCTCCATGGCGGCGCGCGCCAGCGTCTCGTCGACGCCACCGAGTTCGAACATGATGCGGCCGGGCTTGACGACGGCGACCCAGAACTCCGGGTTGCCCTTGCCCGAACCCATGCGCGTCTCCGCGGGCTTCTGGGTCACCGGCTTGTCGGGGAAGATGCGGATCCACACTTTGCCGCCGCGCTTGACGTGACGGGTCATCGCGATACGGGCCGCCTCGATCTGGCGCGCGGTGATCCAGCCGGCCTCGAGGGCCTGGATCCCGAAGTCGCCGAAGGACAGGTCCACCCCGCCCTTGGCCTTGCCGGCCATGCGCCCGCGGTGCTGCTTGCGGTGCTTAACTTTGCGAGGCATCAACATGGTTACTCCGCGTCCTTTCGAAAGTGAGGGGCGTCCACGTGGTCCTTGTCGGTGCGGCGTTCGATCTCCTCTTCGACGCTCAGTCGGGCCTCGACCTCCGCGCTCGCGGCGAGCAGGTCGGCTGGCGACACGTCGACGGTCGTCTCCTCGATGATCTCCTCGACCTCGACCGGCTCGGCCTCGACGCGGCGGCGTCCGCCTCCCGCTCGCACGACGCCCTTGGGCGCGGCGGAGC
>JBARBL010000013.1:0-3954 GCA_049793015.1 Acidimicrobiales bacterium | reverse complement strand
AGCTGCACCAGTGCGGCCTGCCCAAGATGATGGCGCTCGAGCTCTTCAAGCCCTTCGTTATGAAGCGGCTGATCGAGACCCAGATGGCCCAGAACATCAAGAGCGCCAAGCGCATGGTGGAGCGTCGTAAGACCATCGTGTGGGACGTGCTCGAAGAGGTCATCCGCGAGCACCCCGTGCTGCTCAACCGCGCGCCGACCCTGCACCGATTGGGGATCCAAGCCTTCGAGCCGGTCCTGGTCGACGGCAAGGCCATCCAGATCCACCCGCTGGTGTGCAAGGCTTTCAACGCGGACTTCGACGGCGACCAGATGGCCGTGCACGTGCCGCTCTCCGCGGAGGCGCAGGCCGAGGCCCGGATCCTCATGCTCTCGACCAACAACATCTTCACCCCCGCCACCGGTCGCCCCATCACCGAGCCGGCGCAGGACATGGTCTTCGGGGCCTACTACCTGACCCTGCCGGCCGACGAGGAGCTGGAGCACCCGCGGGTCTTCCGCCACGTCTACGAGGTGGAGAACGCGCTGGGCGACAAGATGATCGGGTTGCGCACGCCGATCGAGATCCGACCCCTCGAAGGTTCGTCGCTGGACACCCGATTGGAAGGCGCCGGCATCGAGGTGAAGGGCGCGAGCCGTTCGCTGCTCACCACGCCCGGTCGCGTCTTCTTCAACGAGGCGCTGCCCTTCGGTTTCCGCTACGTCAACGAGCTGATCGGCAAGAACGCCATGCCCATTGGCGTCATCGTCGAGGAGATCTCGGGCAGCTTCGGCCGCCAGGAGGTCGCCGAGTCGCTCGACGCCATCAAGTCGCTGGGCTTCCGTTACGCGACCAAGTCGGGCCTGACCATCTCCATCGACGACGTCGTCACCACCTCGGAGAAGGCCGCGATCCTCAACCAGTACGAGGAGCAGGCCGCCAAGGTCGAGACGAACTACCGCCGCGGGGTCATCGTCGACGACGAGCGCCGACAGCAGGAGATCGAGATCTGGACCAACGCCAACAAGGAGGTCGGTGACGCCACCGACCGCGCCATGAACGCGAAGTTCGACAACCCCATCCGCATGATGGTCGACTCGGGCGCGCGAGGCAACAGCCAGCAGATCCGCCAGATCGCCGCGATGAAGGGCCTGGTGTCCAACCCGCGCGGTGAGATGATCCCCCGTCCGATCAAGTCGTCCTTCCGCGAGGGACTCTCGGTCCTCGAGTACTTCATCTCCACCCACGGCACCCGCAAGGGCCTGGGCGACACCGCGCTGCGCACGGCCGACTCGGGCTACCTGACCCGTCGACTGGTCGACGTGGCCCAGGAGCTGATCGTCAAGGAGTTCGACTGCGGCACCACGCGTGGTCTATGGATCGAGCACGTGGCGGCGGACACCCGCGGCCAGCGCGCGCACTTAGAGACCAAGCTGTGGGGGCGTGTGCTTTCTGAGCCCGTGACCTTGTCCGACGCAACGACCATCGAGGCCGGCACCATGCTGATGGCCGAGGACGTCGATCGGCTGCGCGACGACGCCGCGGTGACGCGGGTGCGCGTGCGCACCACGCTCACCTGCGACGCGGTCCAGGGCGTCTGCGCGGCCTGCTACGGCCTGTCGCTGGCGACCCACAAGCTGGTCGAGCTCGGCGAGGCCGTCGGCGTCATCGCCGCGCAGTCCATCGGCGAGCCCGGCACCCAGCTGACCATGCGCACCTTCCACTCCGGTGGCGTGACCGAGAGCGACATCACCCACGGCCTGCCGCGCGTGGTGGAGCTCTTCGAGGCCCGCACCCCCAAGGGCGCCGCGAAGGTCGCGGAGTTCACGGGCGTCGTGCGCGTCGAGCTGGTCGGCCGTGAGCGCAAGGTCACGGTCGTCGGCAACGACGGCGAGCTCCAGGAGGAGTCGATCTCGATCGCGCGCCACCTGCACGTCGAGGACGGCCAGGAGGTCGAGGTCGGCACGCCGTTGCACGACGGTCCGCTCGACCCCAAGCTGATGATGAAGTTCCGCGGCACCCGCGAGACCCAGCAGTACCTCACCGAAGAGGTGCAGAACGTCTACCGCGACCAGGGCGTGTCGATCCACGACAAGCACATCGAGCTGATCGTGCGACAGATGACCCGGCGCGTGCAGATCGTCGACGACGGCGATTCGCCGTGGTTGCCCGGCGCCATGGTCGACGTCAAGCTCTTCAACGACACCAACGACCGCCTGGAAGCCGAAGGCAAGGAGGCGGCCGACGGCCGCGCCCAGCTGATGGGGATCACCAAGGCCTCGCTGGCCACGGACTCCTGGCTCTCGGCCGCGTCCTTCCAGGAGACCACCCGGGTGCTCACCGAGGCCGCCATCGAAGGCAAGCGCGACCACCTGGTGGGGCTCAAGGAGAACATCATCATCGGCAAGCTCATCCCGGCCGGTTCGGGGCTCGAGTACTACAACAAGAAGGAACTGCGCCTGGACATGCCCGACGCCGAGCTGCTGCCCGCCTGGGCGCAGGTCTCCGACGACGACCTGGACCTGGCGAGCCTGCTGGGCGAGATCGCGGGCGACGACTCCTTCAGCGCCGACCTGTCGGCCTTCCAGAACATCGGCACGGCCACCTACGACGAGTCGGCGTTGCCCGAAAACGACCTCGCCAACCCCGAGGACGAGATCGGCAACCAGGCCATCTGACGTCGAGCCCGCGGCGCTGGTCACCCGACCGGCGCCGGGCTTGCCGTTTGACCGTGATTTGTCGTAGAATGGAAAGTCCGCGTGCCGGTAGCAGTCGGCGCGTCCCCAGAACGTTGTACAACCAGAGAGGTTCCGCGTGCCCACAATTGCACAGTTGGTCCGAAAAGGCCGACAGGACAAAGTATCCAAGACCAAGACGCCGGCCCTGAAGGGGGCCCCGCAACGTCGTGGTGTCTGTACGCGCGTGCACACGGTGACCCCCAAGAAGCCCAACTCGGCCCTGCGCAAAGTGGCGCGCGTGCGCCTCACCTCGGGCGTCGAGATCACGGCCTACATCCCCGGCGTCGGCCACAACCTCCAGGAGCACTCCATCGTCCTGGTGCGTGGCGGGCGAGTGAAGGACCTTCCCGGGGTTCGCTACAAGATCATCCGCGGCGCGCTCGACACCTCCGGGGTGCGCGACCGCAAGCAGGCCCGTAGCCGCTACGGCGCCAAGAAGGAGAGCTGATGCCGCGTAAGGGCCCCGCCGAGCGTCGCGAACTGGTTCCCGACCCGATCTACAAATCCGTCCTGGTGACCCAGGTGACCAACAAGGTCTTGGAGCGCGGCAAGCGCACCATCGCCGAGCGCATCGTCTACACGGCCTTGGAACTGGTCGAGCAGAAGACCGGCGCCGATCCGGTCGCGGCGCTGAAGCGCGCGCTCGAGAACGTGCGCCCCGAGCTCGAGGTGAAGAGCCGTCGCGTCGGCGGCACCACCTACCAGGTCCCGATGGAGGTTCGCCCCCGCCGCTCCACGACCCTGGCCATCCGCTGGCTCACCGACTTCGCCAAGAAGCGTCGCGAGAAGACCATGGCCGAGCGCCTGGCCAATGAGATCATCGACGCCAGCAATGGCGTGGGTGCGGCGGTGAAGCGTCGCGAGGACATGGCCAAGATGGCCGAGTCCAACAAGGCCTTCGCGCACTACCGCTGGTAAGCACAGAAAGTTTGACATGACCGCACGAGAGATCCCCCTCGAAAAAGTTCGCAATATCGGCATCATGGCCCACATCGACGCGGGCAAGACCACCACGACCGAACGCATCCTCTTCTACACCGGCAAGAACTACAAGATCGGCGAGGTGCACGAGGGCGCCGCGACCATGGACTGGATGGTCCAGGAGCAGGAGCGCGGCATCACCAACACCTCGGCCGCCACCACGTGCTATTGGAACGGCAACCGCATCAACATCATCGACACCCCGGGCCACGTCGACTTCACCGCCGAGGTCGAGCGGTCGCTGCGCGTGCTCGAC
>JBARBL010000012.1:0-5520 GCA_049793015.1 Acidimicrobiales bacterium | reverse complement strand
TGGTCGGGTAGGCCTTGGAGGCGTCCGCTCCCACTGCGGTGATGCCCACGGCCTCGAGGGCCGGGATGAAGTAGGGGTTCTGCTCCCACGCCACTTCATTCGCGTTCTCTACGATGGGCGGCGTCCAACCTGAAGGTTCGGCTGTTCCTGGGGCACCAGTGTCGTTAAAGGTGAGCTCCTCCTCACCAGCCGTGGTGGTGCTGTTGGAGACAGTTGTCGTCGAGGCCGGCGTCGTATTGCCGGAGCTGTTGTCAGGCAGGATGGCTGAATCGGGGGTAGCGAGGCTGCCGATCAAGGACCAACTTTTTGCGGTGCCGCCCGAAACCGGAGAGCGGTAGATCAGGTAGTTGGCCGCGTGACAGATCGCCTGCCAAACGAGCGACACGCCGCCCTTGGCGGGCACAGTTATGGGCGCGGTTACGTAGGCTTGCGACTGATCGATCGAGGCGGGGTCGGAAGCGTTGAACTGGTCGGTCACGGCGTACTCGTAGGTCCCGGCGGCCAGGCTCCCGGTGGTCACGTCCTCCTGGTCGAGGTCCGGCGGGTCGACCGTCGCCGGCGTGCCGGGGACGAGGTCGGCGAAGCCGGAGTGGTTGCCGGGCACGAAGACCTGGGGGTTCTCGTAGCCGTAGGCGTTCGAGGTGTTGGTGGACACGGTGAGCCCGAGGCCGCCGGTGCCATGAGTGGCTCCCGGCAGCGCGGCTGCTTCATTGGTGTTCTGGTTGAGCTCGGCCTCGATGTAGTCCTGCGTCGCGCAGCCCACGTCGAGGTAGGGCGTATCGTAGGTGTGGCTGAGCCAGCCGAAGTCGTCCGCGTACGGCTTGTTCGTTAGCGGGTCGGTGGCCTGGAACTCCGCAAGCAGCGGGTCAGGTATCGAGGATTTTCCTGCGGGTAACGTGTCGCTCGGCAAGCCCAATTCGCCCGCCTGGTATTCGTCGCTGCCGCCGAAGTTGAAGAGCTGGTCCATACGGAAGCTGTTGGTAATGGACCAATCGGCCGCCGTCATGACGTCAGCGGGCTGCATGCGAAGCGAGCCGGCGTCGGAGTAGTCGTTGTCGTGCACGGCTGTGCTCCACGCGTTGTCTGGCGTGAAGGTGTCGTCGATGTCCATCTCAACGAAGTTGCGGTTGAGTCCCAGGTGCAGATCCTGGGTGACCCAGTTGATCAGACCGGGGGCGAGTAGTTGCCACTGCAAAAGACTCGCGTTGTAATCGAAGTCGATCTGTAACTCGGAAATGTTGGACTGGGGGTCGGTAGAGGGGTGTTGGTAGACCCCGGCGAGGACCTGTCCCGCCGTGTTTTCGAGCCACGGGGTGAAGGGAGCGCCCGCGTTTACCGTCGCCGTGTAACCGTAGGATCCGGTGCTAAACGGGATCGGACCGGCCAATTCCGGCAAGGCGGTCAGACCCGAGGGGGTCAACTGAGCGGTCGTCCCGTCCAAAGCCCCTCCTGCGATGATGGTGAGACCGTAGTAGGGAGCGGTGTAACCGTCGATCTGACGCACGCCGTAGGTGGACTCGTAGGCGAAGAGGGAGGTGAGTTGGCTGGCGGCGAAGCTGGCCGGGGAGTCGGCGAACACGACACCGTTGAAGTTGCCAATCGTCCCTGTAGTGAGGGCCGGCAACGTCAAGGTTTCGGTGCCCGCAGTACCCGCGGCGGTGACCTCGGTGTAGGCGACACCTTCACTGGTGAGTGCAGTTTGCCATGCGGCTGTGGTTGGATCAGTCGATCCGCTGCCGATGAGGAGAACCTTCAGATTCAATTGCAAGGGAGTCGCGGCTCCCGCCGGGAACTGGGCGGGCAGCATTGCGCCCGCAAACAGCGCGCCAACTACGGCAACATTGAACATCGTCCACTTCGTTCGGCGCATCACTACTCCTGCTTGTCGTTAGCCTCGTCGGCGAGTTACTTCGAAATAGTAAGGAGCGGCGTTGCTTTACTCCACCCCAAGATTGTCCTCAGCCTGTAGCCGACAACCCTTAAGACATGGGCTGTCTCCCCTTGCCTTTGGATCGAAATAGAGGTGGTCGATCCGAGGGAATAATGGTCTCACTCGTCGAATGGCCTCTATCACTGGATTCCGCCCGCAGTGAGGCACGTCTGATTGGCTGAATCAAACGATGCCGCTGATAATGCAAGGGTTACGGACCGTAAATCACGCGTGTTTTAACCCACTTCGCGGGGCAAAGTTGTGGGTAGGCGTTAATGGATGCTTCAGTTACGTTGAATCCGATGACTTTCGTGGATACCGCTGTGACCGTGAACGAGCAACAGATATTGCACGTGGCACTGCTCACCGAAGGCACGTACCCTTATCATCCGGGTGGAGTCAGCGTTTGGTGTGACCAACTCGTGCGCGGTATGGCACCTCACCAGTTCAGCGTCTACCCGATCGTCGCAATTTCGGGGACGGAGCCGACCTGGGAGCTTCCCGAGAACGTCATCGATCTCCATCCCATCGCCTTGTGGGGCGAGCCTCCGGTAGTTGCGAAGTCGGCCACACGACCCGAAGTGCAGGCCGCATTCACACTACTTCTTGAATCGCTGGTCAGCCCTGAGGGCGGATCGGATTTCCTAAATGCGCTGCACAAACTCTTTGACCTGTCGCAGGAAAAGTCGATTGACGGGACCTTGCGGACGTCGACGTCACTCGCCGTATTGCTCGAAGCGATGAAGGTGGTCAAGTCACGGGAACGACCCTGGGCGAATGCCCGGCGCGTGGTGACAATCACTGACGCGTGCTTAGCGATGGATCTCATCGAACGCCAACTTCGACCGCTCTTTAGGACGCCCCCAAAGGTCAATCTTTGTCACGCCACCTCCAATGGATTGGCTGTGCTACCCGGTCTCGCTGCCAACTGGGCGCACGGTACGCCGCTCGTAATCAGTGAGCACGGCATCTATCTCCGCGAACGCTACCTTTCCTTTGACGCCGCCACTTATACACGCCCCGTGCGCAACATCATGTTGCGCTTCTTCAAACATCTCACCTGGACCGGCTATCAGGTCGCCACAGCGCTGGCACCGGGTAGCGAGTACAACTGCCAGTGGCTCGAAGCCAACGGCTGCGACCCCGCGCGGATACGTCCGATCTACAACGGCGTGGACGCACCGAACTTCATCCGTAGTACGACCGAACCTGACGTGCCGACACTCGTCTACGTCGGACGAATCGATCCATTGAAGGACATAGAAACGCTCCTGCACACCTTCGCACGAGTGCGTCAGGAACTGCCCGAAGCGAGGCTTCGCATCTTCGGCACCGCGTCGAAGGAGAATCGTGAGTATTTAGAGCTTTGTCTGCATCTTGCGGACGCGCTCGAACTGGGCGACTCCTGCACGTTCGAGGGTCACGTCGAGTCGGTGCTCGAGGGCTATCACGCCGGTCACATCGTGTTGCTCACCAGCATCTCGGAAGGTTTCCCTTACACCCTGATCGAAGCCATGGCCGCGGGCAAGGCGACGGTAGCGACCGACGTCGGCGGCGTGCGTGAAGCGACCGGCGGTGCGGGCATCATCGTGCCGCCCCAGGACCCCGAACGAATGGCCGAGGCTTGCCTCATCTTGTTGAAGGATGCCAGCCTTCGTCATATCGTGGGTCGCGCCGCCCGCGAGCGGATCCTCTCGCGCTTCACGCTGGTGCAAAGCCTGGCCGTCTTCAGCGATCTCTATCGAGAGGTCACCGGCGACATGTCGAGCGCGCCGGTTTTGGAGCGTCACCAAGCGTCGACCGACGAGCAACTGCTCGAACAGTTCGTGCGTCAGTTGGTCGAACGCTTCGTTGGCCAGCTCGTCGAGGCTGATACCGTCGACGAGCTGGGCGCAGCGAGACGCTACGTTGACGGCGTCGCGGAGTCCGCATGATGAACGTCGTCAATTCCAGGGAGCCCTCGGGCGGCTCGTCACGCGGTCCTCGACAGGTGAACCGCCGCAAGCCCGAAGCCATCCCGCAGCCCGGTCCCAAGTTGGTGAAAGCGACCGTTCCCAACGTCGAAGGTCTTCTGGAATGGGTCATGAGCGACGAGAGACTGGTGAGCTTCTGTGCCTCAGCCGTTGATCCCCTGGAGGTCGCCGCGCGCCTCGAGACCTTCGGCCTCAGCGCTCGCGTCGCCAGGAATCGTTTTGGCTTTCCCCACGTCTTCGCGGCAGCAGAGATCGTCTACGACACGATTCCGAATTTCGACGTCGCGGTCGAGGACCGCGAGATGCCAATGATGGGTCGACCAATGGATCTGCTGCGCGGTGCCCTCTACGCGATTCCGGCAGTCTTCTTCTCGGTCATAATCCTGGCCTACGGCCTGGGTGCTCATTGGTGGCTTCTGCCGGTTGGTCTGACCACTTCGTGGGGGGTGTCGCAAGGATTCTCCTCTCTGGGCTGGGCGCTGCGCGCCCGCAAGGACACGAGCAGCGACGCTTTTCTCGCGGCCTGTTCGATGCTCGTCACGCTGGTGTCATGTCTGGCCATCTCACTGGTGGTTGCCGCGTTCTACGGGGGTAATCGGACCTGCATTCTGGTGACCGTCTCGCTGGGTCTCTACATCTCTGCGAGCAGCATCCTGGTGTTCCACGAGGCAGAGTACATCCTGGTCCTCTGTCTGATACCAGCGATCATCGGCTCCACACTCTCGCTTTGGGTCATCTCGTACCGCGACGCTGCCTGGTGCGTGGCTGGCTCCGCAGCGCTGGTGGTCGTGTTCGCCATTGGCCCCATTGCGTCGCATCGCTGGCGGATCCCGACGTTCGCCCGAGCGTCAAAAGTCCAGGCCTTCAAATTCGTGCTTTACGGCGTGGGCTGTGGGCTGCTCACCTCGGCCGTCATCGCTTTCGGCACGCATGGGGCCCAGACCTCCGGCACCATCGCCGTGGCCGCCGGGCCGCTTCTCTTGACCCTCGGTCTCATGGAGTGGCAGTTGCGCTCCCTGCGCAGTCGAACGGCCGCCGCGATGGCCGCGACCACTGAGCTCGACCAATTCGCCCTGCGGGTGCATTCCGCGCTTCGCCGATCCATCACCACCTACGTGGGCGTGCTCATCCTGGTGTCGGCGGGCTCGGTGGTGGCGGCTCTCCTGGGTCACATAAAGGTGGCGCCGATGTTGGTCGCCTCTATCGATGCGCTCGGCATCTCATTCTTCTTAGCCCTCATCCTCGTGTCGGCCGGACTCATCGGCTCGGTGCTCGTTGGCTGGTCCATCACCTTTAGCGTCCTGGCCGCCGTGTTGATCGGCGCGTACGTCGCCAAGGGCGTCGTGTCATCCGACGCCGGTCTGCTGGCGGTGCTCTTAGCGGCGGGGTCGGGCATCGTCACTCTCGCGTATCTCTCTCGCCGTGTCCTCAGTTCACCCCTCACCTACGAGGCCAAATCATGAAGGCGGTCCCCATGTCGACGCGTGCCGTTGCCGTAACCGGAGCCGACGGGTTCATCGGCTCTCACCTAGTCGAGACCCTGGTGGCCTCGGGCTATCGCGTGCGGGCCATGGTCCAGTACAACTCGGTGGGCTCGTGGGGATGGCTCGAGAACGT
>JBARBL010000011.1:0-24242 GCA_049793015.1 Acidimicrobiales bacterium | reverse complement strand
TCGACGCCGACGTCGTCAAGCCGGCGGAGCAGTGGGTCGAGCGGGTGATCATCGGGAACTTCGACGACGGCCAGCTGTGGGAGGAGCTCGAGGGGGAGTTCTTCGACGCGGTGCTCTTCGGCGACGTGCTGGAGCATCTCAAGGACCCGCTTTCGACCCTCCGGGAGTCGGTGAAGCACTTGAACGAGACGGGTTCGGTGGTGATCTCCGTCCCCAACATCGCGCACGCCGACGTCAAGATCGCGCTGCTCAAGGGAACCTTCCCCTATTCCGAGAGCGGGTTGCTCGACGTCACGCACATCCACTTCTTCACCAAAGAGAGCCTGCTGGAACTGGTCAGTGAGGCGGGACTGGTGCCGGTCGAGTTCCGGCGCGTCAGCGTGCCGGTTTTCGGAACCGAGATACCGGTCGATAAGAACGACGTGGACGACCAGGCCCTAGCCGCGATCCTCGCCGATCGGGAATCCTTGGTCTATCAGTTCGTCGTCAAGGCCGTCCGCGGCGACGGTTCAGGTTCGCTCGGGAACCTGTCGCACGAGCTCATCGCGATCAGCGACCAGCTGGTCGACGAGCAGCGGCGCTACGACGCCCTGGCGAGCATGTACCAGAGCAACCTGAATGATCTGGCCCATCTGCGCCACCAGATGGACGTGGCTAAGAGACTCATCCCGACGCCGATTCGTCGATTGGCACGCAAGGTCCTTGGACGCGGAAAGGCGCAGTGACCGGTACCACTTGGTCCACCTGAGTCGCTGGCTCGCATATCGCTGGTCAGTGGAGCGAGATGTGGCGTCGCTGCTTAGAGGGTGAAACCGCCCTCCGGTGGCGTTTCGGTGTCCGTCCCGTCGGACGACGCCTCGGGCTCGGCTGAACTCGAGGCCGCCACGTCGCCGTGCTCGGCTTCGTGCGCCTTCAACTCGCCGACCAATCGATCGATCTCACCTTCGGTCTGGTCCGTGGCCTTGCCAGTGCGCTGGGCGTAGACCGCGGCGCCGAGATCGCGTAGGAGACCATCGGCGCGGCGGCTGGCCTTCATGTCCTCCATCTTCGACTGCCCGGCCTTGCCGGCTTCCTGCGCCTTCTGGGCGAGCTGGCTCGCCGACGCCTTCATCTTGTCCATTAGGGCCATAATTCCTTCTTTCTTCCTAGAGTCGACCGAGAAGTCCTTCTCGCGACGGATTGGACGAACCAGCGTCGCCCTTCTCGTCGTTTTCGAATTCGCGATGCAACGTCGATTGCAGTATGACAGGTCCGTCGCCGGAGAGTGTAATGAGGTTGAGCCCCATGCCGCCAAAGACGGCGCCCATCACCGTCTGGGCGTTGAGGGCCCCGATCCGTTCGACGTTGAAGGTGACGGCGTCGCTGAAAGCGACGACGGCGCCGCCATGGACCTGAATCTTTCCGCCGTAGTCCTTGGGATTGAGTTCCAGCAGACTGCCTCCCCCGCCAAGGATGAGCGTACCGACGCCCGTGAAGTGCTCGAAGATGAAGCCCTCCTTGGAGCGCCGCCCGAGGTTGAATCCCGTCCAGTCGATGTCGTAGGTGACGCTCGCCTCGGCGCACACGAAGGCCCGGCTCTCCGCGCGCCAGCCGATGGTTCCGTCGAGCTCCACGATGCGGACCTGCCCGGGGAGCTCGCCCGCGAACGAGACCAGCCCGGAACCGCCCGCAGGCGTGAACCACTGGAAGGCCAGGCTTTGACCACCGAGCGCGCGTTTGCCGACCTCGGTAGCCGTGGCGAGGGCCGCCTTCAGGAACCCGCCGCCGCCCGCCTTGTTGGCCTTGTTGGCGTTGTCCGCATCACCGCCGGGGACTGAGAGCCGGGTCTCGATACCGACGTTCGTCGTCTTCCACCGGAACTTCATGGCGTCCGCGAACATCGACTGACCAGCGTCGAGTTGGCAGGTGATGTTCTGCGCGAACTCTCCGGTCACCTTGCAAGTTATCGTCACGTTTCCACCTCGCCACCGAAGACTAGCCGCGCCGTCGCGGCCTCGTCGCGGCCTCGTCGGGGCCTCGTCGGGGTGACCGGGGGTCGTGTCGGATGCCTCAACGAACCGGGCGGGGCGCCGAAGGACCTCGCTGCTCCGCGCTGTCGACGAATGGCCCGCAGAATTACTTGAGGCCGGCCACCTTCGCGGCCGACGGACGATCGTCGAAGCTTTGGATCAAGTAGATGTGGTCGTCCTTAACCAGATAGACGTGGAAGAAGCTGCGGTCCCCCGGGCGCAGGTCACCGGGAGCCCGCGAGACGTTGTACTGGCAGAAGATTCCCTTCTTGCCGGTCGCCAACTCAATGAGCGTGCCGTCGACGCCGGTCAAGAGCGCGCGCGACACGGTCGCCAGGACGTCCGCCCGGTTCCGGCACTTGCGGGGGTGGTTGTCGTCACCCCACCTCACGTCATCGCTGAGCAGCGCGCCGAACGCTTCGAGGTCGCGCGCCGTAAGGGCCCGGCGAAGGCGGCTGGCGAGCGGGGAAAGGTCTGTCACGTTGGGGCTCATGGGACAAGTCTTACACCAGAGCGCGTGGTCTCGGAAAGCTGTGCCGGGTCGAGCATCGCTGCACCGCGCCAGCGGCGAGTGGTTTCGTGCGCTTTCCTCGATGGGTGTCGAGGGAAACTGCTAAGAAGACAGACGTGAGCATTCGACTTCTCGGGCTTCGCACCGTGATCTACCCGGCCCCCGACCTGGCCGCCGCCAAGCAGTGGTGGGCAGCGTTTCTGGGCACGTCCCCGTACTTCGACGAGCCCTTCTACGTGGGCTTCAATCCTGGCGGCTACGAACTGGGGCTACTTCCGGACGCCGACCCGGAGGGTGGCGCCCTCACCTATTGGGGAGTGGACGACGTCCACGAGGCCGTGGCCGCCGCCATCCAAGCCGGGGCGCACGAGCACGTCCCGGCGAGCGACGTCGGCGACGGCATCATCACCGCCAGTGTTACGACGCCCCAGGGCAGCATCGTGGGCTTCATCTACAACCCTCATTTCGAATTGCCCGCCATCGCGGGTTGACGACCTCAGCGGGTGGCGAAGCGGGTGATGTAGCCCGAGTAGCTCGACACCCATACGTCGTGCGTCAGCGGATCGTAGGTGATGCCAATCGGATCGGTGGGCACGTGCACCGTCTGCAGCACGGCTAGGTTCGACGCCGCCAGCTCGGTGACACTGGAGCTGCCGTAGTTCACGACGTAAAGCGCGGTGCCGTCGCTGGAAATGACCAGTGAGCGGCACAGCACGCCGATGTGCTGCACGGCGACGATGTGACCGGTCGTCAGGTTCACCTTCGTCACGTCACCCGGGATATTGAGCGTCAGGTAGGCGAACCGGCCGTCGGGACTGAGCACTACCGTGCGGGGGTTGGAACCCACGTAGATCTGGCTGACCTCTCGTAGGGTGTTGAGGCTCACCCTCACTAGCACGTCCCCGCCCATAATGGCGACGTAGGCGAAGCGGGAATGTGGATCGACGGCGATGCCGCGCGGCGTGCCGGGCATGGGCAACGTGGCGACGACACGGTGGGCGGCGACGCTGATTATCGATAGCGTCCACGAGCACCAGTTGGTGACGAGCACGTACTTGTCGTCGGGCGAGACCGCCACGAATTTGGGGACGAGCCCGACCTGAATCACCTGATCGATCGAGAGCGACGTCGTATTGATGCGGTACACGTAGTCCGGGGTGTCGCCCGCGGCCCGGGCGCTGGAAGGCGTGCAGGAATCCTCACCTTCGGGACCTTGACCCGGTCCGAACATGGAGTAGTTCGACACGTAGAAGTACTTCTTGTTCGGCGTGAAGGCTCCTTCGACCGGGGCGCCCTCGATGGTGCCACCCGGAAGCCCGAAATTGTGGAGATTGATCGTGGTGGGGATGGTCTTAATCAAGGCGCCGCTTCTTGCATTGAAGACCGAGACCGTTCGTCGGTAGACCATGTTCTGGGCGAAGACCAATCCCGTGCCGGAGGCGTCCACGGATTTGGGCGTGATCTCGTCCGAGGAGTACTGGCCGATCTGCACGAGTCGCAATTGTTCGGCGGGGGTCTCGGGAACCGTCGTGGTGGTGATTGAGGTCGTCGACGTCGAAGTGGAAGAAGGCGAGGTCGACGTGACGGTGGTGGGTGCGTCATCGGCGAGGCTGTCGGGCGCTCCTCGAATCAGGACCGCTGCCGCGATGAGCACCACCGTGGTGAGGGCCACGGCCGCCGAAATCCGACGGACGGGACGAGCACGCGCGATACGGGGCGTCATGGCCCCACGGTAATACTTGATCAGGGGATCAGCTGGCCGAATCTTCCTGCTCGAGACGAGGGGGGCCGACCACGGCGACGAAGAGCGCTAGCTCGACGGTTCGGTGAAACTGAACATCCAGCGGATGCCGAAACGGTCCAGGCACGCGCCCCAATAGGCGCCCCAAGGCATGTCCTGCATCTCCGCCTTCTCTCCTCCGCCCTCCGAGAGCGCCGAGAAAAGCCGATCGGCCTCCTCTCGGCTGTCGAGTTCGAGGCTGATGGTCGTGTTGTTGCCGATCCTCACCTGGTGTCCCATTGATTCGAGCATGTCGGTGCCCATGATGAGGTGCCCGGCGAGGATCGGCAGCTCGACGTGCAAAACCTCGTGGCTTTCCTCCTCGCTGAGCGGGGGCATGTTGGGATCGGCGGGCATGTCGCTGAATCGAATCAGCGGTGACGAGGGTTCGGTGCCGAAGACGGAGCCGTAGTAACTGAAGGCCTCTTCGGTGTTACCCATGAAATTCAGATACGTGTTCACTCGGCTCATAACGCTCCTTTTCCGGACTCCTGCACCGTACTACCCGTCACGTCGAGAATCGAATCAGTTTTTAACTTGGTGAACGGACCGTCAGCGGCGAGTCGGCCAGGGAATCACCGGCGAGGTCCGCCGCTGGTACTCGGCGTACTGCGGGTAACGCGACAACGTGATTTTCTCCGTGAACGAGGTGGAGCCAACGAAGAGCAAGGTCAGGAGGACCGCGCCGACGATCGTCCACTGCAGCAGCGACCGCGCCGCGACGACGCCCATGAAGAAGAGGACCCACCACTGCGCGACCTCGAAGAAGTAGTTGGGGTGCCGCGAGTAACGAAAGAGGCCCGATTGGAGGAACTGTGACGTCGCCGAGGCTCCGACAGCGATGCGGGACCGCTTCGATGATTGGAAGGTCCACTGCTGATTGTCGGCGATCGTCTCGCCCAAGGTGAAGCTTACGAATACGACGCTGAGCAATGCGTCGCCAATGCCAAAGGGCGTGCCTCGATGTTCGTACGCCGTGTACGCGGGGAGTGAGATCACCACCAGGATGAAGTTCTGGTAGAGGACGATGAAGAAGAAGTTGAACAGTTGGAACTGCCACGCGTTCATTCGAGCTCGCAGGATGGGCCATCGATAGTCCTCGACACCGCTGTAGCCACCCTTGCGGGCCAGATTGAAGGTCAGGCGGGCACCCCAGATGGTCACGACCCCGGCCATCACGTCCAGTCGAACGTTGTGAAGGCCCGCGAAACCAGCGAAAACCCAGACGTACACCACCGGCATTACCGACCAGAGACGGTCGACCCAAGAGGTATCCCGAGTAAGCAGCGAAGCCACCCATGAGAAGGCGCACGCCGCGAGGGCGATGAAAAGTATCAACTCGAGTGGCGTCACCGTGACGAGCGTACCGCGACGTCAATGCGATCTCCTGGCGGTTGGCGAACCGATGATGCGGGGAAGGGCGCCCCTTGGATCCGTGGCCATTCGATGGTCCTTCGAGTCCATTGTTTCGTGACTGCCCCTTCGAGCACTGCCCGACGGACCTGAAGCCTTCGCCTTAAGATGCGACACGCAACGCAAAATCGCGATGTGCATAAAGGAGACGACAATGATTCTTGATCTCTTTCGCCTTGATGGCAAGGTGGCCATCGTGACCGGGGCCGGCCGGGGTATCGGCGCTGCGAGCGCGCTGGCGCTGGCGCAGTGCGGCGCCGATGTGGTGATCGTCTCGCGCACGCAGCGTGACCTCGACGATGTCGTCGGCCGGGTTGAATCCGCGGGGCGCCGGGCGATAAGCGTCGCGGGTGACGTTGAGGATCTCGATGTTGTGCGCTCCTTGGTGGCCAGGGCCAGAGAGGAGTTTGGACGGCTGGACGTCGTCGTTAACAATGCCGGAGGTGCCATCCCCCTGCCCTTCCTTGACACGACGCCGGAGTATCTCGAAGAGGCCTTTCACTTCAACGTCACAGCGGCCCACGCCCTCAATCTCGACGCGGTGCCATTGATGCTGGAGAATGATGGAGGGTCCATCGTAAATATTTCATCGGTCATGGGACGCGTGGCCGGCCGGGGTTACGGCGCTTACGGGACGGTCAAAGCGGCCCTTGCGCACTACACCAGGCTCGTGTCGAAGGACCTGGCGCCAAGGATTCGCGTGAACGCAATCGCCGCTGGCTCGACGGCGACGTCGGCGCTCGAGATCGTGACGTCCACGCCCGAGCTCAAGTCGATGATGGAGGAGCTCACGCCACTGCATCGGATCGCCGACCCCGAGGAGATTGCCGCGGGCGTCGTGTATCTGGCTTCGCCGGCTGGAGCATTCCTCACGGGAAAGGTGTTGGAGATTGACGGCGGGACGGACATCCCCAGTCTCGATTTCTCCCTGCCCGATCTCTAAGCGACGCCACGGGCAGCGCGGTTGTCGCGCACCCGGTGCTGTCTCACCGCGTACGACGCGCAGATATTCACGACGCTCACAACAGGTGGCGAGCCCTCGAGAGGTCGACTCGATATCCGGCGCCGGAGCCTCTCAGCGGCGTGCCTTCGGCGAGGTAGTGCGGCCACGCCTTGGCTTCGTGTCCTTGGGGAGGTTGGCCGTCAGCGCGGATGACGCGCCACCATGGGGCATCTGAACCGTAACGCGACATGACCAACCCCACAGCGCGTGCTCCCCGCGATCCCAGTGTTGCCGCCACGTCTCCGTACGTCATGACGCGCCCGGGCGGTATGGCGTTGACGACTTCGAGGACGTGATCGACGAAGTCGGACTCAGTTGAGGGTTCGCTTCGCGGGTTTGTCTTGTCGTCCACCTGGTCATTCTCTCAGGAGTGATGAGCGCAGTACGCGGCGACGGTTCGTTGGCTAAGTGTCTTCTTCGCGGTGTTCGCTGAGGCGAAGCACTAGCAGGCCGAGGAGAAGGAACACGACGACGCCCACGCCCACGCCCAGTGAGATGAGCGTGTCGTTGAAATTGGACTGCGCCAGGGAGCTGCCAAGCGTGAGATGCGCGGAGGCGCTCAGGATGTCCCGGACGCCCGCGAGGATTCCGATTATAAGGAAGGGCCGAACGGGAAAGACCGACGCGCGCAGGTGCCCGAACACCGTGTGGGCGATGTCGAGCAGGATGATGACCACCAGGATGCCATCGATGGCGGCCACGACGGACTGAGGGAACGCCCCCCAATGGCTTAGAAAGTCGACGATGGTTCGAACCAGGACGATGCCGGCGACGAGCAGCAGGCTGGCCACGATCGCGTATTCGATCGCCACGATCGACCATCTGACCACTGCATCGGTGGCGAAGACCGGCTTTTTCCTGTCGTCGGGCGTATCAGTCATCACCACGACGTTAGCGTTACCCTCCTCGCCGGGTAAGGCCCAACTAGTGACACATGTCACATGAGTCGCGACCGCGCGGCGAGTGCCACTATGTGTAGGTGCAACGAGGAAAATTGGCTCTCGCCTGGGTCTGCGTCGCTGCGACCGTGGTAATGACGGCGCCTACCTCGATGGTTGGCGCGTCCCCATTGCCAACGAACGCGCCCTGTGGAGCGCCGGGTACCGAGAACTACGACCACGTGGTGTGGATACTTTTGGAGAACGTCGGCTATTCGGTCGTGGGTTCGCCCAGCGCTCCGTACCTCAACAGTCTGGAGGCCGCGTGCGGATTGGCTACCAACGACGACGCGGTGTCGCATCCCAGTCTGCCCAACTACATTGCGCTTACTTCCGGCTCCACCCAGGGCATCAGCGACGATGGCGAACCGAGCGCGCATCCCCTCTCGGTGCCTTCGATTTTTTCCCAGCTCGGGAACCGATGGAGGGCGCTGGTGGAGTCGATGCCGTCCCGGTGCGACCGGGTGACGAGCGGCACTTACGCTGCTCGTCACAATCCCGCCGTCTACTACCACTCAATCACGGCCGCGTGCGAACGCAACGACGTAGCACTTTCCTTGCCCCTCAATCTCAGCGCGGCCTTCACGTTCATCACGCCTAACATCTGCAACGACATGCACAGCTGTGCGGTGTCAGTCGGTGACGCCTGGCTTCGACGAATGGTCCCTCTGATACTCGAGAGCCCCGAATATCAATCGCGGTCGATGGTGCTGTTCATCACCTTCGACGAGAACGATTCCCAAGCGAACAACAGGGTGCCGACACTGGTGGTCGCGCCTTCGGTGCCGCGTGGCGAGCGTGTCGCCGTTGCTTTCACTCACTATTCGCTTCTTCGCACCACTGAGACGCTCTTGGGCGTCGGCCTTCTTGGTGGCGCCCGCGCTGCTCACTCGATGATCGCGCCATTTCACTTGTAGCGGCACCGTTGGGGTGATCGCGGCTCCCTGACACGACACGACGCCGGACGCGAAGAACGCCGCATCGTGTTCCGGTTCCTGAGGGTGGGGTCAGGGTATTCCCCTATGGAGACCGAGAGCGGGGATTCCTACGATGTCGATATGGTCCGACCGGCGATGGGCGTGAGAGAGTTCGTCCGAGGTCGTCGTTCTCCGAGCGTCATGGTCATCAGAATGCGCAGTCGAGAGCAGTGAGGGCATCGAAGTCACAGCGACGCTGGGTGGTGCACCTCGCCCTGATCCTGACCGTGATCGTCTCCTTGATATTCGAATTCGTCTTGACCGTTCACATCGTCTTTGGACTGATTTTCACCGCGTTCGTCATTGCTCATCTGACGCAGCGTCGGCGAACATCAGGTCGGCTCGTACGTCGTTTGCTCGACGTAAAGGCCCTCAACCAACCCCAGGGTCGATTGGCGATGGCTGACCTCCTCCTGTTTGTCCTGACCGTCGCCATGCTGGTGTCGGGTTTTTGGGATTGGTCTCTGGGGCACCCGACCCGGATTCGTTACCACGCGTTGGCCGGGGTCGGACTGGCCGTCCTGTTGCTGATCCATTCCATCACCAGGAGGAAGAGGCTGCGGACCTCGAAGGTACGTTGACGAGATCCCTACGACGAGGCGGCGTCGAGAAGGTCCGAGAGGAGTCGCTCGACACGACGTTGGATTTCGTCTCGGATGAGGCGGACCTCGTCGACACTCTTGCCGGCGGGGTCGACAAGCTCCCAATCCAGGTAGCGCTTCCCCGGGTAGACCGGGCAGGCGTCACCGCAGCCCATGGTGACGATGACGTCGGCGCTGAGTCCCATTTCCATGGTCAATCGGCGGGGAGATTCGTGCGAGATGTCGATACCCTTTTCCTCCATCACCTTGACGACCGCAGGATTCAGCACCTCACCCGGCGCGGAACCCGCCGAGCGGATAAGCACGCGTTCCCCGCCCAGGGTGCGGGCGAACGCCGCGGCCATCTGCGATCGTCCGGCATTGTGGACGCAGAGAAAAAGGATCTCCGGTCGGTCGTTCATCCGGCTCCTTCGACGGCGGCGACCGGACCGTAGAACCGTCGCTTGGCCCATAGCGACACGTAGACCAGCGCGACCAACACCGGCACCTCGATGAGTGGTCCCACGACGCCCGCCAGTGCCTCGCCGCTGGTCACACCGAAGACTCCGATGCAGACCGCGATCGCTAATTCGAAGTTATTACCGGCGGCGGTGAAGGCCAGGGTCGCGGTGCGGTCGTAGGCCAGACCGAGCCACCGGCCGAGCGCGAATGACCCAAACCACATGATGGCGAAGTAACCCAGCAGGGGAAGGGCGATGCGCGCGACGTCACCCGGGCGAGAGGTGATGGTGTGACCTTGCAGCGCGAAAAGGATGACGATGGTGTACAGCAGTCCGTAGAGAGCGAAGGGGCCGAGGCGAGGCAGCAGCGTCGCTTCGTACCACTCCCGACCGCGCAGTCGCTCGCCCAGCGTTCGCGTGACGTAGCCGGCCAGGAGCGGTATCCCGAGGAAGATCGCGACCGTCCCGGCGATCTTCCAGACCGACAGGTGCAGGCCCTGCGTGCTGAGGCCGAGCCATCCCGGGAGAAGTTCTAAGTAGAAGTAGCCGAGCAGCGCGAAGGCCACGATCTGGAACAGCGAGTTGAGGGTCACCAGCACGGCCGCCGCCTCGCGGTCACCTCCCGACAGGTCGTTCCAGATCAGCACCATCGCGATGCAGCGTGCCAGCCCCACGATGATCAACCCGGTGCGATACGTCGGCAGGTCGGGCAGGAGGAGCCACGCGAGGGCGAACATGACTGCTGGCCCGACCAACCAGTTGAGGATCAGCGACGCGACCAACAAGCGCCGATCACGGGTAACCGTGCCCAGGCGGTCGTAGCGGACCTTGGCCAGCACCGGATACATCATCACCAGGAGACCGATGAAGATCGGCAACGAGGTGCCTGACGTCACCTGCACGGCGTTGAGGCGCGAATTGAGGCTGGGTATGGCTCGTCCGAGTCCGATGCCCACGGCCATCGCGAGGACGATCCACACCGGCAAGAACCGGTCGAGGAACGACAGTCGCTTGATGACCGGGGCCACCGCATTGTTGTCGGATAGCTCGGAGAGGGTGTCACTCATGATGGGATCGGAGTAGTGATTCGCCAGGTCCTCAGCAACAGGGGGCAGCGTCGGATGACGAGAGCGACTCGCCCGCGCAGCACGTACCTTCGCCCGATAGCGACGACGAGTCGCTCGCGTCGGCGAGCACGGTGTAGACCTCCCAACGCGAGCCGTCCGGTCCGTCAACCCACACCTTGTCCTGCAGTGCGTGACAGCAGATTGTCCCGTCCTCGACGTCGGTCTCTAAGCCCTGGTCGCTGAGGTAGCGGGTGGCGTCCACCACCTCATCGGTCGAAAAGACTTCGACGCCGAGGTGATTTATGGTGCCCGGGTCACCGGGGTTCTCGAACAGCACGAGCTTGAGGGGCGGTTCGGCGATGGCGAAGTTGGCGTAGCCGGGGCGAAGTTTCGCCGGTTCGGTCTTGAAGAACGTGGAGTAGAACTTGACGGACTCCTCGAGGTTTGACACATTCAGGGCAAGCTGCAGTCTGGACATTCGGCGCTCCTTCAGATTGACATTCATCGATGGGAAGAGTAGTTGTCACATTGACGTTTGTCAATAGTATAATTTTGCCTATGTCCCATCCCAAGTCGATCGTCGTGGATGAAAACGTGGTCAGTTGCTGCGGCCCCCTGGCGGCCATTGAGTTGTCCGAGGTCGAAGCTGGCGATGTCGCACAGATCTTCGGCGCGCTCAGTGATCCCGTGCGTCTGCGGATGTTGTCACTGGTCGCCGCCCAAGACGAGGTGTGCAGCTGCGCGCTGGAGGAGCCTTTAGGCAAGAGCCAGCCCACTATCTCGCACCACACCCGGATTCTGGCCGAGGCGGGTCTCATCGTCGGCGAGAAGCGAGGCCGGTGGATGTGGTGGCGCGTGGTGCCCGAGCGGCTGGCCGACGTCGCGAGGGTGCTGTCTATTTAGACGGTCCGAGGTTCATTTGGCAAGGGAGTGGCGCAGGGCCAGCCCTTTGAGCGCCTTCATCGCTCGAGGTGCGTCGTGGTCCGCCACCAGGATGTGGTCGTGTACCCTTCCGGCGAGCACGTTGCAGGCGATTGCTTCTGCGGCGAGACACGAAGCGACCGCTGCGGTCAGGCCGACCGCAGCCAAGTCGGAATGGACCTCGAGGGTCAGCCACGCCGCGACGAAGTCGGGCTCTGATCCCCTCACCTCCTCGACGAGCACGATGGCGGTGGTGCCCTCCGTTTCTTGGATGATCGCGACGGGCTCGGCATCGGGGGCGATATCACCGATGTCGACGACGCAGTAACGCCCGGGACGTCGGTGGACGGTGAGGGTGCTCAGCAATGTGGTCAAGTCGCTCTCGGCCATGTCGAACACGATACGACCCCGTAGGCGCTCACCGGCATCGATCTAATGGTGGCCGTCATGACCATCGGGGGATATTTAAGGGTTAACCCCTATGGCGAGATGACGCGCATCCACTTATGGTTCTGGCGATGGCGAGTATTGACGGCAGGGATCCTATGAATAGTGGCCGCGGCGTGACCCAGCACCTTGGAGCCGGTTCAAAGGGCGACCACTGGTCGAGGAATCGCTGGCTCGTTCACGTGGCGCTCATCGTCGGATTTCTCGCGGCCGTGGGCTCGGCCATCTTTCTATCGAAGAAATACCTGGGTCACTCGGGGACCACGGATCACTCGATCATCGGCCTGATGGTCCTCGCCTTGGTGATCGTGCACCTCATCCAGAGGCGCCACACGGTTCAACGGCTCCTCTCGCGGCTCGTGGGGCGCGGGGGCGGGTCCGGCGCACGGTCGCGCCAGGCCGTATCCGACCTCATTTTGTGGCTGCTCTTCTTGAATGCGACGATTTCGGGCGTTGCCGACTTCATCGTCGGACACACCATCTTCTTGTCAATCCCCGGACCCAACATCCTGCAGAAGTGGCACGCGATATCGGTCCTGGCACTGCTCGTCTACGTCATCGTTCACGTCACAAGACGAAGGTCCCGACTCCGCTCCTCGCGCATCAGGTGAGGCGTTCGCCAGCGCGCCCTTCCGGAGGGCGCGTGGTCAGCCCCACTTGCACAGGCAGAAGGGGTGGCCGACCGGATCAAGAAACACCCGGAACGTCCCGCCGGGCTGCACGGCGGCCTTCGTCGCTCCGATCGAGAGCGCGTGCTGTTCCGCGGCGTCTAAGTCCTTCACCTCAAAGTCGAGGTGAAACTGCTGCGGCACGGGGCCATCGGGCCAGGTGGGCGCCACGTACCGTTCAACCTTCTGGAAGTGGATGGTGGGATGGTCACCATTCATGAGATCGGCTCCGGTGACCTCCCCGGCCGAGACGTCTTGTGGTTCGATGTCCAGTCCCGTAAGGGCCGAATAGAAGGCCGCGAGGGAGAGGGGGTCGGGGCAGTCGATTACCGTCAGGCTGTAGTGGGCGAGAGCCATGGTCGAACTCTATTTCGCCTTCCCTGACGGCACCAGTGTGTCCACCTCGGGCGTGGCGTACCGGGTGTGCTTCAACGGCTGGTGACCCGAACCGTGGTCGTGATCTCGACGGCCTGGTCGGCAACCAACGTTCGAGAAGTGGGTCGCTCAGCCCATCGGTATCTTGGCGACGTTCTCTTCGAGCCAGCGGTCGAATGAGTGCAAATCGGGGTTGAGCTTCCTCGAGAAGTCGAGGTCGCGGTCGGCGCAATACGAGTCGCTGAACTCGGCGTTGAACTGGAACATATTGCCGAGCTCCTCGGCCGCCGGAAAACCGAACGCCCGATAGGCGTCGGGGCTGACGGCGTTGTAGCGAACGTCTTTGCCAAGCGCCTTGCTGAGGCCGTCAGCCATTTCCTGGCCGCTCAGGTGCCCCCCGGCGATCCCGACCGTCTTGTTGAGGTACTCGTCGCCCGCCTCGAAGATCCCGTACGCGCAGCCGCCGATGTCGCCGGCGGCGATCCCCGCCAGTTTGGCGTCGCCGAGCGGGAAGGTGATGGCGAGCACCCCGTCCTCGCCCGGCTGGGGACCCATGCCGAAATAGATCAGGTTCTCCCAATAGAAGGACGTGTTGAGGAAGGTCGTGGGGACCCCGGCGTCGCTGAAGAGGTGATTCGCCTCGCCTTTGGCGTCGAAGTGGGGGACCTTGTAGCGGCCCGAGATGGTGGGCATCCGATCGTCACTCAACGGAACGGACTCACGAATGTCCTCGAGCGTCGACCAGATGACGTGGGAGACGCCGGCGGCCTTGGCCGCTCGGGCCATGTTGCCGGCCTGCTCGATCTCCTTCTCCGGAGAGAAATGCTCCCAGAAATTGGTGACGCAGTAGGCGCCGTAAGCGCCCGCGAAGGCCTCGGTGAGACTGGCCTCATCGTCGAGGTCCGCTTTCACCACGTCGACGCCCTGTGCGGCAAGCGCCTTGGCGTTGTCGGAGTCGGGGTTGCGGGTGATGGCCCGGGCGCTGAAACCGCCGTCAGGATGGGCGAGGATGGCGCGGATGAGCCCGCCCCCTTGGGCCCCGGTAGCACCGGTTACGGCGATGATCTTGGTAGCAGCCTGGTTCATTTGATCCCCTTCGTTCAGTTGGATGACGGTACGACCGCGAGTTCCCTGACAATCAATTTCACCGGATTTACGTTAACGGGAACTTAACGGACGATAATGACGACTTAACATATCAGAACCAGGCGGGGCGAAGCAGTTGATCAGCCTCGTAGGCCGGCGGCTCTTCTTTGGTCCGGGTCTGGTTGATGGTGGCGCGTCGTCTCGTTGAATCGTGACTAGCGCGGGAACTCGAGGTTGACCCAGATGGCCTCCACCGGTACGTCGCCGACGTTGGCTAGGCGGTGGGGACGACTCGAGTCGAACGAGATGGAATCCCCGGCGCTGAGGCGGTAGGTGTCGAAACCCAAGGTGACCTCCAGAGTCCCACTGAGGACGTAGCCGTATTCGGTGCCGACGTGACGAATGAGTCGTCCCTCCATGGTCGAGCTGCCGCCGACGTCGTACCGAACGAACATGAAGTCGGTCTTCCCGTTTCGGGTCGACGTGAGGGATTCCCAGGTGACTCCTGAATCCAGGACGAGCACCTTTCGCTGGTCGGCGTGGACGAGGGGAGAAGTACCCCCCGGGGCGTCCCCTGACGGCTCCGTGGCCGACGATCCGGGAGCACTACCGAAGCTGGTCGTCGTGAGCCACGCGTTATTGCTGGCGTCGGTGCCCTCGCCGCTTGGTCCGCCGGCGCCTGGCGCTTCCGCCGGGGCGCCGTTGTCGAACAGTTCGTCGGTGGCGATATCGAGTTCAGCGCAGATGGCGAAGAGCGTCGCGACCGAAGGCTGGGTCTTGCCGGTCTCGAGTTGTGAGATGAAGGAGGCGGAGACGTCGAGGTCTCTCGCGAACTGGCGCAGGGAGATGCCGCGGGCGAGACGCCGGTCGCGGATTCGCCCTCCCACCAGGCCGGGAGCGAGGCGATCGGCGGACCCGCTGAACTGACTTCCCGTGGGGGCCGGGGGCTTTCGGGCGCCCGATGACGCGGAGCCGTTGGAGGCCACGGGCGCCCGCCCTCGGGGCGCTACTCCTTTGGAAACCGTCATTGGTGGTCCTTCCTCGAACGACGTGACACCTGGCCTCGTGAAACTGTTTGGGTCGACGCATGATTCGGGTGCACGGTTCCCCCTTTCAATTTACTTGGAAATTACTGAGAGGGGCCCAGCTTTGCGGCCAGGTGTTCCCACTCGCGGCTGAATCGGTACGAGTGGCGCGCGGGCGGCTGGGGCGCCTGCACTTCAATCCATCGCACCAGACCCGATCCCCGGTTTTCGAACCCGTGGTCGGCGCCTACTCCGGCCCACAGCACGTCGCCTGGGTGCAGCATCAGGAGGCTGCCTTCAACAAGGGCGTGGACCTCGCCCTCGACGAATACGTAGGCCTCTTCGAAAGGGTGGTCGTGGGGATGGGCGATGGCCGTCGGCTGGTAGTCGACGACGAACATCGTGTGGAGTTGGGCTCCGACTTGGCCGTCGATCAGCATTTTCACGCCGATGCCGCTGTAGGCGAGCAGCGCCGTTGCCATGCTTGGCGAGACTGTCGGGGCGTTCACGTCTGACCCGCCCGACAGGCGTCGCAGGTCCATCGACTCCGGGTCGAACCGGACCGCGTTCTGGTTTCGGGGGTCGCGCATGTCGGGCAGTTCGGGCGCCGACCCCACCGGGGTATTGGCGGGGAAGAACGTGTCCTGCCGCCGATCGTCCGTCAATTCACCGGGCGACGCCATTTGGAGCCACTTGACCGGACCGACGAGGGCCTTGAGCGAGTACGTCGTGCCTATGGGCATGACCATGCAGTGGTCGGGGTCCAACTGTGTCGTTTGGCCCAAGGTCGTGACCGCGAGGCTGCCAGAGAAGACGTAGAGGCTGGTCTCAAAAGAGTGCAGGACCGGCTCGACGAAGCCGTAGGGCTCGAGCCAGCCGATCGACAGGGTCATGTGGGGTGAACCCGTTGCCCGCGAAATCAGGACCTGGTGTCGGTAGCCCGACGAGTGGCCCACGTAGGACCGCGGTGCGACGGCCTCCTTGTCATCGATACTGGTTGAGTAGTACATCCGTCCTCCACTTCAGCGATGGGATGTCCAATCGCCGTCCGTCTACTTGAGCAGCCACCCGCCGTCCAGCGCCAGGTTCACCCCGTTGACCCCCGAGTTCTCGAGCAGGAAGAGGACGGCGTCCACGACCTCCTGCATTGTCACGAGACGGCCCAGAGGCGTGCGCGCGATGATGTGGCTGTTGTCCTTGTTCTCCCAGAACGGGCTGTCGCCGACAATCCCCGGATGGATCGCGTTCACCCGCACGGGGGCCAACTCACACGCGAGCGAGTGCACCAGGCCGGTGACGCCTCCGTTGACCGTGGACACCGTCGTCGACCCCGGATACGGACGAGCCAGGGCCAGTCCACCAAAGAGGACAACCGAGGCGTTGGGCGTGAACCGCTCCCGAAGCACGTGTATGGCTTCGGTATAGCCAACCAGCTTGAGCGTCACCAGGCGCAGGGCGCGCGCGATGTTGTAGTCCGCGATCGTATTGGCGTCGCGCTCGATCGCGGGAATGACCAGGTCATCGACCGACCCGATACCGGCCAAGGACTGGGCGATCGACTCGGGTTGGGAAAGGTCGACCCCGATGCCGATGGTGCCGAGGCCTATTGCGGCAGCCGCCTTCTGCCCCGACTCTGGGGTACGCCCGGAAAGGTAGACGGTCGAGCCCATGGCCGCGAGGGACGTGACGATTTCCCTGCCGATTCCCTGGGTTCCGCCGATGACCACCGAGGTGCGTGTGATGCCTTTTGACGCTTGCTGTGACACTTCGGTCCCCCTGTCTCTGTTCAGTAGCAATAAACATATCCGATGTTCTCGCCAGGGGTCGGGGATTTCCGTGCGGTGCGAGCCCCAACCGTCGAGTGTGACCCACGGGGCTAAAAAAGGGCGCATTCCTATACGTGGTCACTGGCGTTGAAGGTGATCGGGCCCGACCTGGTGGTGATGACGCGCGCGTCGATACCGCGGGGGCCTTTCGGTACGGTTTCGACGTGTGAAGTGGCCCTTGACATAAGTGAACACGGTGATACTCTGAAATGAAATTTTGAACCGGTAGAACAGGTCTATTAAGGGGGAGCATGAACACAGCCATCAGTACGTCCGGCGAGTCGCTAGAACACGGTCGTACCATCGTGTTTCGAAACGGGCTCGTGCTCACCATGGACGATGCGCACCGCGTCTTGAAAGAGTGTGACGTCCTCGTCGTGGGCGGGGTAATCAAGGAAGTTGGCCCGAACCTCAAGGCTCCCGACGACGCACTTTCGATCGACGCCCGAGGGGGCATCCTCATGCCGGGAATGATCGACACGCACCGGCACATGTGGCAGACGGCCATGCGCGCGTACGGCGCGGACTGGACGCTATCGCAGTATTTTGTGTGGTACTACCTCGAGCATGGCAAAAACTTTCGTCCCCAGGACATCTTCGCCGGTAACCTGCTTTCGGCCATCGAAGCCGTCGACGCGGGCGTCACGACCTCGGTCGACTGGTCGCATGGGCTCCAGACGATCGACCATGCCGACGCGGCGGTCGACGCCTTCGAGATGGTCCCCGCACGCTTCATCCTGGCGTACGGGAACATCCAGCGCGCACCGTGGGAGTGGACCGCCGATAAGGAGTTCAAGGACTTCTATCATCGGCGAATGGCCGACAAGGGCGACATGCTCGGCTTCCAGATCGCGTTCGACGTCGTGGCCGGTCCGGACTTCCCCGAGCGCGCCGCGTTCGAAGTCGCTCGCGAGCTGGGCGTCAACGTCAATACGCACGCGGGCGTGCTCGGGGCGAACGGCGATGACAGCATTCGCCTGATGCACGAGGGTGGATTCATGACCTCGGACACCTGTCTGGTGCACTGTTCGACGCTGTCCGACGACTCGTATCACCGCATTGCCGCGAGTGGATGCTCGGTGTCGGTGTCCACCGAGAGCGAGCAAAGCGCGGGTCAGGGCTATCCGTCGTCGTGGAAACTGCGCCAGTTCGACATCCCCATGTCCCTCTCGAACGACACCTCGGTGTGGTGGAGCGCCGACCTGTTCACGGCCATGCGCTCGACGCTCGGCGCGGACCGCTCCCGCCAGCACTTCGAGGCGCATCGGAAGGGCGAAACGGTGACCCAATTGGACCTTCGATCAGAAGAGGTCATCGACTGGGCGACCCGGGGCGGCAGCAGGGC
This sequence comes from Acidimicrobiales bacterium, assembly GCA_049793015.1. Lineage (GTDB taxonomy): Bacteria > Actinomycetota > Acidimicrobiia > Acidimicrobiales > RAAP-2 > RAAP-2. Next base: position 5,809 of record JBARBL010000011.1, on the reverse strand, counting down.
CCTAGGACTGGACGCCAAGGTCGGCTCCATAGAGGTCGGGAAGAGGGCTGACATCGTCCTCATCAAGAACGACGACTCGCCGGTGATGTTCCCGATCGTGAATCCCTACGGTCACGTGGCCATGCAGGCGCAGCGCGCTGACGTCCACACCGTGGTGATCGACGGGAACATCGTCAAGCACGAGCACCGGTTGATCAACATCGATCTCGAGAAGGCGAGGAGCTCGGTCGAAGAGACCGTGTCCTTCCTCGAGGACACCATCGGCGAGGAAGCGTGGACCTCGGGCATGCACCCCGATCTGCCCGCCAAGAAGGAGATCGAGAACCCCTACCACTACAACAAGTGACGCCGTCGTCCGGATTCGGACGTGCTGATGCCGGCCGCTCGCGCGGCCGGCATCAGCGTTTTCGGCGTGTGGTCTAGGTGTTAGGTATGACTTGACATGTTTAGTGAACACCGCTAATGTCATCGCCGTTAGCCGTGAAACGGCCCCAGAAGGGGGCGGCGGCCGGCTCCGGTCGTACGAGTGGTGCGTCCGAATTCACAAGGGGGGAACTAATGGTGAAATCAAGGATGCGTTGGCTCGTCGGTATAGCCGCGGGGGCTACGCTGCTGGCGTCAACGCTGACCGGCGCGGGCGTTGCGCAGGCGGCAGCCAAGCACAAGACCTACAGGGTGGCGTACATGTCATACGGGGTCGCGAACAGTTACGACGCCCCGATGCTGGCCGCGGCCGAGGCGGTCGCGGCAGCTGACGGCGTCAAGGTCACCGTGTTCGACTCCAACACGTCGTACACCACGCAGGTGTCCCAGCTTCAGGACGTGGTCGACTCCGGCCAGTACCAGGGCATCCTCCTTCAACCGATCTATGGCGCGGCCCTGCTCCCGACGGTCAAGAAGGCTCTTAAGAAGAAGATCAAGGTCGTCAACATCGACCAGATCTTGGGCACGAACTACACCACCGACCAGATCCAGGTACACGGGCTTTCGGGCAACGTGGTCTTCTTCCCGTCGAAGATCGGCACACAGCTCGCAACGTTGGCCAACCAGGCCTGCGCGGGAGCCAATCCCTGCAAGATCGGTCTAGTCCACAACTACATTGGCTACGAGCCGGACGGCGCTATCACGACGGCTTTCGACACTCAACTCGCCACCTACCCCAACGATTCGATCGTCGCCTCGGCTGACGGTTTGTACGAGCCGTCGGTGTCGTTGACCCAGGTGCAGGACATGCTGGTCGCCCAGCCCGCCCTGAACGTGATCGTCGGTGCGGACCAGAACTGCGAGGGAGCCCAGTCGGCTCTTACCGCGGTCAAGAACACCTCGGTGAAACTGGTGTGCTACGGCGGTAGCTCCTACGGCGTCGCGCAGCTGAAGTCAGGTACGGGCCCGTGGACCGCGGACGTGCTGCAGATGCCGGCCATGGAAGGACAGCTGGGGATGATTGCGCTGGTGAAGGCCTTGAAGACCGGTAAGGGCTCCGGATCGGAGAACCCGGTCGCGGGCCTGCCGGACAATGGCATCATCACGCCGACCAACGTCGGCCACTTCAACGGTGAGTGGCCGGGCTGATCCCCGACTACGAGCCTTCTCGAACGTCCGCGCACTGAGAAAGCGGTTTTGAAACCACATGTCTGCACGGATGTTTGAGGAATCTCCCCACCGGACCGCGGACACTCCCGGCGGCGACTTGGTCGTCGCCGGGGTGTCCAAGCGGTTCGGTGGGGTCCCCGCCCTTATCGACGTCTCCCTGACCGTCGAGCCGGGAAAGGTCCACGCGCTCATCGGAGAGAATGGAGCCGGCAAGTCCACGCTCGGCAAGATCATCTCCGGCGTGATCGAACCCGATGAGGGGGAACTGACCCTAGGAGGGCGCCCAATCGCCCTGCGCTCGCCGCGAGAGGCGCTGGCGAACGGCATCATCACCATTGCCCAGGAGCTCACGATCGTTCCCGCCCTCACCGTGGCGGAGAACGTCTACCTCGGTTCGGAGATCGCCACCGCCGGTTTCGTGCGCCGACGTGAGGCGAAGCGCCAGTTTCGTGATCTCGCGCACCGCATCGGCTTCGACCTCCCACCGGACGCGCTGGTGGGGACCCTCTCCATCGCCGATCAGCAGAAGGTCGAGATCATGAGGGCCCTCTCGCGCAACGCATCCATCGTGGTGATGGACGAGCCCTCGGCGGCCCTCTCGAGGAGCGAGACGGCGGCGCTCCACGAGGTCATTCGCTCCCTGGCTCGCCGGGGCAGCGCGGTCGTGCTTATCTCACACTTCCTTTCGGAGGTGCTGTCCCTCGCCGACACGATCACCACGTTGCGGGACGGTCGCCTTATTCGCACCGTCAAGTCCGCGGGCGCCACGGAGGAATCACTGATCGAGGGCATGCTCGGGCGTTCGCTGTCGTCGGCGTTCCCCGAGAAGGTGCCCGCCGACCCGGACGCGCCCGTCGTGCTCGAGGTTGACCACGTCAGTGCGCCGGGGGTGACGGACTGCTCCTTTGTCCTGCATCGTGGAGAGATCCTCGGTATTGCCGGCCTCGTGGGTGCGGGCCGGTCAGAACTCGCGCGCGCCGTCTTTCGAGACGCGAAGGTCTCCGCAGGGACCGTTCGCCTCGGCGACGCCGAGCTGGCGGGGCGCCATCCGCAGCGTTCGATTCGTCGCGGGCTCGTGCTCATTCCCGAATCGCGCAAGCGGTTGGGGCTGATGATGGGTCGTTCGGTGAAGGAGAACATCTCGCTGTCGCGCCTTGACCTGGTGAGCCGTGTGGGGTGGATCGCGGCGATTCGCGAGCGCCGGGCGGTCTCTGAGGTGATGAAGGCCACCAGCGTCAAGGCGGCCAGCATGGGGATGGCGGCGATGATGCTCTCGGGCGGCAATCAGCAGAAACTGCTCTTTGCCCGTTCCATGATGTGTTCGCCCGCGGTGCTGATCGCCGACGAGCCGACGCGCGGCGTCGACGTGGGCTCGAAGCGCGCGATCTACGACCTCTTGGTGCAGATGGCTGAGGACGGGATGGGGATCATCATGATCTCCTCGGAACTCGAGGAGATCCTGGGCCTCGCTCACCGCACCCTGGTGATGAGCCACGGGCGCTTTACGGCAGAACTTTCTGGCGACGACATGAATGAGCAGGCCGTGCTGGCGGCCGCGTTCGCCGAGACCAGCGCCACCTGAGGAGAACCAATGACCAATGAGACACCCGAACAGGTAGACGCGCCCGAGGTTGGCGACGTCGCGGCTCTGGGGCTGCGCTCCGGGGCTTCGAGGATGATGCGGTCGTGGCGCACGGCGGGGATCGCCATCCCATTCCTCATTCTGTTCGTTGCACTCTCAATCTCGAGCCAGCCGTTCCTGCATACGACCAACCTCATCAATATCCTCGACCAGCAGGCCGCCACCCTCTGCATCGCGGCCGCGGGAACGCTGGTGCTCGTCGCCGGCGGGATCGACCTTTCCGTGGGCGCGACGTACGGGCTCGCGACGGTGGTGGCGGGCGAGATCGCGGCTCATCATTCACCGGTGTTGGCCATCGTCGCCGCCATCGCCACCGGACTGCTGGTCGGACTGGTCAATGGGCTTATCGTCACGGTCTTTAAGATCAACGCCTTGATCTGCACTCTGGCCATGTCGTTCGTCATCGGCGGGTTAGCCCTCAAGGTGTCGGGCGGGAACCTCATCGTCCTGACGGCCAACTCCGGTTTCTACAAGTTCGCCAACGCGCAGTTCCTCACGGTACCCAGCGCGGTGTGGATGACGCTCTTCTTCGTCGTTGTCCTGGGTCTGCTCCTGTCGCGCACTACGTTCGGCCGCTACATGGTGGCTTCCGGAGGGAACGCCGAAGCGGCGAGACTGGCCGGTGTACGGGTGAACCGAATCCGCGTCATCACGTTCACGCTGAGCGGCGGCGCGGCGGCCCTCGGCGGGGTCATCGACATCTCGCGACTGCTGAGCGCGCAGGCGGCGAGCGGCGGCAGCGCCCTGGCCTTCACGGTTTTGGCGGGCATCGTGGTGGGCGGGACCTCGATCGCCGGCGGCGAGGGATCGGTGTGGCGCACGGGCATCGGTGTGCTCTTCATCGCGCTCATCGGCAATGGCTCCAACCTGCTCGGTATCAATCCGCTCTACCAGCAGATCGTGCTCGGGATCATCCTGCTGATCGCGGTGGGCCTCGATTCGTGGGCCCGCCAGCGACGGCTCTAGGGCCCAAGACAGTTGTTTTAGGATCTAGGAGGAACCATGGGAATTCATACGCACGGAAGTAACTCGGTCGACTGGGAGAACCGCGTCGACATGCCGCGGCTGCGCGAGGAGCGCCTGGTCAGGCTCCAGTCCGAGCTCGAGCGGTCGGACCTAGGGGCGCTGCTCACCTTCGACTTCCACAACATTCGTTACATGACCGGCACCCACATCGGCACCTGGGCCATGGACAAGCTCATTCGCTTCGCCTTGCTGCCACGAGGCGGCAAGCCCATCGTGTGGGACTTCGGCTCGGCTGCCCGTCATCACCAGCTCTACAACCCCTGGCTGAGCGGGGTGCAGATCTGCGAGGACGGCCATGAGATGCCCTACGAGGGGGCGAGGGCGGGTATCTCCACGCTGCGCGGGGCCATTCCGCCCGGAGCCGATCGAGCCGGCACGGTCGCTGCGAAGATCAAAGAGGTCCTCCAGCAGTACGGACTGCAGAACGAGCCCGTCGGCGTCGACATCGTGGAGATGCCGGTGTTGACCGCCTTCGCCAAGGAGGGCATCACTCTGGTCGACGGCCAACAGGTTTTCCTTGAGGCCCGGCGCCTCAAGACCGTTGACGAGATTGCGCTATTGACGCAGGCCGCGTCGATGGTCGACGCCGCGTACGAGGAGCTCTACACATTCCTGCGCCCCGGGGTCCGCGAGAACGAGTGCGTCGGCCTGGTCAACAAGACTCTGTATGACCTGGGGTCCGAGCACGTTGAGGGGGTGAACGCGATCTCGGGGGAGCGATGCTCGCCGCACCCCCACGTCTTTAGCGACCGTCTGATCCGACCGGGCGATCCGGCCTTCTTCGACATCCTGCACAGCTTCAACGGTTACCGGACCTGCTACTACCGCACCTTCGCCGTCGGCAGCGCGTCGGTCGCCCAGCGCGACGCCTATACCAAGTGCCGCGAGTTGATCGACACGGCCATCGCCATCGTCAAACCGGGAACCACCACGGCTGACGTGGTCTCGCTCTGGCCCAGGGCCCAGGATTTCGGCTTCGCCAACGAGGAAGCGGCCTTCGGCCTCCAATACGGTCACGGCGTGGGACTGTCGATCTGGGAACGTCCGATCTTCAGCCGAATGATCTCGCTCGACTTTCCCGAGGTGCTCGAAGAGGGAATGGTTTTCGCTCTCGAGACCTATTGGCCGGCCAAGGATGGCTGGTCGGCGGCCAGGATCGAAGAGGAGCTGGTTGTCACGGCCACGGGTTGCGAGGTGATTACGAAGTTCCCCGCCGAAGAGCTGCTCGTGGCCGGCAAGCGGTACTTCGCGGCGGGCGGGGACCTGGCTGGCCTGCGGGAGTCCCAGTCGAACCTGAACACACCTTGGGGACAAGCCGCGCCTCCAGCGTGACGGTCCCAACCTTGTAGTCGTGGTGAGCGAAGTCGACTTCGACGTCGGCGGCTACGTCGCAGCGGTTGTGGGCGTGCGTTCCTCTTAGAGGAGGCCGGAAACCTCGTGGACATCGCCACAGGTAACACCGAGGGCGTCGTGATGGCTGCGCACGGCATCGGCGTCAGGGGCTTCGAGCAAGCAATACACGTGACCATTGGCATTATGGAAGAGTTC
>JBARBL010000010.1:0-15917 GCA_049793015.1 Acidimicrobiales bacterium | reverse complement strand
GGCCAGCACCGTGGCTCGCTCGTCCGCCGCAGCGGCCGCTTCGGCGCGGGCCTCGTCGGCCGCTTCGAGCGAGAGGCGGATCTTCTCCTGTCGCGACTCCATGGCCCGGTTGAGGGGGGGCAGGATCTTCTTCCACGCGATGATGAGGATGACCACGAAGGCGGCCAACTCCACGAAGAAGGTGCCGTTGGGTATGAGAAAGATTGACTCGGCGATCATCGTTGACGACCTACTTTCACTAGATGACGAACCCCGTGGCGCGACCCCCGGAGGGTGAGCGCCACGGGAGAACTACTGCTTTTGGAAGACGTAGACGAAGACGACCATGAACAGCAGGTTGATGAAGTACATCGCCTCCACCAGTCCCACCGTCAAGAAGAAGTACGTCCTGGCCTTGTTCTCGATCTCGGGCTGACGAGCGATCGCCGCGATGGTCTGGCTACCGGCCAAGCCGTCACCGATCGCCGCACCGATGGCGCCGCCGCCGAGGGCGATGCCGCCACCGACGAGAGCGCCGGCGATGCTGATCGCTTCTTCAAGTGTTTGTGTAGCCATTATCTTTCATTCCTCCTGGGTTGGATTAGTGGGAAACCGTGACGGCCGCCGCGGGCTCTTCTTCGTGGTGGCTCGTGGCCATGCCGAAGTAGAGCATCGCGAGCAGCATGAAGATGTACGCCTGGATGGTGCCAAGGATGCCGAGGTCGAACAGCTTCCAGACGATCTCGCCGAAGGGGACGACGTAGATCGGCAGCAACGTGGTCATGACCGCGATCATGAGGCCGCCCGAGAACAGGTTCCCGAAAAGACGGAAGGTCATGGTGATCGGCTTGGTTATCTCCTCGATGATGTTGATCGGGGTGAGGGCGACGTAGGGCTGGGCGTAGTGCTTGAAGTAGCCGCCGACGCCGCGGACCCGGAAGGAGTCGAGGTGGACCCACACGATCACGAAGAGCGCCATCGCCACCGGCAGGTTCACGTCGCTGGTCGGCGCGGGCAGCAGTTCGAAGGACGCCCCGGGATGCAACGACGACGGGATGAACCCGATCCAGTTGCAGATGAGGATGAAGAGGAAGAGGGTGACCCCGATCGGCACGTAGCGCTTGCCCCGCGAGCCCATAGAGGACTCGGCGAGCTCGCTCACCATGGTGACGATGATCTCCCAGAAGAGCTGGAGCTTGTTCGGCACGCCGTCGGTGACCTTGGAGACCATGCGAAAGCCCAGGAACAGGAAGATCACCATGGCGAACACGGTCGAAGTGACGATATCGGTGTCGACAGCGAGGCCGAAGAGGTGGATCGTGGGGTGGACGCCAACCGAGATGGTCTTTGCCGCGTACAGCATCGTCACTCAATTCCTCCCTGATTCGCCACTATGCGCATGACATTGATGACGAAGACAATTTGATAAAGCACAAGCCCTGCAACAATACCGATTCCCAAGGGAGCGTCCAGCCAGACCAGGGCCAGGATGATCACGGTCATGACCGCGAGGCGTCCGACCGTCTTGCCGCCCAATTGGCGCCGCACGGCCTTGGAGCTCTGCTCGCCTTGCAGCTCCACCCGGGCGGCCTGACGATCGAGGAAACGCAGGTTGAGGATGGCCAACGCCACGCCCAGGACCAGGCCCAGAGCGGAGATCGGCGGTGCCACGAAAAGGGCGATCACGAAGGCCAGGAATCCCACGATGATGGCCGAGAGTGTGGTCCGGCGCAGTAGTCGGGGAAGCGTATTGGTAGGGAGGTTTTCGAGCACGAACAATAGGGTTTCTAGAGGAAACGCCGGACTTGCTTCACTACGCTCACCACGGCGGCGACCGTTCCCAATACTAGTCCGATTGCCAGCCAGAGCGGGGCGTGGCCCCAGGCGTCGTCGGCCCAGATCCCGAGGAAGACGCCGATGCCGATGGTGACCGCGACGCTCAGGCCCATGGTCGCGAAGGCGGCCGCTCCGGGCAGGTCGGACATGCCCTCGTCGGACGACTTCTCCGGCGCAGGTTCGTCGGGGCCACTCATCGTCCGCGACCGTGTCGAGGCGCGGGCGCCGCATCCTGCTTGGCGCGGTAGCGGACGTACGAGGGCCCCGACCAGGTAAAGAGGCCCGCGACGAGCACGGCCACCCCCACCGGGATGAAGACATTGAATCGAGGCTCGAAGAGCGGGAAGAGCACGAAACCGCACAGCAACGCCGTCCAGGACCACAGGATGATGACCGTGCGACGCTGGCCGTGGCCCAGTCGCATGAGGCGGTGGTGGATGTGATTCTTGTCCGGGGTGTGGAAACCCTGACCCGAGGCCGTGCGGCGCACGAATGCCCAGACGGCGTCGATGAGCGGCACGCCGAGGATGAACACGGGAATGAGCAGCGGCGCGAAGAAGAAGAAGGTGACCCCGCTGGCCGGAGGGGTGCGACCACCGATCACCATGGTCGAGGCGCTCATCAACAGCCCGAGCATGAGCGACCCGGCGTCGCCCATGAAGAGCTTGGCCGGATGGAAGTTGTCACGCAGGAAACCGAGGCATATCCCGCAGGTCAGCGCCGCGATCAGGGGACCCACGTTGGTCACGGGCAGGAGTCCGAGGTCCTCCAAACGCAGCCCGTAGAGGCACAGGGTTCCCGAGGCGATGGCCACGATGCCCGCGGCCAGCCCGTCCAGTCCGTCGATGAGGTTGATGGCGTTCGTCAGGGCGAAGACCCACACGGCGGTGATGATCGGCAGGATCGAGGGACCCAGCACGACGAAGCCCGCGAACGGAAGTTTGAGTTGGTACATCGTGCAGCCGCTGAAGTAGAGGATCGACGCCGCGAGCACCTGTCCCGCGACCTTGGCCGGGGCGCTCATATCGCGAAAGTCGTCCAGCAGGCCCACGACGAAGATGACCCCGGCCGCCAACAGCACTCCCAGCATCTCGTGACTCGAGGTGATCACCGAGCGCAGCGAGGGGATGGCCACCGCGATGAGCAGCGCCACGCAGAAGCCGATGAGCATGGCCGCCCCGCCGCCGTAGGGGGTCACGGTCTCGTGGACCTTTCTCTCGTCGGGTTGAGCGGTGTAGCCGACGCGCTGGGAGATGATCCTCGCCGGCACGTCCGCCACCAGCGTGACGACGGCCCCCACCACGATCACCGCGATGTAGGAGACGATGTTGCTCATCTACAACGTCGTGAACCCGGCGTAAGGATTGAACGTGTTACAAAGCGCCGCCACTTCGCCGCGCACCTTCTCGACCACCGCTTGGTCGTCGCGCCCGCGAAGGGCCTGCGCGAGCAACCGCGCGACGGTGGCGAACTCGCCCTCCTTCATCCCCGCGGTCGTCTCGGCCGCGCTGCCGAGGCGCAGCCCCGACGTGATGAACGGACTGCGCGGATCGTCGGGGATCTGATTGCGGTTGGTCGTGATACCCGCCCGGTCGAGGACCTCCTGCGCCTGCTTGCCCGTGAGTTCCGTGTCGAAGTCGCGCAGGTCGAGCACCACCATGTGGTTGTCCGTCCCGCCCGAGACCAACCGGAAACCCTCGGCGGCCAGAGCGGCGCCGAAGGCCCGGCAGTTCTTCACGACCTGCTCGGTGTAGGTCGAGAAGCTCGGCTGCGCCGCCTCCTTGAAGGACACCGCCTTGGCGGCGATGGCGTGCTCCAGCGGCCCGCCCTGCTGGCCGGGGAAGACCGCCATGTCGATCTTCTTGGCGTACTCCTCGCGGCACAGGATGGCGCCGCCACGCGGTCCGCGCAGGGTCTTGTGGGTGGTGAAGCTCACGACGTCCGCGTAGGGAACCGGGTTGGGATGCGACCCGCCGGCGATGAGACCCGCGACGTGCGCCGAGTCGAACATCAGCAACGCACCCACTTCGTCAGCGATCTCGCGAAAGGGCACCGGATCGATGAGCCGCGCGTACGCCGTCGCGCCGGCCACGATGAGCTTGGGGCGATGCTTGTGCGCCAGCTCGCGCACGTTGTCGAAGTCGATGTGCTCGCCCGGCGCCGCGGGGTCGTCGTTGCGCGGCGTGACGCCGTAGGACACGAAGTTCCAATACTTCGACGTGATCGACACCGGCGAGCCGTGCGTGAGGTGGCCACCCTGGTCGAGGCGCATGGCCAGGACCGTGTCGCCGGCGTCCAGCAACGCCTGGTACACGGCCACGTTCGCGTTGGCGCCGCAATGGGGCTGCACGTTGGCGTGGTCGGCGCCGAACAGCGCGGTGAGACGGCGGCGTGCCAGGTCCTCCACCTCGTCGACGACCTGGTTGCCGCCGTAGTAACGGCGACCGGGATAGCCCTCGGAGTACTTGTTGGTCAGCACCGATCCCGTGGCAGCCAGCACGGCGGGCGACGCGAAGTTCTCGCTCGCGATGAGCTGGAGCGTCGACGTCTGGCGATCCCACTCCTGGCCCAGCAACGTGGCGACCTCGTCGTCGTTGGTGATCCATGCGTCAAACGGTGAAGAGCTCATCAGCACTGCCTTTCTTCTTGCGAGGCACGCGCGTCGAGCGCGTGCAGTTTTTCAATCCGACCGAGGTGGCGGCCCTCGCCGGGCGTGGCGTTGAGCCACGCGCCCACGGCGTCAACGGCCACGGACTCGCCGATGAGGCGCGATCCGAGGCAGAGCACATTGGCGTGGTTGTGCTCGCGCGACAGCCGAGCGGACGTGACGTCGTGCACCAGCGCAGCGCGGACACCGGGGACCTTGTTGGCGGCGATGGAGATGCCCACGCCGGAGCCGCACACGGCGACGCCCAGATCGCAGCGGCCTTCGACGACGCAACGTCCCACGGCTTCGCCGTAGTCCGGGTAGTCCACCGACGAGGTGGCGTTCTGCACCCCGAGATCGATCACCTCGTGCCCCCATCGCGTCAACGTGGAGGCCAGGAGAGCCTTCAAGTCGTAGCCAGCGTGATCAGAACCGAGAGCGACGCGCATCGTCACTACCCTACCTTTCCCGTTTCCGGTCACTTGGCCGGCGCGCGTCGGGAATGCTGCCATGGTCCCCCGGCGACGTCGAACGACGACGCGACACGCTACGACGTGCGTTACCCTGAGACGGGCTCGCGAGAGAGGCGAGGTGTGCGTGCGGCAAGACGTAGGTTCGATCGTGGTGATGGGGGTGTCGGGCTCGGGCAAGAGCACGGTGGCCTCGGCGCTGGCGAGACGAAGTGGTCGTGAGTTCGTCGACGCCGACTGGCTGCACACCCCTCACAACGTGGCCCTCATGGCCTCAGGCCACGCGCTCGACGACGAGCACAGGCTGCCGTGGCTCGATGACGTGGGCGAACTCATGCACGACGTCGAGGCCCACCAGGAGCGCTGCGTCGTGGCGTGTTCCGCCCTCAAGCGGTCCTACCGCGACGTGCTTCGCGACCACGTTTCCGACCTCCTCGTCATCTTCCTGGACGGTTCGAGGCGGACCATTGAAGAGAGGATGAAAGCTCGCCACCACGAATTCATGCCCCCGTCACTTCTGGCGTCGCAGTTCGCTTCGCTCGAAGCGCTCGGCGACGATGAACGTGGGATGCGCGTTGACGTCAAGGACGACGTCGACACACTGGTGGACGAGATCCTCGACCGACTCGAGGAATAGCGGAGGACGTCGATCCTCGACGTCCCCACCACGGTGTGGTGACGTGAAGGGATTCGCGACTCAGGTCGAACGGCGGCCCCTCATGCGTCGCGCCTGGAACAAGAGCACGACGCCGACGGCGAGAAGGATCGCACCGATGATGGTCCATTCGCCGTGTCCGCTCATGCCGGAACCATGCAGGGCATTGGTGCCTTGCGCAATCCAGATCAGACCCGTGAGACAGAGGAGTAGTCCGACCACGGCTCTAAACCTCATCGTCGTCGCCCGCTTCGCACCTGAGACGCATCGAGGTTCAACTTAGTTGGAGAGCGTCGACTCTGACAGCGGGATTCCCTCGATTCAATCGGAAGGCTCGAAACGTCTCCTGGGCCTCGGGAGGGCGAACGGTGTCTACCAACCAGACTGCGAACAGCCGCCCTGGTCGGGGACCCAGCCGCCCGTTACCCTCATGCCGACGAGGATCTGTTGATCCCGCGATGCTTCGCCGGCGAGCGGCGCGAACTGGCGGCCACCGTACTCGGACCAAGTGGAGTTGAGGAATCCGATGCCCGAATAGAAGGGCCCGACCATGGACCAGTTCCCATCTACCTCGCAAATCGCGACCTGCTGCCACTCGTGGCGCAGCTCGTCGATATTGAGCCGCACGGAAGAGGCCACTACGACCAAGGCGTGTCGCAGGGGTGTGGCGACGACTCTCGCCTGGCGCACCACCGCCTTAGGTGGCGGAGGCTTGATAACCACCGCGGCGCCCGCGGGTGCGGAAAGCGGCACCACGACGGTCAACACTGATACCAGCAAAGCGAAAATGATTCTTCGCACAGCTCTCTCTCCTTGGTCTGAGCACGAACCGTCACGCTGTCTTTCGACGGGGTTGCCTGCGTGCGGCACAAACCTCGACGGAGAAATGAAACCCCGCCGAGGGGTGCTGTTTGGTAGGTCACATGGTCCACAGTGGTGTGGGTGACGACGAGGCAGTCGATACCGCCAGGTAGAAGCCTAGTTGGGAGGGGGTTTTTGGGGGCCCACAATGGCCATATCTCGCCCCTTTTTTACCGCTCTACCAGGAATTATCAACTTTTTTTCTTCGGCGAAAATTACTCAATTCGCGCTCTAAATAGCTCCTGGAAAGTGAAAATTCGCTTGGGCCGGTCAAAATCGGCCAAACCCTAGAAATCTGGAGCGGACGCGATGTTGTTCCAAGTTCTGAGGTCGTCCGCCCTCTTTCTATGGCACTTCGATCCAAAGTGCGGCCCGTTTTCACGATCCACGTCATTATTCGTCAGCACGGTCCACGCGGCGGGCTGGTCCTTCGACCCATTTTTAGTGATCGCGAGGACCAAAAAGCACTAAGAAGCGCCGTAACTAGTATCGGCTCATGAAGCGATCGCTGCTGGCGCCCCCACTCGTCTCGAGGCTCGAGACGGCGTCGGACCAGTTCGAGAAGAACCGCGCAGACATGCTCGAGCAGCTGAGCGTCATCGACGGCCTGCTCGACGAGGCGGAGACTGGTGGAGGCCAAAAGGCCATGGACCGCATGAGGTCCCGCAATAAATTGCCTGTTCGCGAGCGCATCGCGAACGTCCTGGACCCCGATTCCCCCTTCCTCGAGATCTCCGCCCTGGCGGGCTACGGCTCGCAGTACGCTATGGGTGGCGGGATGGTGGTGGGGATTGGCGTCATCGCCGGCACGGAATGCCTGATCATGGCCAACGACCCTTCCGTGCTGGGCGGCGCCCTGACGGCCTACTCCGCCAAGAAATGGATGCGGGCCCTCGAGATCGCCCGCGATAATCGAATCCCCTACGTGAGTTTCGTCGAGTCTGCGGGCGCCGACCTACGGGTCGGCAGCGGTGGCGGGGGCCGCATGCAGACGGGCCACTTCGCCGAGAGTGGTCGATTCTTCTACGACCTCATCGAACTCTCCAAGATGCGCGTACCCACCGTGTGCGTGGTCTTCGGCTCGTCGACCGCCGGGGGCGCCTACCAGCCCGGGCTGTCGGATTACAACATCGTGGTCAAGGACCAGTCCAAGATCTTCCTCGCCGGCCCTCCCCTGGTGAAGATGGCGACCGGCGAAGAGTCCGATGACGAGACCCTGGGCGGGGCCGCGATGCACGCGGAGGTCTCGGGTCTGGGCGACTACTTCGCGGAGGACGAGATGGACGCCATCCGCCTCTGCCGCGAGGTGGTGTCGCACCTCAACTGGCGAAAGGCCGGTCCGGAGCCCTCACTCGAACCGGCCGAACCGATCTACGACCAAGAGGAACTGCTCGGCGTCGTCAGCCGTGACCTACGCCAGCCCGTGGACGTGCGCGACATCGTCGCGCGCGTCGTCGACGGCTCGCGATTCGAGGAGTTCAAGGCCCGCTACGGCAGCACCCTCGTCTGCGGGTGGGCCAGCATCCACGGCTATCCCGTGGGGATACTCGGCAACAACGGCGTCATCCACCCGCGCGCCGCCGAGAAGGCCGGGCAGTTCATCCAGCTCTGCAACCAGATCGACCTGCCGCTGGTCTTCTTCCAGAACATCACGGGCTACATGGTGGGCAAGGACGCCGAGGCCGAAGGGATCATCAAAAAAGGCTCACAGATGCTCAACGCCGTGGCCAACTCGAACGTGCCCCACCTCACGGTGATCGTCGGCTCCTCGTACGGCGCGGGGACCTACGGCATGTCCGGGCGGGCCTTCGGCAACCGCTTCACCTTCCTGTGGCCGACGGCCAAGGTCGCGGTCATGGGGCCCAAGCAGATAGCCGGCGTGATGTCCCAGGTGCGGCGCGGCCAGGCCGAGCGCAAGGGCCTCGTCTTCGACGAGGAAGAGGATCGCCAAATCGTCGAGCAGGTCGAAGCCAGCCAGGAAGAGGGCTCGCTGGCCCTGGCGGCCACCGGGGCGATAAGCGATGACGGCATCATCGACCCCCGCGACACCCGCACGGTGCTAGGCCTATGCCTGTCGGTGGTCCGCAGCCGGCCTATCGAGGGCGCCACCAGTTACGGGGTGTTCCGCCTGTGACGATCTCGACGTTGCTGGTGGCCAATCGCGGCGAGATCGCCCGGCGCATCATCCGCGGCGCCCAGGCCATGGGCATTCGCTGCGTGGGGGTCTACGTCGACGCCGACCGGTCGTCGCCCTTCGTGGGCGAGTGCGACGAGGCCATCTGCCTGCCCCAGGGCTACCTCGACGGCCCCGCGATCCTCGAGGCCGCGAGACGAAGCGGTGCGCAGGCCATCCACCCCGGCTACGGCTTCCTCTCGGAAAGCGCTGATTTTGCGGCGCAGGTCGAGTCGGCGGGGCTCATCTGGGTCGGCCCCTCGGCCAAGGTGATCGCCGCCGTCGGCGACAAGCTGGCGGCCAAGCAGTTGGCCCGCGACGCTGGCGTGCCCACGCTGGCCAGCGGCGTCGATCCGGCCGACGCCTCTTCGGTGGGCTTCCCCCTGATGGTCAAGGCCGTCGGCGGCGGCGGCGGCAAGGGGATGCGGATCGTCACCGACGTCTCGCAGCTCGACGAGGCGGTGGCCTCCGCTCACCGGGAAGCGACCGGTGGCTTCGGCGACGACCGTCTCTTCCTCGAGCGCTACGTCGCGTCCTCGCGGCACATCGAGATCCAGATACTCGGCGACCTCCACGGCAACCTCGTCCACCTGGGCGAACGCGAATGCTCGATCCAGCGCCGACACCAGAAACTGCTCGAGGAGTCGCCGTCGCCCTTCCTCGACGGGGCCACGCGAGGAGCGATGACGGACGCGGCCCTGGCCCTGGCTCGCACCATCGGTTACCAGTCGGCCGGCACGGTCGAGTTCCTTGTCGACAACGAAACCCGGGAGTTCTTCTTCCTGGAGGTGAACGCCCGCCTCCAGGTCGAGCACCCGGTGAGCGAGGAGGTGACCGGCATCGACCTGGTGCGAGAGCAGCTGCGCGTCGCGTCCGGTGAGACCCTGGGCTACGAGCAGGAGGACATCACCTTCGCGGGCCACGCGATCGAAGTTCGACTGTGCGCCGAGGACCCGAGCGCCGGGTTCCTTCCCGCCACGGGGACCCTCGCCGCCTTCGAGGCACCGCGCGAACCACGGGCGCGCTGGGAATGCGGCGTCGAACGCGGTTCGGTCGTGGACGTGAACTTCGATCCCCTGCTCGCCAAGGTCATCACCCACGCGCGCACCAGGGCCGAAGCGGCCTCGACCCTGGCCCTGGCGCTCGAGCGGCTGCACGTGGGTGGCGTGACCACGAACCGGGATTTCCTCGTCGCGACCCTGCGCCACGAACGCTTCCTGGACGGCGACACCACCACCGACTTCATCGACCGCTGCCAGCCGCCACGTCGCCTCGCCTTGAACCACGACGAGCTCAACTGGGCCAGCACGGCGGGCGCCCTGTGGCTCCAGGGCGAGAACCGGTCCCGCGCAGACGTACTCTCGACCCTGCCGAGCGGTTGGCGAAACGCGCGCCTGCCCGCTCAACGCACGTCGCTTCGTTGGGGCGATCAGACCATCACGGTGGACTACCGCGCGCGTCGTGACGGCTCTTTCGACCTGGGCCACGACGGCCACGCCCGCGTGCACGAGTGGAGCGCCGACCTCATCGACGTGGAGGTCAACGCCCGGCGGGCCCGGCGACAAGTGACCCGATCGCACGACACGCTCTTCGTCCAGAGCGTTCGAGGCACCGTGGCGTTCGAGATCCTGGCGAGGTTCGCCGCCCCCGGCGCCGACCTCGAGGTCGGCGGGCTCAACGCGCCCATGCCCGGCGTGGTGATCGACGTCCGGGTCGAGTTGGGTCAATCGGTCCAGGCCGGCGACACGCTCGTGGTGATGGAAGCCATGAAGATGGAACACGTCATCAGCGCCCCGGACGCGGGAACCGTGACCGCCATCTTCGTCACGACCGGACAACAGGTCGACAGCGGCGCCGTCCTACTCACGCTCGACGCCCCCGTGGGCGACGAGCCGCGGACCTGACGTGGCCGCGCCGATCCGCATCGCGAACTGTTCCGGCTTCTACGGCGATCGCCTCTCGGCGGCCCGCGAGATGGTCGACGGCGGGCCGATCGACGTCCTGACCGGAGACTGGCTGGCCGAGCTGACCATGCTGATCCTCGCCCGCACCCGGGCCAAGCAGCCCGGTGGCGGCTACGCCAAGAGCTTCCTCGAACAGATGGAGCAGGTGATGGGCACCTGCGTGGAGCGCGGCGTCAAGGTCGTCTCCAACGCCGGCGGGCTCGACCCCGAGCACTGCGCGCAGGCGATCGCCGACCTGGGCGACCGGCTGGGACTCTCGCCCACCATTGCCTACGTCAACGGCGACGACCTGCTGGCGCGCCTGCCCGAGCTGGCCTCCTTCGGCGTCGACTTTAGCCACCTCGACACCGGCGAACCGGCGGGCGATCTGAGCCGATTCATCACCGCCAACGCCTATCTGGGTTGCTTCGGCATCGTCGAAGCCCTGACCCTGGGCGCCGATATCGTCGTCACCGGGCGGGTGACCGACGCGGCCGTGGTCTGCGGGCCGGCCGCCTGGCATCACGGTTGGGCCCGCGACGACTGGGACGCGTTGGCGGGGGCCGTCGTGGCGGGACACGTCATCGAATGCGGCGCGCAGGCCACGGGCGGGAACTACTCGTTCTTCACCGAGGTCGCCGACATGAAGCACGTGGGCTTCCCGTGGGCCGAGATCGCCGAGGATGGTTCGTCGGTCATCGGCAAGCACGACCGCACCGGCGGCGAGGTCTCCCTCGGCACGGTCACCTCACAGCTGCTCTACGAGATCGCGAGCCCCACGTATCTGGGCCCGGACGTCTCAGCCCGCTTCGACACGATCCGACTCGAACAGCTGGCCCCGGACCGCGTTCGCATCAGCGCCACCAAGGGCGAGCCGCCACCCGACACCCTCAAGGTGGCCATGAACGAGGTCGGGGGCTACCGCAAGGACCTTCACATCGCCCTCACGGGCCTCGACATCGAGGCGAAGGCCGGCCTGGTCGACGAGGCGTTCTGGCTCGCCTGCCCCTACGGACCCGACGACTTCGACAGCGTGACCACCCGGGTGGTCCGATCGGACAAGCCCGATCCCGTCACCAACGAAGAGGCCGTCGCCTTATGGCACATCACGCTCAAGGACCACGACGAGCGAAAGGTGGGACGCGCCGTCGCCAACGCCGCGATCGAGATAGCCCTGTCGTCGACGCCCGGGTTCTTCAACGTGGGAGCGACCACCTCGAGCGCCGTCGCCTTCGGGGTCTACCGCCCGGCGTTGGTGCCAGCCAACCTCGTGCCCCAGTACGTGGTGGTCCTTGGCGGGACCCGGTCGGTCGTTGACTCGGTCGCGCCCAAGGCGACGGTCGATGTCTCGCCCGAACCGGGACCGACGTCGAGTGCGCCCCAGGGCCCCACGTCGGCCGTGCCCTTCGGCCGGCTGTTCGGCGCGCGTTCCGGTGACAAAGGCGGCAACGCCAACGTCGGGGTCTTCGCGCGCAGCGATGACGCGTGGGCCTGGCTTGACGCGTTCTTGAGCATTGACGAGATCCGCCGCCTGCTGCCCGAGACGGCGCCCTTGGTCATCGACCGCTACCGTCTCGCGAATCTGAGATCCCTCAACTTCGTCATCCACGGACTGCTCGAGGAAGGCGTGGCCGCCTCCACGCGTCAGGACGCGCAGGCCAAAGGCCTGGGCGAATGGCTGCGAAGCCGCGTCGTCGACGTCCCCACCTCGCTGCTGAGCTCGTCATGAGCGGTCTCGCGTCGTCGTCGCCCGAGCGCCTGGCCACGATTCGCGAGGACCTCGAAGAGGAGCAGCGCTCGCTCGAACTGATGATCGAGGATCTGAGCGACGAGCAGTGGCGGCTCCCCACCGCGAGTGCGGGCTGGGACGTCGCGGACCAGGTCGCCCACCTGGCCTACTTCGACGCGAGCGCGGCGCTCGCGATCCTGGATCCCGAGCGTTTCCACGCGGGGCTGACCGCGCTGTACGAAGGCGTCGTCGCGATCGGCATCGACGAGTTCACGCTCGGCCCCCTGCGAGCCCTGGCGCACGATGAACTTCTCAACGCGTGGCGCCAGAACCGCGACGGTCTGTTGAGCGCGGCGGCCGCCCTCAAGCAGGACGACCGCATCGCGTGGTACGGGCCGGCGATGAGCGCGGCGTCGTTCCTCACGTCGCGGCTCATGGAAACGTGGGCCCACGGCGTCGACGTCGCCGAAGCGCTCGGGGTCTCCCGCGAGTCGAGTGATCGCCTCAGTGACGTCGCGCAACTCGGGTTCATGACCAGACCCTGGTCCTACCAGGTGCGCGGCGAGGACGTCCCCGCGGGCCGTGTTCGACTGGAGCTCGTGAGCCCGAGCGGGGACCTCTGGACCTGGGGCGATGACGACGCTAACGACGTCGTGCGGGGTCGCGCCGAGGAGTTCTGTCTCGTGGTCACCCAACGGCGCCACCTCGACGACACCTCACTGGTCACCGGCGAACTGGGGCGCCACTGGCTGATCCGGGCCCAGGCTTTTGCCGGTGGCCCGAGCAACGGACCTCAAGCAAGGAGTACGTAATGACACTGGTCGAGACCGATTTGAAGGAGGGCGTGATGACAATCACGCTCGGCGACGAGGCGAGGCGCAACGCGCTCAGCCGCCAGCTCCTGGAGGAACTCGTGACGGCCGTCGACCTGGTCAACGCGGACGAGGACATCCGAGTGGCCGTGCTCACCAACCGGGGAAGGGTTTTCTGCGCCGGCGCGGACCTGAGGGAGCGCTCCACCGGTCCCGAGAACGACGACTCGAACAGCGCGAGCCAGTTGGGCACCCTGCTCCAGCGGATCCGCCTCTCTCCCAAGCCATTCGTCGGTCGCGTCGCGGGCCACTGCGTGGCCGGAGGCGTGGGCCTGGCCGCGGCCATGGACATCTCGATCGCCATCGACACCGCGATGTTCGGGTTCACCGAGGTCCGTGTGGGCGTGGTCCCGGCCACCATCTCGGTCGTCTGCCTGCCCAAGATGCGCTTGGCCGACGCCCAGTCGGCGTTCCTGCGCGGCGACCGATTCGGGGCCAGCGAAGCGGCGGCCATGGGGCTCATCAACATGGCGGTGACCGAGTCAGAACTGGACGGCGAGGTGAACGCCGCAGTCAACGACCTGCTCGAAGGAGAACCGCACGCCATCGCGGTCGCCAAGCAACTCACCTGCCCCTCCGCGCACTCGATGCAGGAGGCGTTCGACGCCATGTCGGCCCTCTCCTCGCGGATGTTCAAGAGCGCCGAAGCGCTCGAAGGAATGACCGCGTACTTAGAGAAGCGCCCGGCCTCGTGGGTGCGGCGCCTCACCCCCGACGACACGACGTCGTAGCGATCGCGTACTCACGCCGGGCATGGTCGGCGCGGCGCTGAGTCAGGCCGACGACCTAGTGGCCGTCCCACTCGCGCATCTCGTCGCGGAACGGGCCCAGCCCCATCGGACCGAGCGCGAGAGCGTGCGCGTGGAACTTCTTGATGTCGAACTGGTCCGCGAAACGGTTGCGCGCCGCCTCGCGCACTTCGAGCCACGTGCGTTCTCCCACCTTGTACGACGTCGCCTGACCCGGGATGCTGAGGTACCGGTCCACCTCGGACGTCGCGAAGTCGTTGGGCTGGATGGCCCACTCTTCCAACAGCGCGACCGCCATGTCGACGCTCCACGTCTGGCCCGAGCAGTCGCCCAGGTCGCCCAACACCCCGAGGTCGTCGGGCGCGGCGAGCCCCATGTGCAGTCCCAAGTCGATGACGATGCGCGCGGCCCGCAGCGCCTGGGCCGCCAGGTACCCCATCTCGTCCGCCGGATCCACGTAGCCGCCGAGTTCGTCCATCAGCCGTTCGGCGTAGAGCGCCCAGCCTTCGCTGTAGCCGCTCGTGCTGCCATCGAGGCGGTGGAAGCGCGAGAGTCGATCGGCCTGCAGCAGGGCCGTGGCGATCTGGAGGTGATGCCCCGGCACCGCCTCGTGGTACCACATCGACACGTAGCGCCACCACGTGAACCTGGTGGCGCCGCGCGTGGGGAACCAGGTGGTGCCCGGTCGCGAGAGATCCTCACTCGGCGAGATGTAATAGGGAGCCGCGGCCGCGCCCTCGGGTGCGAGACGCACGTCGCACTGACGGATCCGCGCGTCGATGTCGAAATGCACGCCGTCCAGGGACTGCACGGTGTTCTTGGTAAACGCCTCCAGTCGCTCGAGCAACGCGTCGGCCCCGTGGATGGCTCGCTGCTCGTCGGCGTCGAGCAAGGTCACGACCTCTGCCAGGGTGACGACCCCGGGCGCGAGCTCGCCCGCCAGCACCCACATGCGGTCCTTGATCCGTCGCAACTCCTGCCAGCCCCAGGCGTAGAGGTCGTCGACTTCGAGGTCGGACCCGTTCCAATACCGGTACCACCGGCGGTAGCGGTCGATCCCGCTGCGGTCGTCCTCGCTCGCTTGGGGGGCGAGCGTCTCGCTGAGCCACGTCGCTAACGCAACGCACGCGCCATCCGCCTCGATCGCTGCATCCGTCAAGCCCGTGACCACGGGATCGACGCCGCAGGAGAGCGCCACCTGCGTGGCCAAGCCCTGGAACGCTCCCGCGCCGTAACGACGCGCCTGGTCGGCCACTCCCACCACGTGACGGCGAGATGGCAGCTGTCCCTCACCCGCCGCGTCCTCGAGCCCGCTCTGCCAACTCTTGAGGGAGCCGCGCACGGCCAGGAGCCGCAGACGGATCACCTCGGCCTGCTCCGCGTTCGAGGCGTCCATGAGTTCGAAGGCCTGACGAACCAAGGAGAGAGGAGACGAGATGACGCCCCACGTGCGCCGGTCCTCGCCGCTGCGCTCTAGTTCGTGGCGCACCTCCAGTCGTTCGGTCATCACCGCTTTGGCCACCCGATCCAGGTCGTCCTGGGGTTCCAACCCCTTCAAGCGGTCGAGCGCGGACTGCGTGTGCGCCTCGTTGCGTTGGGACTGGGCCTTCGAGAAATCGGGCAGCAGGTGGTCCACGTCGTGCACGCCGATCTCGGTGCCGAAGATGGGATCCAGGAAGGCCCGCTCGCTGACGTAGACGTCGGCGAAAGCGAACAGTGGTGATCGGGCGACGACGGTGTCAGCCATGAGTCCTCCAGTGAGAGCCGGTCGAGAAGAAACCTTACCGTTTCGTCGTGTCGTCAGCCGAGGGCCGAGAGCAGCGCATCTCGACTGATGTCGCCCTCGCGCACCACCCGCAGCGACGCACTCGAAAGGTCGACGACGGTGGAGACCCGACCGGATCGCACCCCTCCGTCGAGCACGCCGCTGAGACCGTCCAGCCCGTCAAAGGCCTGGCGCACTCGGACGGCGCTTTCGCACGGCGCGTCACCATGCCCGTTGG
>JBARBL010000009.1:0-2544 GCA_049793015.1 Acidimicrobiales bacterium | reverse complement strand
AGCGCGCTCTACCTCATCACCCGCCCCGTGGTCGACCGGCGACTCTCGCTCAAGGGGACCAGCACCGAGCGCCGCCTGGCCGAGCTGCGGGCGCGCGAGATCGTGCGCCGCCACGGACGTGGGACGCTGGACTACTTCGCGCTGCGCGACGACAAGCAGTTCTTCTTCTTCCGCGACTCGCTGGTGGCCTACGCCGTCTACGGCGGCGTGGCCCTGCTCTCGCCGGACCCCATCGGGCCCAAGGGCGAGCGGGCCGAGGTCTTCAGCGCCTTTCGGGCCTTCGCCGAGACCCACGGCTGGACCATCGGCGTCATGGCCGCGGGCGAGGAGTGGCTGGCCATCTACCACGCCGCCGGGCTCCACTACCTCTACCTGGGCGACGAGGCGATCGTGGACTGCCCCACCTTCTCCCTCGAGGGCGGCAAGATGAAGGGCCTGCGCCAGGCCTGCTCGCGGCTCACGCGAAAGGGCTACACCGTCGAGTTCCTCGACCCCTCCGAGATCGACCCCCAACGCGTGCCCGACCTGCTGGAGCTCATCTCGATGCTGCGCCGCGGCGAGGACGAGCGCGGCTTCTCGATGATGCTGGGCCGGCTCTTCGACCCCAAGGACAAGGGACTGCTGCTCACCGTGGTGCACGGACCCGATCACAAGCCGGCGGCCGTCTGTCAGTTCGTGCCGACCCCCGCCATCGAGGGCTACTCGCTCGACCTGATGCGGCGCGACCCCGGCGAGCACCCCAACGGCCTCATCGACTTCGCGCTCTGCTCGACCATCGCGCACCTGGGCCAGCAGGGCGTGCACACGCTGAGCCTCAACTTCGCGGCCTTTCGCTCCGTGCTCGACGGCGAGCGCGGCGACGGCACCTTCACGCGGGTCGAGCGCTGGACGCTGCGGCGCCTTTCGGGCATCCTGCCGATCGAGTCGCTCTGGAGCTTCAACGCGAAATACCAGCCGACCTGGCTGCCGCGCCACCTGGTCTACCCGGCGGCCGAGAGCTTCGTGCCGGTGGTGGCGGCCATCCTGCGCGCCGAGTCGATCACCGAGTTCCCGGTGGTCGGCCGCTTCCTCGCGAGCGACCCCTCGAACCGGCCGGGCACGGTGGTGCCGCCCGAGGTCTTAGAGGCCGCCCGCCAGAGCAGCGCCACCCCTTCGCGCTAGTTCCTTGGCTGGCCGCCTTCGCTGCGGCGCGCGTCGAGGCGCCCCTGGATGGCCCGGGCCAGGGTGGCCGTGGTGTCGGCGTCAAAGGAGAGGAAGAGCGACGGCTCGACCAGTTCGAGCTCCAGGATGGCCCAGCCGTCAACGTCGCGCACCAGGTCGACGCGGGCGTAGAGCAGGTCGGGGACGTCGAGGCTCTCGAGCACCCGTCGCGCGACGTTGACGGCCTCTGGCTCGACCTCGACCACCGACACCTGTTCGCGCCGGAAGAGCTGGTGGCGGTCGTGGGCCACGGTGTTGAGCATGGCGCCCTTCCTCATGGCGTGGCAGAAGGCGCCCTCGACGAAGATCAGCGCCCGCTCGCCGTCGTGGTCGACCGATTCGACGTAGGGCTGGATCAGGACGTCGCGTCGCTTCTCGTGCAGCGCGGCGACGTGCGCGCGCGCCCTGGCCCGCTCGTCCTCGCGGTAACGCTCGGCGTCCATGGAACCGGCCCCGACGCAGGGCTTCACCACGAAGTCGCCGGAGGGGAAGACCGGCTCCTCACCCACGTCGCAGAAGGTCGTGGCGACAATCCGATGGCCCCGGCGGGCCAGCTCGCCCAGGTAGTGCTTGTCGCTCGAGTAGCGCACCACCGCCAGGGGATTCTCCAGTCTCGCCACGCCGCCGGCCCAGGCGAGGAACGTCTCGAGGTGGCGCGTGTAGTCCCAGGTCGAGCGGATGACGCACAGGTCGAAGCCGTCCCAGTCGACGTGTTCGTCGTCCCAGACCTCGAGCGACGCCTCGAGGCCTAGAGCCTCGAGCGCCGCGAGCAGGAAGGGCGAATCGGGATCGACGTCACCGTGGCAGGTGACGACCGCCACCCGGCTCACGGGCTGAACAGGACCGTCGCGTGCTGGGCCAGTGCCGCCAACGGTCCGGGCCACACCCCGAAGACGAGCGTGGCCACCACCCCGAAGGCGATGACGCCCGCGGTGATCGGCGGCACCACGATGCGCGTGGCGTCGAGGTTGTCGTCGGCGACGAGCGTGAAGGTCCAGCGCAGGTAGAAGACGGCCGCGATGGCCGCGCCGAGCAGCGCCACGACCGCCAGCGTCGAGCTCCCGGCGTCGACGACCGAGGCCAGAACCGCGAACTTGGCGTAGAAGCCGGTGGTGAGCGGCACGCCGAGTTGCGAGAGCAAAAGCACCGCCAGGGCGCCGCCCAGCCAGGGCTGGCGCCGCGCGAGGCCGCGGTAGAACTCGATGCCGTGGTTTTCGTCGCCCAGCCCCCCGACCAGCGTCAGCACGGCGAAGGTGGCGATCACCACCGGCGCGTAGGTCATCACGTAGAAGAGCGTCGCGGCGGTGCCGCGGATGGTGCCGGCCCAGATGCCCAGCATCATGA
>JBARBL010000008.1:0-2186 GCA_049793015.1 Acidimicrobiales bacterium | reverse complement strand
GGGGAGGCCTGGGCGGCGGCAGCGCCGACGCGGGCGCCGTGCTCCGCTGGGCCGGGGGCGTCAGCCCCGACGAGGCGCTGACCCTCGGCGCCGACGTGCCGTTCTGCCAGCTAGGCGGGCGGGCCCTGGTCGAAGGCGTGGGCGAGAAGCTGACGCCGTTGCCCTTCAAATCGCGCAAGGTGACGCTGATCACCACCGACTTCTCCATCGATACCGCCGACTGCTACCGGGCCTACGACGACTGGATCCGCCGGGGATGGAAGCCCGAGGAGCGCAACCACCTGGAAAAGGCCGCTCGGACCGTCGAACCGCGGCTGGCGCGGACCATCGACTGGCTGCGCGGGGAGATCGGCGAGGACGTCCATCTGGCGGGGTCCGGATCGAGCATGTTCGTCATCGGCGAGGTGGGTCTGCCGGCCGGTGAGATGGCGGGACCCGAGGGGTCACTAAGGATTCACCATACCTTCACCACACCCGCGATGGGGTAAGCGTTATTTGCCGGCGGCGCGACGCTGGAAGCGGGTTCGCTTCAGCATCTTCTTGTGCTTCTTCTTACGCATGCGCTTTCGGCGCTTCTTGATTAGTGATCCCATGGCTCGTAGAACCTTACTAGATATCGAAAAGGTCCAAAATCAGGGCTTTCGTCGACCGTCCTTCGCGGCCTCGGCGATCCGTTCGATGCGCAGGGCCTGACGGGGGCATCCGCGCACCGCGTATTTGGCCGATTCGAGGGCGCCCTGATTTTGCGAGGTAGTGGGCGTGGTAACGATGATGGGGTAGCCCCACTCGTCCATCGACACCAGTTCGGGGGCCAGTTCGTGACAGTGCCCGAATCCGTCACAGAGGATCGGATTGACCTTCAACACGAACGAGCCCGATCGTCGTCTCACTGCCATATGAGCTCGTCCTCGTGCTCGAGCGAGGGAACCGGCACGTAGCGACGGGCGCTCAAGGCGCCCAGGCAGGGCGCGCCGTTGACGTGGTCGTCGACGTCGCCGGCGAAGACCACCAGGGCCGAGCGCACCAGGCGCACGACGCCGTCGGGGTGGTGGCAGGCGCCGCGGCCGGCGATCATGTCGCAGCGCACCTGGAGGCGCCGGTGGGCGTCGCGGGCCTCGCTGGAACCCCGGGTGATCTCGGTGAGGTCCTCGGCCAGCGCGGGCAGGCCGAACGCGCAGGGTCCGCACTGGCGCGCGCTCTCGTTAGCCATCCACTTGACCACGCGCTGGGTCTCGGCCACGCCGCAGGCGTCGCGGGGCAGCACCACGACGACGCCCGCCCCGACGCTCACGTTAAAGGGCGCCAACGACTCGTTGTCGTAGCCGACGTCGAGGTGCGCGCCGTCGAGCCAGCTGCCGCCGAACCCCCCGAGCAAGAGGGCCTGGGGATCGCTCTCGGCGTGGCCGGCGGAGAGCAAGGTGCGCAAGGGCGTGCCCAGCGACGCCTCGAGCACGGTGGGCTGGGCCACCGCGCCGGTCAGGGACACCAGCGTCGTGCCGGGGTTGGCCGCGCTGCCCAGGCCGCGGAACCAGTGCGATCCGAATCGCCCGATCAGCGCGACGTTGGCGCAGGTCTCGGCGTTGTCCACCAGCACCGCCGCGCGACCCACCCGCAGCACGTGGGGTCGGGTCGAGCGGTACTGGGGCAGCGATTCGTTGTCGTTGAGCCAGTGGATGAGGGCCGACTCCTCGCCGGCCACGTAGCGCCACGGGGGAGTGTGCAGCACGATCGGGACTTCGCGCAGGCCGAGGCGGCCCCGCTCGTGGATGGCCTGGTTGAGATGGTTGACCACGGCCGGGTTGTCGCGGGCCACGCACACCGCGATCTCCTGGGCGCCAACCATCGAGGCCAGGAACTGCGCGCCGTCGAGCACCAGGTGCGGATTGGCGCCCATGAGGGAGAACTCCTTGTGCGAGGCCGGCTCGCCCTCCATCGCGTTGACCACCACCACCTTGTGGTGACCGCGCTGCTCGCGGATGAGGCGCACCTTGCGCGCCGTGGGGAAGGCCGCGCCGCCTCGACCGGTGAGCCCGGACGCTTCCAATTCCTCGAACAATGACGTCGCGCGCGCCGTGGTGGCGAAGGCCTCCTCGTGCTGGGCCAGGGTCAGGGGTTTGCCGCTCGACCCGTGCAGGACCCGGGGCAGGACGTTGGCGGCGATCATCGTGTGCCGCGCGGCGTGGCGT
>JBARBL010000007.1:0-2838 GCA_049793015.1 Acidimicrobiales bacterium | reverse complement strand
TCAGCGGCCTCACCCTCGACGCCAGTCCGTTGCGAGCGTCGGCTGACGAGGCCCGGCTTCGGGTCGACGAGCTGATCACCAACAATCCCGAACACCGTTCCATGGTCCAGCAGCTGGAAGTCGCGGCCGACGAGACCGAAGGAACGTCACTCGGCGAAGACCTGCCCAGCGGCGACGAACTGGCCGCAGAGCTCGAGCGCTTCCTACGCGGCGAAGCGAACTAGACCAGCAGCAACCGCGACTTAACCCGCCGCGCTCTTGTCCTGATCAGGGGCCTCAACGACGTCGCCGTCCTCGATGCGCAGACCGAGGCCCAACGCGTAGCCCTCGAGGAACAGGGCGCTCTCGTCCTGGCGCGGATGCCGAGCGGCGATCTCGTAGAAGCGTGCCGAGTGATCGGCCTCCTGCAGGTGTGCCAGTTCGTGCACCAGCACGGCGTCGATGACCCATTCCGGACACTGGCGAAGCCGATTGGACACCCGGATCTCGCGCGTGGCCGGTGAGCAGGAGGCCCAGCGCGACTGCTGGTTCTTGACCCAGCGTACCGAGTTCGGCACAATCCCGTCGTTGTACAGCGCGGCCAGCTCGCGCACCCGCTCCTCGAGCGAGGCATCGCTCGCGCTGTTCTGAGGACGCTGCGTCAATAGGCGCTCGACGAGGTTCTCCACGAAGGCCTTCCTCTCGCGTCCCTTCAATCTCGCCGGGATCTGCACCACGATCCGGCTGCCCGACCAGTGGGCGGTGCCGGTCTTCTTGCGCTTGGTCGACGCCCGGATCTCCACCTCGGGACGATCGAAACGCGGCGGCTCGATGGTGATCGAGCTCTCGGCCGACGTGGAGCGAGCCATCAGAGAACGATATTGACCAGGCGCGGCGGACGCACGATCACGCGTCGCGGTACTTGGTCGCCCACTACGGCCTTGATGGCCGGAAGATTCAAGGCCAACTCGCGGGCGTCGTCCTCGCTCACGTCGATAGCCACTTCCGTGCGGGCGCGGACTTTGCCGTTGACCTCGACCACCATCGTGACGGTCTCTCTCACCAGCAACGCGGGATCGGCGACCGGCCAGCTCGTCAGGTGCACGGAGACCTCGCCGGGATGACGGACCTCCCACAGCTCGGCCGTGATGTGCGGGGTCATCGGGGCCAGGAGCTGCAGCAGCGTGTCGATGGATTCGTCCAGCGTGGCCCGCTCCGCCCCGTGTTCGCTGCGCGACCACTTGGAGATCGTGTTGACGAGTTCCATTAGCGCGGCCACGGACGTGTTGAAACTCCATCGTTCGAGCCCCAGCGTGACCTTTTCTATCGTGCGATGCACGGATTGGCGCACGGCCACGTCGGAACCGTCGACGCCGTCATGGAAGTTCATCTCGTCGTAGTAGGACAATCGATAGACACGATCGATGAATCGGGCGCAGCCGTCGATCAACTCGTCCGTCTGATCGTTCCAGTCGACGTTGTCGGCTGGCGGGCCCACGAAGAGGTGGAAGAGGCGAAGCCCGTCGGCGCCGACGGTCTGGAAGTACTGCTCGGGCGCGATGAGGTTGCCCTTGGACTTGGACATCTTGGAGCCGTCGAGGCGAATCATGCCCTGGGTGAAGAGACGCTTGAAGGGCTCGCGAGGCAGTCCCGGCGCGAGACCGATGTCGATCATGGCCTTCACGTAGAACCGGGCGTACAGCAGGTGCAGGATCGCGTGCTCGATGCCGCCGATGTAGCGGTCGACCGGCATCCACTTGGCCACCTGGGCGGCGTCGAAGGGCTGACCTTCGGTGAAAGGGTCGCAGTAGCGAAGGAAGTACCACGAGGAGTCGGTGAAGGTGTCCATGGTGTCGGCTTCGCGCCGGGCCGGCTCGCCGTCGATGGGGCAGGCGGTGTTGCGGAAGCCCTCGTGCGTGGCCAAGGGCGATTGACCGGTCTTGTTCATGACGACGTCATCGGGTGCCACGACGGGCAACTGGTCCAGCGGCACGGGGACCAACCCGTGGGTGTCGCAGTAGATGATGGGGATCGGACAGCCCCAAAAACGTTGGCGCGAGACCAGCCAGTCGCGCAGACGATAGTTGACCTTGCTGACGCCGTTCGCGTTCTCCTCCAGGAACTCCGCCGCCTGGACTTTGGCCAGTGGCACGTCGAGCCCGTTGAGGAACCCAGAATTGATGTGCACGCCATCGCCGCTGTAGGCACCGCCCTCGAAGCCGTCGGGCGGCTGGGTCGTGCGCACGACCGGCAGGCCGTGCACGGTGGCGAAAGCGAAGTCGCGCTCGTCCTCGCCCGGCACGGCCATGATGGCCCCCGTCCCGTAGGTGCCCAGCACGTAGTCGGCCACGTACACCGGGACCTTCTCGCCGGTGAAGGGGTTGACGACGTAACTCCCGGTGAAGGCGCCGCGTTTCTCGAGTCCGGCCCCGGCGTCGGAGGACGCGGAGCGCTCGAGCTCACTCAGCGACGTGGTGCGCTCGACGAGCTCATTGACATTCTTTCGCTCTTCCCCGGTGACGAGCTCTTCGAGCAAGGGATGTTCCGGCGCGACGACGGCGTAGGTGATCCCGAAACCGGTGTCCGGACGGGTGGTGAAGACGCGCAGCGCCTTGGCCGGATCAGCAGCGAAGGGCAGGTCGAACTCCACGCCATCGGACCGGCCGATCCAGTTGCGCTGCATGGTCTTGACGCGTTCGGGCCACTCCAGGCCGTCGACGTCGTTCAACAGCTCCTCGGCGTAGTCGGTGATCTTGAAGAACCACTGTTCTAAGTTCTTGCGCTCGACGAGGTCGCCGGAGCGCTCGCAGGTGCCGTCGGCCAGGACCTGCTCGTTGGCCAGCACCGTGGCACAACCAG
>JBARBL010000006.1:0-4564 GCA_049793015.1 Acidimicrobiales bacterium | reverse complement strand
ACCTCGGCGAGACGCTCGATGTGCACGGCGGGGGACGGGACCTCAAGTTCCCGCACCACGAGTGCGAGGCCGCCCAGAGCGAATCGGTGACCGGCGCGCTCTTCGTGAAGCACTGGATGCACGTGGGGCTGGTGGGGCTCGACGGCACGAAGATGTCCAAGTCGTTGGGCAACCTGGTCTTCATCTCCGAGCTGGTGCGCGTGGCCGAGGCCACGGCCGTGCGCCTGGCGCTGCTCGGCGAGCACTACCGCGAGGACTGGGAGTGGCGCGACGAGCTCTTGTTGCGCGCGCAGTCGCGGCTGGCCACGTGGCGCTCGACGTTGACGGCGACGCGGGTCTGCAGCGTCATCGAGGACGTGCGCGCCGCCCTCGACGACGACCTCGACTGCCCGTCGGCGCTCGACGTGATCGACGACGCGGCCCAGGCCGGGTACAGCGTCGCCTCGGCCGCCGCCTTGCTCGGCATTACGCTGTAGGCAACGAAAGGCCGAGATGTCGGATATTGAGGTACTACTTCCTGATGGCAGCGCCCGTCGCGTGAGCGACGGCGCGACGGCGCTCGACCTGGCGGCGGCCATCGGACCTCGCCTGGCCAAGGACGCGTTGGCGGCGGTGGTGGACGGACAGCTGACCGACCTGTCAACGCCGCTCAGCGACGGGTCCGCCGTATCGATCGTCACGCCCAAGAGCGACCTCGGGCGTGAGGTGCTGCGCCACTCGAGCGCCCACGTGCTGGCCCAGGCCGTCACCCGTCTGTGGCCCGGGGCCAAGTACGCCATCGGCCCGGCCATCACCGACGGTTTCTACTACGACTTCGACCTGCCCGGCGGCGCCCACTTCAGCGACGACGACCTCGAGCGCATCACCGAGGTGATGCGTGAGATCGTCAAGGAGGACCAGCCCTTCATCCGATCGGAGTATTCGATCGACGACGGGCTGGTCCTCTTCGCCGACCAGCCGTACAAAGTCGAGATCATCAACGCGGTCTCGACCAACGCGACGCCCGAGGACCTGGCCGAGGTGACGAGCGCCTCGGTCGTCTCGACGTACTCGAACTCATCCGCCTTCGTTGACCTGTGCCGCGGACCGCACGTGCCCTCGACCTCGCACCTGGGGCACTTCAAGCTGACCCGCGTGGCCGGCGCGTACTGGCGCGGCGACGAGAAGCGTCCCCAGCTCCAGCGAATCTACGGCACGGCCTGGGAGACGCAGGAGGCCCTGGACGCGCACCTGCACCAGCTGGCCGAAGCCGAGCTGCGCGACCACCGCCGTCTCGGCCAGGAGCTCGACCTCTTCTCCTTCCCGCCCGAGATCGGACCCGGCCTGGCGGTCTTCCATCCCAAGGGCGGCACCATCCGGCGCATCATGGAGGACTACTCGAGGGCCCGCCACGTGGCGAGCGGCTACGAGTTCGTCTACACGCCCCACATCACCAAGGCCGAACTCTTCGAGATCTCCGGACACCTGCAGTGGTTCGCCGAGGGCATGTACCCGCCCATGGAGCTTGACGACGGCCAGCTGTACTACCTGAAGCCCATGAACTGTCCCTTCCACACCCTGATCTTCAAGGCGCGCCAGCGCAGCTATCGCGAGCTGCCGCTGCGGCTCTTCGAGTTCGGTTCGGTCTATCGCTACGAGAAGTCCGGCGTCGTCCAGGGCTTCACCCGCGTGCGGGGCATGACCATGGACGACGCGCACATCTTCTGCACGCGCGAGCAGATGGCCGACGAACTGAAGAGCCTGCTCACCTTCGTGCTCGACCTGCTGCGTGACTACGGTCTCAGTGACTTCCACCTGGAACTCTCCACCCGGCCCGAG
This sequence comes from Acidimicrobiales bacterium, assembly GCA_049793015.1. Classification (GTDB taxonomy): domain Bacteria; phylum Actinomycetota; class Acidimicrobiia; order Acidimicrobiales; family RAAP-2; genus RAAP-2. Next base: position 2,746 of record JBARBL010000006.1, on the reverse strand, counting down.
GGCAAGGCCGTCGGCACCGACGAAGAGTGGGAGGAGGCGACCTCGACGCTGGCGTCGGTCGCCGGCGCGGCCGGGCTGGAGCTGACCCTCGACGAAGGCGGCGGCGCCTTCTACGGTCCCAAGATCTCGGTCCAGGCCAAGGACGCCATCGGGCGCACCCACCAGCTGTCGACGATCCAGCTCGACTTCCAGACGCCCCAACGCTTCGACGCCAGTTACATAGGCGCCGACAACGCCCGCCACCAGGCGATCATGATCCACCGCGCCCTCTTCGGGTCGGTGGAGCGATTCATGGCCGTGCTCATCGAGCACTACGCCGGGGCCATGCCCACCTGGCTCAGCCCCGAGCAGGTGCGCGTGCTCGGCGTGCGCGACTCCCACGACGACTACGCCTTCGACGTGGCCCAGGCGCTGCGCCTCGAAGGCGTGCGCGTCGAGGTGGAAGCGGCGAGCGAACCCCTGGGCGCGCGGATCAGGCGCGCCAAGTTAGAGAAGATCCCTTACATCGTGGTGGTGGGCGACGATGACGTGGCGGGCGGCACGCTGGGCGTCAACGCCCGCGGATCGAACGACCCCGAACGCGGCGTGACGCTGTCGGAGTTCCGTGATCGGCTCCTGAGCGAGATCGCCAACCACGGATCACCCGAGGGCTTCTAGTGCCGCTCGATCGGTTCTGGGCGGCCTGGCGCGAGCAGTACGTCTCGGGCGCCATCGTGTCGCTCAACGCCGCCGACAAGGGCGAGTGCGTGTTCTGCGCGTTGAGCACCCAGGAGGTGGGCGAGTCGACCGGGGTCCTGTGGCGCAACGAGACGACCTACGTGGCGCTCAACGCCTACCCCTACGGCTCGGGCCACCTTTTGGTGATGCCGAGTCGCCACGTGGCCACGCTGGCCGAACTGACCGAGGAGGAGTACCAGCAGTTCTTCCTGGCGCTGCGCCACACGGTGATGGCGCTCGAGATGGCCTACGGGGCCGACGGGATGAACATCGGCATCAACCTGGGCGTGGCGGCGGGCGCGGGGATCCCCAAGCACCTGCACGCGCACGTGCTGCCCCGGTGGATCGGCGACACCAATTTCATGACCACAATCGGGGAAACCAGGGTACTTTCCGAGTCGCTGGAGGCCACCTGGCGCAAGGTCCACGACCACTTTTGAACCGGCCGTAATCCCTCGGTAACGTAGACTTTGCTAAACGGTCCGGAGGATCATGTTCGACGGAAAATTCCGAAAGTCAGTGGATGCGTCAACCGCCCCGGTGGGTCGATGGTTGGTCCGCATCGGATTCTCCGCCGACGTGCTCACCGCGTCGGGCCTGGTCTTCGCCTGCGCCACCGCCTGGGCCATTGCGGTGGGTCACCACCACCTGGCGGTGGTGCTGCTGATCGCCACCGGCGCGCACGACCTCTTCGACGGTCCCGTGGCCAAGGCCTCGCATCGCGCGAGCCAGCGCGGCAGCTACTTCGACTCCGTGGTCGACCGGCTCTCGGACGCCGTGCTGCTCGGGGGCTGCGCCTACTACCTGACGGCCCAGCACCGCGGTCAACTGGTGCTGTTGCCCATCGGCATCATGGTCACCACCTTCATGATCTCCTACCAGCGTTCCAAGGCCGAGAGCCTCGGCCTGGCCGCCAAGGGCGGGTTGATGGAGCGGGCCGAACGGCTCATCGTGCTGGGGGTCGCCCTGCTGGCCACCCAGATCTTCGTGCCCGTGCTCTGGGCCCTGCTGGCCCTGACGATCATGACGGCCCTCGGCCGCTTCTGGCGGGTCTGGCAGATCGCCGCCAGCCCCGAGCCGCCCGTTCGCCGTCGCCCGGTACGCAACTACCAGCACACCACACGTCTGCGCCGGGGGCCGAGCCGCACGTCGCGTCACTGATAGTGGCTTCGCGAGCCCGCGTGGTCCTCTTCAAGGCCGTGGGTGCCGTGGCCGAAGCCCTGCCCGACACCTTCGACGAGTGGGTGGGCACCCACGCCGCGTCGATGATCGGTCGGCGCGCCAGCGCCTCGCGCGAGCACCTGCGCGACAACCTGCACCACGTGCTGGCGCCGCTCGGCGACGCCTCACCGCTCGACGAGGCGCTGCTCGAACGCTTCGTCGATCGGGCGTTCGCGAGCTACGGCCGCTACTGGGCCGAGAGCGCCAAGCTCCCGGGACTGAGCACGGGCGCCATCCACGACCGCTTCCGCATCGCCGAAGGCCTCGAGCACTTGGAGGACGCGCGCGACCGGGGTCTCGGCACGGTGATCGCGCTGCCGCACATCGGCAGCTGGGAGTGGGGCGGGTCCTTCATGTCCCAACTGGGGCTGGGCATGACCTGCGTGGCCGAAGAGCTCGAGCCGCCCGAGCTGTTCGCCTGGTTCAAGGCCAAGCGCGAGTCGATCGGCATCCGCATCGAGCCGCTCGACGCGCACGCCGGCACGGTGCTGCTCACCACGCGGAAGGAGGGCGGCATCGTGGGGCTGCTCTGTGACCGCGACATTCAGGACAACGGCATCGAGGTCGACTTCTTCGGCGAGCGCGTGACGATCCCCGCTGGTCCCGCGACGCTGGCCCTGCGCACCGGGGCGACGCTGGTGGCCGCGGCGTGCTACTCCGGACCGGGCCGCGACCACGTCGCCGTCGTGTCTCCGCCCATCGACGCCGTGCGCCAGGGCCGCCTGCGCGAGGACGTGACGCGCGTCACCCAGCTGGTAGCGCGCGAGCTTGAAGGCCTGATCCGCCGCGCCCCCGAGCAGTGGCACGT
>JBARBL010000005.1:0-10756 GCA_049793015.1 Acidimicrobiales bacterium | reverse complement strand
GTCGCGCGCCGGCGCGCATCGCCCAGGTGCGATCGAGCGACCACCGCGTGGGTCACGGCGCCCACGGCGCCGCGCTGCAGGTCGGCGAGGACGCCAACCTCGTGGTCTTCGACCCGCTCGAGCGCTGGACGGTGCGCGCGCGCGAGATGCAGAGCCGCTCGACCAACACGCCCTACGACGGGCGAGAGCTCTCGGGCCGGGTCCGTACGACGCTGGTACGCGGTCGCCTCGTGGTGGACAAGGGGCGACTCGCGTGAGACGCGAACCGGCGACGCTGGTCCTGGGCGACGGGACGGCCTTCGAGGGCTACGCCGCGGGATTCCTGCCCGAGACGGGGCTGGTCACCGGTGAGTTCGTCTTCAATACCGCGCTCAGCGGCTACCAGGAGGTCATCACCGACCCCAGTTACGCCGGGCAGATCGTGGCCTTCACCTACCCTCACATCGGCAACTACGGCGTGAGCGCCTTGGACCAGGAGGCGGAGCGCCCCTGGTGCCGCGGCGTTGTGGTGCGCGACCTGTCCGAGGTTGCGTCGAGCTGGCGCTCGACCGGGTCCCTCGAGGGGTTCCTGCGCCACCACGAGATTGCGGCAATCGTGGGCGTCGACACCCGGCGGTTGACCCGCCACCTACGCGACTACGGGGCCCTCGCCGGGGCCTTCGGCCACGCGCCGTTCGATGAGGTGAGTGATGCGGCGCGCGCGGCCCGCGGCACCGACGGTCAGGACCTGGTGAGCGGGGTCTCGACGAAGGAGTTGTACCGCCAGGGCGACGGAACGCTGCACGTGGTGGCCCTCGACTACGGCATCAAGCGGACCATGGTCAACCAGCTGGCGCAGCGCTTCCGGGTGACCGTCGTGCCGTCTTCGACCAGCGCCGACGAGCTCCGCAGCCTCGGCCCCGATGGACTCTTCCTCTCCAACGGCCCCGGCGACCCGGCGGCGTTGGGGGCCAACGTGTCGGTGCTGAGCGAACTGCTGGGCACGGTGCCGATCTTCGGCATCTGTCTGGGTCATCAGTTGCTCGCCCACGCCCTCGGCGGGGCGACCTACAAGCTGCCCTTCGGACATCACGGCAGCAATCATCCGGTGAAGGACCTGGCCACGGGGCGCATCGAGATCACCGCGCAGAACCACAACTACGCGGTGGCGGCTGACTCGCTCCAACGCGGCGTCGTCAGCCACGTCAACCTGAATGACGGCGTCATCGAAGGGGTTTCCTCGCCGCGCGATCGATGCTTCTCGGTCCAGTACCACCCCGAGGCCGGTCCGGGACCCCACGACGCCCGCTACCTCTTCGAACGCTTCGAAGCGCTGCTGCGCGATGGCGTGTTGGAGAGCGCCTAGTGCCACGTCGCGACGACCTGGCGTCGATCATGGTCATCGGTTCGGGACCCATCGTGATCGGTCAAGCCTGCGAGTTCGACTATTCCGGCACGCAGGCCTGCCAGGCGCTCCGGGCGGACGGTTACAAGGTGATCCTGGTCAATTCCAACCCGGCGACCATCATGACCGATCCGGAGACGGCCGACGTCACGTACGTCGAGCCGCTCGACGTCGACGTGATCACCGACATCCTGGAACGCGAACGTCCTGACGCCCTGCTCCCCACCCTGGGAGGACAAACGGCGCTCAACCTGACGATGGAACTGGTGCGCCGCGGCGTGACCGAGCGACTCGGCATCGAAGTGATCGGCGCGCGTCCCGAGGCCATCGACATGGCCGAGAGCCGCGAGCTCTTCAAGGCGGCGATGGCCGACATCGGGCTGGCCGTGCCCCAATCGGGCTTCGCCCGGTCGCTCGAAGACGCCACGCGCATCGCCGGCGAGATCGGCTGGCCCATCATGGTGCGTCCGAGCTTTATCCTGGGCGGTGCGGGAACGGGCATCGCCCACGGCGCCGAGGAGTTCGCCCGCCTGGCGCACGAGGGCCTGGAGGCGTCGCCCATCGGAGAGATCCTGGTGGAGAAGTCGATCGCCGGATGGAAGGAGTACGAGCTCGAGGTGATGCGCGACGTCGCCGACAACTGCGTGGTCATTTGCAGCATCGAGAACTTCGACCCGATGGGCGTGCACACGGGCGACTCGATCACCGTCGCCCCGATCCAGACCCTCTCGGACGTCGAGTACCAGGGCATGCGCGACGACGCCTTCGCGATCCTTCGACGCGTCGGCGTCGAGACCGGGGGATCCAACGTGCAGTTCGCCGTTGACCCCGAGAGCGGCGAACGCCTGGTCATCGAGATGAACCCCCGCGTCAGCCGTTCGAGCGCGCTGGCCTCGAAGGCCACGGGCTTCCCGATCGCCAAGATCGCGGCCCGGCTCGCCGTGGGCTACACGCTGGACGAGATACAAAACGACATCACCAAGGTGACGCCGGCCAGTTTCGAGCTGGTCATCGACTACGTGGTGACCAAGATCCCCCGCTGGGCCTTCGAGAAGCTGCCCGGAGCGACGCCCGAGCTCGGCACGCGCATGCAGTCGGTCGGCGAGGTGATGGCCATCGGACGAAACTTCGCCGAATCGCTGCAGAAGGCCGTCCGCTCCCTGGAACAGGGCCGGCTCGGCTTCGCGCTGGGCCGCGACAATGAGTTCGCCGAGCTCGACGACGAGACCCTCTGGCACCGTTGCGAAGTGGCGACGCCCGAGCGGCTCTTCGCCCTGCACGAGGTGCTGTGGCGCGGCGCGACGCGCGACGAGGTGGTGGCGCGCACGCGCATCGACGCGTGGTTCGTCGATCAGCTCATGCAGATCATCGAGCGCGAACGCGAGCTGGGCGACGGACTCGACGTGACCTCCCTCAACGCCCGCGGTTGGCGGCGCTACAAGCAGTACGGATTCTCCGACCCCCAGATCGCCAACCTGACCGGCACGCCGGTCGAGCGAGTCGCGGCCCTACGGCGCGACGCCGGGGTCCATACGACGTTCAAGACGGTCGACACCTGCGCCGGTGAGTTCGCGGCCACCACGCCCTATCACTACAGCACCTACGAGGACACCGGTGAGGTGGCGCCGTCCGCGCGCGATCGCGTCATCATTCTCGGCTCGGGACCCAACCGCATCGGCCAGGGCATCGAGTTCGACTACTGCTGCGTGCACGCGTCGATGGCGCTGCGCGACCTCGGCTACGAGACGGTTATGGTCAACTGCAACCCCGAGACCGTCTCGACGGACTACTCGACCTCGGACCGCTTGTACTTCGAGCCGCTGACCCCCGAGGACGTGGACGAGGTGATACGGGCCGAACAGGCGGCCTGCGTCGGCGGGGCCCGGGTCGTGGGGGTCATCGTCGCGCTGGGCGGACAGACGCCGCTCAAGCTGTCGCACTTCCTCGACCCGGCCCTCGTGCTCGGCACGCCGGTAGCGTCGATCGACGCGGCGGAGGACCGTCAGCAGTGGTCCAAGATCTGCCAGTCCCTCGGCCTGCGCCAACCGCCCGGCGACGTGGCGCTCACCTTGAGCCAGGCGCGGGCCATCGCCAAGGGGATCGGTTACCCGGTGCTGCTTCGTCCGAGCTACGTGCTGGGCGGTCGGGCGATGGAGATCGTCTACGACGACGTGGCCCTCGAGCGGGTGATGGCTGACCTGACCAACGTGCACGGCTCGCTGGCGCGCGAGGGCGGCGTCTCGGCCAGTCGACCGATCCTCATCGATAGCTTCCTCGAGGACGCCATCGAGGTGGACGTCGACGCGGTGCGCGATAGCACGGGCGAGGTCTTCGTGGCCGGCGTGATGGAACACGTCGAAGAGGCCGGCGTGCATTCGGGCGATTCGGCGTGCGCGCTGCCTCCCCAGACCTTGAGCGTCGCGGTGCTCGACGAACTGCACGACAGCATCAAGAAGATCGCCGACGAACTCGACGTGGTGGGGCTGATCAACGTGCAGTTCGCGGTGAAGAACGACGAGGTCTTCGTGCTCGAGGCCAACCCCCGGGCCAGCCGCACCGTCCCCTTCGTGGCCAAGGCCACCGGGGTGGCCCTGGCCCAGGTGGCGGTGCGCGTGACGATGGGACAGACGCTGGCCCAGTTACGCGAGGAGAACGTGGTGCCCGCCGCGACGCCCGTGCCGGCGTACGTGAGCGTCAAGGAGGCGGTCCTGCCCTTTAGCCGTTTCCCCGGCGTCGACACCGTCTTGGGACCGGAGATGCGCTCGACCGGTGAAGTCATGGGCATCGGGGAGAGCTTCGGCATTGCGTTCGCCAAGGCCCAGCTGGCGGCCGGCACCAAGCTGCCCGACGGCGGACAGGTGTTCATGTCCTTAGCCGACCGGGACAAGGTCAACGGCCTGATCCTGGCCCGGGAGCTCGCCGCGCTCGGCTTCACCATCGCCGCGACCGTCGGCACGGCTGGCTACCTGCGGGCCAACGGCGTCCCCGTCGCGACGCTGGTCGGCAAGGTCGGGCTGGCCGACCTTGGCGTCAACGCCGTGACCATGATCTCCTCGGGCGACGTCCACCTGGTCGTCAACACCCCCTCGGGCAGTGGCGCCCGGGCGGACGGCGCGCAGATCCGCACGGCCTGCGTCTCGCTGGCCGTGCCGTGCCTCACGACCATGAGCGCGGGGTTCGCCGCCGCCAAGGGGATCGCGGACACCCGCGCCCAGGGCTGGCGTGTGCGTTCCCTCCAAGAGCTGCACCGATGAGCGTCGACCTCGCAACGCGCGTGGGCGCGGTGTCGCTGCCCTCGCCGGTGATGACGGCCGCCGGCACGTCCGGATACGGCGACGAGCTGGCGGGTTACGGCGACCTCGCCCAACTCGGCGCGGTCGTGGTGAAGTCGCTCGCGTCCTTCGCCTGGCCGGGCAACGAGTCACCCCGGGTGGTGGCGTCGGGGCAGCACATGCTCAATGCCGTGGGCCTGGCCGGTCCCGGGGTGGACGCCTGGCGCCGGGACTCCCTGCCTCCGCTGCGACAGCGCGGCGCGAGGGTCGTCGGATCGATCTGGGGCCGCACCGTGGAGGAGTTCGCCGCGGCGGCCCAGGCCATGGACGGGGCCGACGTCATCGCGCTCGAAGTCAACGCCAGCTGTCCCAACCTCGATGACCGGTCGAGAATCTTCGCTCACTCCGCGGTGGCGACCGCCGAGATCGTGGCGGCCAGCCACGAGGCGGGGCTGGCCCTGTGGGTGAAGCTGAGCCCCAACACGCCGGATCTGGTGAACGTGGCCAGCGCGGCCCTGGACGCCGGGGCGCAGGCTCTGGTGCTGGTCAACACCGTCCTAGGACTGGCCATCGATATCGAGACACGACGGCCGGCGCTGGGCAACGGCGGGGGAGGCGTGAGCGGGCCGGGCATCCTGCCCGTCGCGCTGCGCTCGGTTTATGACTGTCGGGCCGCCTTCCCTTCGGCCGCCATCGTCGGTGTGGGCGGCATCAGCACTGGCGAGGACGCGATCGCGATGCTGATGGCCGGGGCCAACGCCGTGGAAGTGGGGACCGCGACGTTCGCCGATCCCCGCGCCGCGTGGAATATTCAACGAGGGATGGGGGAGTGGATGCGCCGTCACGGGGTGAAGAGCATCGAGGAGATCGTCGGGGCCGCTCATGGTTGACACCTTCGGGGCCCGGCTACAGGAACGCATCCGCGCGCTGGGCCCGCTGTGCGTGGGCGTCGATCCGACCCGGGAGCTGCTCGAGTCCTGGGGCCGACCCGACTCGGTCGACGGGCTGGAATTCTGCTCGCTGGCCGTGCTCGAGGCGGTGCTCGACACGGCGGCGGCGATCAAGCCCCAGGTGGCCTTCTTCGAAAGGTTCGGCGCCGACGGCTACCGGGTGCTCGAGCGGCTCTTGGTCGAGGCGCGCGACGCCGACATATTGATCGTGGCCGACGTCAAGCGCGGCGACATCGCCCTCACCAATGAGGGCTACGCCGAAGCGTGGTTGCACAACCGCTCGCCCCTGGTGGCCGACGCGATCACCGTCAGCCCCTACGTCGGCTTCAACGCGCTGGCGCCGATCTTCGACGCCGCGGTCGCGAGTGGCCGGGGCGTCTTCGTCCTGGCGGCCACGTCTAACGACGACGGACGCGCGGTGCAGCTGGCCCGCACCGCGGACGACGAGCGGGTGGAGGACCTCGTGCTGCGCAGCGTGGCGCAGCTCAACGCGCGCGACGACGGGCTGGGGTCGGTGGGCGCCGTCCTCGGGGCCACGCGCGACCAACCGCTGTTCAACCTGTCCTCGCTGGGAGGCCCCTTCCTGGTGCCCGGCGTCGGATCCCAGGGGGCCAGCGCCGAGAACGTGGCCCGGCTCTTCGAGCGCTGTCCGCCGGGAACCGTGCTCGCCAGCGTGAGTCGTTCGGTGCTGCAGGCCGGGCCTGATCGGGCCGGATTGAGGGACGCGGCCCAGCGCTGGCGCGATGATTTGAGCGCCGCCCTGCTCTGAACATCCGCGTCGAGTTGGGGCTATTCTAAAAACGTGACGCCAACTCCACCGGTCCTGTCGCAAGATCAGCGAGTGGAAGCCTCACGCCTCGCGGTCGCGAACCGCCGCCGGCGCGCCGAGGTCAAGCGACTCGTGAAGTCGGGCGACCTGTCGCTTGAGGAGCTCTTCGACCTCGCCGATCGCGAGGAGTGCGTCGCCCAGATGCGCGCGCACGACCTCATCAGCTCCCTGCCCTCCATCGGCGAGGTCAAGGCCGAGCGCATCATGGCTCGGGCCTCGATCGCCAAGACCCGTCGAATCCGCGGCCTCGGTCCCAAGCAGCGCGCGGAACTGTTTCGAGCTCTTGTCCGCTGAGCCACTCATGTTGGTTCTCATCGGCCCTGGCGGGGTGGGGAAAGGGACCTTGGCTCAACGTCTCGTCGAATCGGACGATCACCTCTGGCTGAGCCGGAGTTGGACGACCCGACCGCGGCGCGCGACGGAGAAGGGCTCGGAGTACGTCTTCGTGGACCGCCACGACTTCGAGTCCGCCATCGACGACGACCGGTTCCTCGAGTGGGCCGAGTTCCACGGCAACCTCTACGGCACCCCGGTACCCACGCCGCCCAACGACGAGGACGTGCTGCTCGAGATCGAGGTGCAGGGTGCCGAGCAGGTCCGTCGCGCTCACCCCGAAGCGGTGGTCTTCCTGATCCTGCCCCCCTCGATGGTGCGACTCGAGGAGCGCCTGAGAGCGCGCGGCGACAGCGAGGAGCACGTGGCCAAACGCCTGTCGAGCACCCCCTACGAGCTGGCCAAGGGCCACGATCTGGCCTCGCACGTGGTGATCAACGACGACCTCGATCGCGCGACGAGCGAAATCCTCTCTATACTGGAGGGACTCCGTCGCAATCGTCGCGACTCCCCGGAAAAGGACTAATACCGTGAGCGTAGAACGCCCCACCCTGGTTGACCCACCGATCGAGAACCTCCTGGGCAAGGTTGGGGACTCGAAGTTCACGCTGGTCTCGGTCGCGGCCATCCGCGCCCGCGAGATCAACGAGTACTACAACGGACTGGGACAGGGCCACGGGGCGCTTATCCCGCCCCAGGTGACCAGCCTTTCGAACAAGTCGCTGTCGCTGGCCCTAGAGGAGTTGTACCAGGGCAAGCTGGAGTTCCACCGCCCCACCCCCGAGGAGATCGAGGCCGAGCGCTTGGAAGTCGAGGCGTTGGAGCAGGCCCGCCAGGATGCGAACAACGACCTGGACGCCTTCACCGATGCCCTCCGCGACGCCTGATTCGCGTCAACCCCGCATTGTCCTAGGTGTTGCCGGCGGTATCGCCGCCTACAAGTCCGTCGAGCTGCTGAGGCTGCTGCGCGGCGCGGACTACTTCGTCTCACCGGTGCTGACGCCCGACGCGACGCGCTTCATCGGCGCCGAGACGTTTTCGGCTCTGGCCAGCGAGCCCACGCGCACGTCGCTCTACGGCGACGCGACGACGCCGATTCCTCACACCTACCTCGCCCAGCACGCCGACCTCATCGTGGTGGCGCCGGCCACGGCCCATCTCATCGCGCGTTACGCCATCGGTCTGGGCGACGACCTGCTGAGCGCCACCTTGCTGGCCTCGCGAGGGCCGGTCCTGCTGTGCCCCGCGATGCACACCGAGATGTGGGAGCAGCCCTCGGTGCAGGAGAACCTGGCCATCCTCAAACGCCGCGGGGTGCTGGTGCTGGAGCCCGAGGTCGGCCCCTTGGCCGGCGGGGACAGCGGCGTCGGTCGCCTGGGCGAGCCCGAGGCCATCTTCGATCTCATCGAACACATCGTGCGCGGTTACCGCGGGCCCTTGAGCGCCCGACGCATCTTGGTCACGGCGGGCGGGACCCGCGAGCCGATCGACCCGGTGCGGGTGATCTCGAACCGGTCGTCGGGCCGCCAGGGCCACGCGCTCGCCGAAGTGGCCCGACGACTGGGGGCCGAGGTGACGCTCATCACTACCTCGGACCTGCCCCTGGCCCTCGACGTGGTGGGCGCCATCGAGGTCGTGCGCGTCGACACCGCGGCGCAGATGCGTGACGCCACCATGCAACGCTGGCCCGACCACGACGCCGTGGTCATGGCCGCGGCCGTGGCCGATTTTCGCGTGGTGGCCTCGAAGGAGAAATTGAAGAAGCACGACGGCGCGCCGGTGCTCGAGTTCGAACCGACGCCGGACATCGTGCTCGAGCTGGTGGCGGCGCGCCGCGCCGGACAGGTGGTGGTGGGCTTCGCCGCCGAGACCAACGAGGTCGAGGAGAACGCCCTGACCAAGCTTCGCCGCAAGGACGTGGACCTCTTGGTCGTGAACGACGTGTCGGTCCCCGGCGCGGGTTTCGAGCACCGGACCAACGAGGTGGCGCTGGTCGGCCGCGATGAGGTCGTCGAGCAGGTCTCGCTTCGTTCCAAAGAAGCGATTTCGCTGGAAATCTTGAGTAGGGTTGCTTCATTGTTATCCCAAGGAGACCGATGAGCGACCGTACCCTCTTCACCTCGGAGTCGGTGACCGAAGGGCATCCGGACAAGATGGCTGACCAGGTGTCGGACAGCGTGCTGGACGCCATCCTCACCCAGGACCCCATGGCGCGCGTCGCTTGCGAGACGTTGCTCACGACCGGTCTGTGTATCGTGGCCGGCGAGATCACGACGACCGCGACCATCGACATTCAGTCCATCGCGCGCAAGACGATCCTCGACATCGGCTACGACGACGGGGCCAAGGGGTTCGACGGGCGCACCTGCGCGGTGCTCGTGTCGCTCGACCAGCAGAGCCCCGACATCGCCAGCGGCGTGGACGTCGCGCTCGAGCACCGATCGGGCATCGGCGGCGAGGACTCCCTCAACGCCCTCGGGGCCGGGGACCAGGGCATGATGTTCGGCTACGCCTGCGACGACAACGAGGACTTCATGCCGCTGCCTATCTGGCTGGCCCACCGTCTCTCGATGCGCCTGTCCCAGGTCCGGCGTTCGGGGCAGGTGCCCTACCTGCGGCCCGACGGCAAGACGCAGGTGACCATCGCCTACGAGGAAGGTCGCCCGGTGGCCGTCGACACCGTGCTCATCTCCACCCAGCACGACGACAATTTCGACTCCGAGAGCGAGATCAAGCCAGACCTGCTCGAACACGTCATCCGCCCGATGCTGCCCGCCGATCTCGACACCAGCTCGATGAAGGTCTACGTGAATCCCTCGGGCAAGTTCGTGCTCGGCGGACCGCACGCCGACACCGGGCTCACTGGCCGCAAGATCATCGTGGACACCTACGGCGGCATGGCGCGTCACGGCGGCGGCGCCTTTTCCGGCAAGGACCCCTCCAAGGTTGATCGTTCGGCCGCCTACGCGGCCCGCTGGGTGGCCAAGCACGTGGTCGCCTCCGGCGCGGCGGGGCGTTGCGAGGTGCAGGTGGCCTACGCCATCGGCGTGGCGCGCCCGGTGTCGGTGCTGGTCGAGACGTTCGGCACCGAAGTCGTGGACCGTGCCAAGATCGCCAAGGCCGTCGACGCCATCTTCGACCTGCGACCGGCGGCCATCATCCGTGACCTCGACCTGCGCCGTCCGATGTACCTTCGCACGGCCGCCTACGGCCACTTCGGTCGCAACGACCAGGGCTTCACCTGGGAGCAGACGCCCCGCCTCGACGACCTACGCCGGGAACTGTCACTTCCCTAGTGGCCGCGCGCGCGGTTCGCATCGTCACCGAAGTTGCGGCGGTGGACCGGCCCTTCGACTACGCCGTCACCGAACGAACGAGTCAGGTGCGGGTGGGCGACCGCGTGAGGGTCGACTTCAACAATCGCTCGGTGCGTGGCTGGGTCGTCGAGGAGGTGGAGGCGGATCGTGAACTCAAGCCGCTCACCAAATGGCTGGGCTTCGGGCCGCCTCCCTCGCTGCTGGGACTGCTGTGGTGGGCAAGCGAGCGGTGGTGCAGCCCGGTGTCGCGACTTCTCGTCTCGACGTCGCCCAAGCGGCTGATCACGTCGTTGCCCGTGGTGCCCGTGGCGCGGGCGCTCGGCGCCGGCGTCGCCGACGGGGCCGCGTCCTTCGAACCCGGGATCATCCAGCTGGCCCCCACGACCGACCCGCTGGCTCTGGTCCTCGGCGCCTACCGGGAGAGTATGGCGAGCGAGGGGTCGCTGTTGGTGCTGGTGCCCACCGAGTCGTGGGCCCAGCGCCTTCGCGGCCGTCTCGAGCAGCGAGGCTGCTTCGTGGCGTCGGGCGAGGGGGAGTGGGACCGCGCCCGCGCGGGCTGGCCGGTGGTCGTGGGCGCCCGGGGCACCGCCCTGGCTCCGGTACCGCTCGTCGCGGGAGCGGTCATCATCGACGCCGACGACGAAGCGTTCCGCTCCGAGGCCACCCCGACC
>JBARBL010000004.1:0-10785 GCA_049793015.1 Acidimicrobiales bacterium | reverse complement strand
CGCCGCTCGCCGCCGTGGTTTGGGAAGCGGCGAGCCCCTCGACCAGCGCCTCAAGTGCCGACCGGGTGTCACAGCCCGGCGGCGCCAGGTTGACCACCTGGCAGCCGTCACTGACCAAGCGGCTCTTGACGTTGGGGTAGGCGAAGAAGCCGACCGGCTCGCTCGACCCGATCAGTATCAGCGTGTCGATGTCTTGCAACTGGGCGATTGCGAACTCGCTCAGGTAGACGAGCCTCTCGGGATGCACCACTCCCGCACCTCGGTCCATGATGGCCGGGAAGGTCTCCATCAACAGGCGCGCGCCGCTGGCCTGCGCTATGCGGTGCGCCAGCGCGAGTTGCTCCGCGTTTACGGCGGTACCTCCCACGAAGAGCGCCGCCCTCGGCTTTCGCAGTCCCTCGCGCGATTGGGTGACGTTGGCGTCGTCGGGCGTCGCGGGCGCAAAGCGAGTGGCGGCGGGCCACGGCGTCGGCTCGATCGTCACCTCGCTCCACGAGACGTCGGCGGGCAGGATCAAGGTGGCGACCTGGCCTGGCGGTCCCCACGCGGCGCTGATCGCGTCGGCCGTGTCGTTGGCCACGTCGTCGGAGCGTTGCGTGCGTCGTTGCCATCCCTTGAGCGAGCTGGCTATCGGAGCAATGTCGCTCTGCAAGGGTGCGTCGAACGCCGCGTGATAGGTGGCGTGATCGCCGACGATGTTGACCAGCGGCACGCGGGCGCGGCGGGCGTTGTGAAGGTTGGCCCAGCCGTTCGCGAGGCCGGGGCCGAGGTGCAACAAGGTGGCGGCTGGTCGGGTGCTTACGCGGGCGTACCCGTCGGCGGCGCCCGTGGCGACGCCTTCGAAGAGGCAGAGGATGCCTCGCATCTCGGGCACCTCGTCCAGCCCGGCGACGAAGTGCATCTCCGAGGTGCCGGGGTTCGCGAAGCACGTCGTCACGCCGTTGGCGATCAGCGTCGAGAGCAGGGAGTGGGCGCCGTTCACGGCAGCGGCCTTTCGTCGAGCAGGCGGTACGGGTTGAGCAGTTGACGTGGATCGAAGGTCGCCTTGATTCGCCGCTGCAGGTCGAGGGAAGACGGGTCGCTCAGCGCGAGGAAGTACTCCTGCTTGTCGCGACCGATGCCGTGCTCGCCCGAGATCTGGCCGCCGAGTGAAAGGGCGAAGGCGAAAATCTCGTGGAGGAGTTTGGACCGGCGATCGTCGTCGGGTTGGAATACCGAGAGGTGCACGTTACCGTCGCCGATGTGGCCGCATCCCAGGACCAGGGAGTCGTACCGTTCGGCAATTCGCGTCGTTTCATCGAGGAAGACGGGGACGCTGGAGCGCGGCACGACGACGTCGAGGATGTCGTTCGCGTTGGCCGCTTTGGTGACCCAAAACAGCCGTTCGCGGGCTTTAATGAGCTTGGCGGCTACGTGATCGGGCAAGACGTAGACGTCGAGCGCTCCACCATCGTCCACCATCTCAGCTAGGTGCGCGATGTCGGCGTCCAACTGCTCGGCGGTGCGCGTCTCGAGCACGATGATGAGGTAGGCCGTTGTCTCTTGCGCGACGTCGGGGTTCACGCCGAGCTCCAGAGATGCGGCCTGGGTCATCGCGGTCATGGTGACGCTGTCGGCGTATTCGAGGATTGACGGCTCGAGTCCTGACGCCACGATCGACGGGACGATGCGTGTGACGGCGCCGAGATCGGCGAAGGGAACGAGCAGCGTGGCCGCGTGGGCAAACGTGGGCGAGAGCTTGAGGGTGACCTCGGTGACGAGGGCCAAGGTCCCCTCGCTGCCGAGCACCAGCTGGGTGAGGTTGTAACCGGACGACGATTTGACGACGGGTCCGCCGGCGCGCACGACGGTGCCGTCGATGAGCACCAGTTCCAGCCCCAGCACGTGGTGGCGGGTCACGCCATGGCGCACGGCGCGCATGCCGCCGGCGTTGGTATTCACGTTGCCGCCGATGGACGAGGAGATCTCGCCCGGAAAGACGGGGTAGCGAAGGCCGCTGGGCGCCAACGACTCGTTCAATTCCTCGAGCGTGATGCCGGGCTGTACCACGGCGACATGATCGCTGGCGTCAAGGTGCAGCAGTCTGTTCATGCGCGAGAAGCTCACGACAATGCCGCCCGGTACGGGGGTGGCGCCGCCTGACAAGCCGGTGCCGGAGCCCCTCGGTGTTATGGGGACACCGTGTTTGGAGGCGAGCCTGGCGATGTCCGCGACCTGCTTGGTGGTGGCGGGTCGCACGACCGCAAAGGGCTCGGCGCGGCTCGGGTGCAGGGTCTCGTCGTGCAGGTCGTCGTCGTGGTGATGGGGCGAAAAGCTGGCGGCGTCGGCCCCGACGACGTTGATCAGTTCCTCACGAAGCTCCAGGTTTTCCATTCGCTGGCAACGATACCTTCGCGGGCGCCTCTTCGAGCTCGCGGCGGATCGCCGCGAGGCGGGCCCGGCGGGCATCGCCCGTCAAGGGGGCATTGCGTTGCTCGATCTCGCCGATCACCCGTTCGATGGGGGCGAGGAAACGCGATGGTGATCGGTCGGGGTAGCGGGGGTCGTTTCGGCCTCGACTCCACGTGATCAATAGTGAATCTTCGGCCCGGCTGAGCGCGACGTAGGCCAGGCGCTGCTCCTCGGCCAGCTCGGCGGGGGTGGTGGCGTTGTAGTTGGGCAATTGACCCTCCGCCCAACCAATGGCGGCCACGTGCTGGAACTCGAGCCCTTTCGAACGATGGATCGTCGACAGCGCGACGACGTCGCGCTGGTCATCGTCGAGTCGCCGCAGGTGCGTATCCGCAGCACTCAGGTCAGACGCGGGGGAGTGCTCGGGACCGCGCCGTTCGTAGGGGATGTCCGCGGCCTCGAGGTACCCCGCGACCAGTTCCAGTTGCGCGTTCGTCCGCGCGAGCACCGCCATCGATCCCCAAGGGCTCCCCGGCTGGTGCTTGGCACCGAGCCAGGTTGCGACCCTGGCGGCTTCCTCCTCGTCGGTGTTGTAACTGCGAACCATGGGCACCTCACCGTCGTCCTTGGCTGGCACGATCCCCGCGGCCCCGGCTTCGAGCAAGGTGTTGGCGACGGCGATGATGTTGGCCGTCGACCGGTGATTGCGGGTGAGGTCGAGGACCACCGTGTCGGGCCAGGTGCGCACGATGTCGTTGAGGAACTTGGGGTTGGCCCCATTGAAGCCGTAGATCGACTGGTTGGGGTCGCCCACGCAGAACAGGTCAGGATCGTCGCCCGCCATCTGACGCAGCATCATGAACTGGAGGGGGTTCATGTCCTGGGCCTCGTCGACGTAGAGCGACCGGTTGCGATGCCGGAACGACGCGAGCACGTTGGGTTCATCGCGCAGCAGCGATATCGCTTCGCTCAAAAGCAGATCGAAATCGAGCACGCCACGGCTGTGGCAGAGTCCGACGTAGCGATCGAGCACGTCGGCGAACTGCGAGGGCGGCAGCGGGGCGTCACGACGAAGTTTGCGCACGCTCTTTACGTACGAGGCTCCGTTGAAGCCCTGGCTGAGGGCCCAGCTGATCTCCTGCTCCAACCGGGGCAGCTGCCAGTCCTCGAGCTTAACGTCACCGCTTTCACGAAGCTGTTGAGCCAGGGCCGTCACCAGGCGGCGTCGATTCGCCTCCAGCACCAGGGGCTTGAGGTGGTGGTCGTCGCGGTACTGATTGACCAGGGTCAGCGCCGCCCGATGGAACGTCCCGGCACGGACGTCGCGAATGCCGGCTTTGGCGAGTCGGCGCCGCAGCTCGTCGCCGGCCTTGCGCGTGAACGTCATGGCGAGGACCTGATCGGCCGCGACGTCGCCGTCAGTGATCCGGCGCTGGATGCGCAGCGTCAGGACGTGGGTCTTTCCCGACCCGGCGGTCGCGCGTACGAGGAGGCGCCGGGCGGGTGACATGACGGCCTCGCGTTGCTCCGGGGTGAGCCCGATCAGCAGATCGTCGCTGAATGCAGTCTCGTCACTCATAGTCACTCCGACGCTACCGGTAGTGCGTGACGTGGTCCCGGCCGAGCGGGCCATCTCAGTAGCCTGAAGTACGTGCTACGTGCCTACGGCGACGGAAACCTCTTTGGTGAGCCCTACGGAGACGGCCCCGTCCGGGTGGTCTTTCTTCACGGTTGGGCCCGTCGGGGCCAGGACTTTGTCGCCTGCGCCCGGGAGTTGGCCGACCTCGGCACGGCGTCGGTCGCGTTGGATCTGCCCGGCTTTGGTTCGTCACCGCCCCCAACGGTCGCGGGGGGTGCGCGCCACTACGCGCAGCTGGTAGCGCCGGTCCTGGCGCACATCGGCGCCGAACCGGTGGTCCTGGTCGGTCATTCCTATGGCGGGACGGTCGCCACCGTCATCGCGGCCAATGAACCGAACCTGGTGTCCGGACTGGTGCTCACGGGCGCGCCCTTGCTGCGCCCAACGCCTTCATCCAGGACCCGGTCCCCGTGGCGTTTCCGACTGACGCGCTCCCTGCACGCTCATGGGTTGATCAGCGACCTGAAGATGGAGGCGGCCCGCCAACATTACGGTTCGTCGGACTACCGAAACGCCAGCGGGATAATGCGCGACGTGCTGGTGGCCGCGGTCAACGAGAGCTACGAGGACGAACTCGCACGCGTGCGCGCACCGGTCGTGATGGTCTGGGGAGAGCTCGACCGCGAAGTACCCGAAGACATCGCGTCACGGGCACTGGCCCTTCTCCCGGGGCCTCACCGCTTTCGCTCGGTGCAGGGAGTTGGACACCTGCTGCCCACCGAAGCGCCTCATGAACTGTTGTCGTCGACGCTGGAGTTGCTATGAGTTCCGGCACGATCGCCCTGGATACGGCGTTGGGAGTGGCGCTCGGCGCCGCGTACGGCGCCCAGATGGCCCGTTGGCTGCGTGTGCTGCAACGCGAGCACTACGAACCACGTTCTATGCGGCGATTCCTCGGACGCTGGTCCACGCCTCAGGTTGCGTCGGCCAGGTCGCCCGAGCGCTCCACGGGCAGGCGCCCGATCACGCCGACGCACGTGCTCGTGGTGCTGCTGGTGGCCGCGACGGTGCTGCGGGTGGACGACTTCGTCGTGGTGGTGACCGTGCTTTACGGTGTCCTTTGCCCTTGGGGTCTTTCGATGAGAGGACGTACGAGCACGCTGCGCTGGACCCGGCGTCTGACCCTGATCGCAATCAGTGCCACGATCATTTCGGTCGCGCTCGGGGTGGCCGGACTCTTCACTCCCCGTCCGTGGCTGGTGTTCGTGGCGATGGTGTGGGCCGTGCCCGTGACGCTGGACCTGACGTCGCGACTCTTGGCGCCGTTCGAGCGACATCACTCACAGAAGTTCGTCGACCAGGCCGTCGCGCGGCTGGCGAAGGTGAGGCCGCGCATCGTGGCGATAACGGGCTCCTACGGCAAGACCTCCACCAAGAACCATCTGGCCGATCTGCTGCGCCCCGACGGGGGTGTCGTGGCCTCGCCGCGGAGTTTCAACAACAGGAGTGGACTATTGCGCGCCATCAACGAGAACCTGGAGGATGGGACGAGGGTGTTCATCGCCGAGATGGGCACGTACGGACCGGGCGAGATACGCGAGCTCTGCTCTTGGTGCCCGCCCGAGTTGTCGGTGGTGACCGCGATCGGCCCCGTGCACTTGGAACGAATGAAGTCGCTGGACGTGATCGAGCGGGCGAAATATGAGGTCACCGAAAGGGCCACGACGGTCGTGGTGAACGTCGACGACCTGCGTCTTTCGCGGTGGGTGGAGCGACTTAGCGGTGAAGGCAAACGCGTGCGCACGGCGGGCTCGACGGCCGAAGGCGCGTCGGTGCGAGTGATCCCGCAGGGCGCGTTGTGGTCGGTCGTCGTCGATGAAAAGAACGTCGTTGACGTGGACGCCGTGAGCGGCATCCAGGCCACCAACCTGGCCTGCGCCATCGCCGCCGCCTTGGAGTTAGGACTCAGCATCGATCAGTTGGCGGCTCGCGTGGGACAGGTCACGTCGGTGGCCAATCGCTCCAACGTCGTGATGGCCACGTCAGGCGTCGTGGTGATCGACGACACGTTCAACGCCAACCCCGCCAGTGCCCTCGCGGCCCTCAACCTCCTCGGGTCGATGGCACTCTCCGGTCGCCGCGTCGTGGTGACGCCCGGGCTGGTGGAACTGGGCGACGAGCAGTACAGCGCGAACATGGAGTTAGGCCGCAAGGCGGCGTCGCTCAAGGCCACCCTCATCGCCGTGGGTCGCACCAACGTGAGGCCCCTGCAGGTGGGCTACGTCGGTCCGGTCCAGCGATTTGACACTCGTGACGAGGCGGTGTCGTGGGTTCGAGCGACGCTGGTGCCGGGCGACGGCGTGCTGTACCTCAACGACCTGCCCGACCACTACCCTTGATGTCCACATGAATGCGTCGCGAGGAATCTGATGGCCATCGCAGTGCTCTTCGGCGGACCGGCGCCCGAACACGACGTCTCGATCCTCACTGGCCTCCAGGTGCTGCACGAACTGCGCGACCAGCGCGAGGTGGTGGGCATCTACTGGACCAAGAACAACGTGTTCTTCGCCGTGGCGTCGCAGGTGGAGGCGGAGGCGTTCCTCGACGGGGTGCCCGAGGGCTCGAGCGAGGTGCAGCTGCGCGTGGGCGCTCAGGGGGGCTTCTTCTCGACGGGCCGAAAGGAACGACGACTGGAGATCGAAGCGGTCCTCTTGGCGACGCACGGCGGTCCGGGCGAGGACGGGTCGCTGCAGGCCGTGCTCGATCTGGCCGGCCTGCCCTATAGCGGGCCGAACGTTGCCGGCGCCGCCTTGGGCATGGACAAGTGGGCCTTTGGTGCCGTCATCGCGGCCGCGGGTCTGCCGACGTTGCCGAGGGTCCTGCTCACGCGCGACACGACGTCGTTGCCTTTTGGCGGCCCCTATATATTGAAGCCCCGATTCGGCGGCTCGTCGATCGGCATCGACGTGGTGGCCGATCTGTCGACGGCGCTGGCCCGGCTCTCGACCAACGGGCACCTGGCGCTGGGTTGCGTCGTGGAGCCGTTCCGCGACGATCTCTACGACGTACAGATCGCGATTCGCACCTATCCCGTCCTCGCGCTGTCGGCCATTGAGAAGCCGCTTCGCCGCTCCGACGCCAACGAGATCCTCGATTACCGCGACAAATACGTCGGGGGCCAGGGGATGGTGTCGGCCCCGCGCGAGCTGCCCGCGGTCTTGGCCTCCGGCCAGGCGCAGGACATCGAGCGGTGCGCACGAACCATTGCCACCGCGGCGTCGGTGCGCGGGGTCGCCAGGGTGGACTTTCTGGCCAACGAGCGCGAGTTCTATGTCAATGAGATCAATACGATTCCCGGATCCCTGGCCAAGTACCTTTTCATCTCGCCACCGTTGGCGTTCGCCGACTTGTTAGGCGATTTGATTGCGGAGGCTCTGGAACGACCAGCCCACCTGTTCAGCGCCGCCGGCGCTGACGGCCTCGTGCTGCGCTCGGCCGGATCCATCGCCTCCAAACTCGCGTAGTCGAGGCACCCGCGCCAGTGCGTCGGCTAGCACGTCGCTGTAGGGGTCGATGAGCCGTCCTCGCTCCAGCGCCCAAAAGGCCACCTCGTAGTCACCTCGCGTCAGGGCGTCATGGTGCAGCGCCAGGGCGGCCCACTCGCCGTCACGGGCGAGTCGAGCGGCGTGGCCCTCGGCGAGGAACCATTCGAAACCGCGGAGCACGCTGGCGAGCGGTTCGCCGTGCACCAGTTCAAGCGCTTCCGCGAGCAATGGGCCAGCCTCGGTCATCGACAGTTGGCGGGCGCGGCTTACCAGACCGTGAAAGATCTCGACGTCGCTCACCAGCGCGTGCGTCACGTACAGGCCTGACGGCGACACCGGGTGAAGCCGGGCGCCCGCCCCGTCGCGCCCGAGGCTGCGGCGCACGGCGCTGGCGGTGTTGGCCAGGGTGCGCGTGGAGGCGTCGACCTCGCCGCTCGCGAGCACCCGGGTTCGTAGGCGATCACCGGTGACCGGTTCGTGTCGGTGCAGCGCGAGGTAGGTCGTCATTTCCACACAGCGGCGACGCAGCGTCGTCGTGAAGGGCACCTCAAGTCCGACGATCCGCGGATCGCTGCGCAGAAGCTCCGCGCGCAGCTCCCCGGCCTCAGCCGGGAGAGGATGAACGTCGGCGGTGACCTCCCAGGTCCCACCGTCGTCGCCGCCGGCTCCGGGGTCGGCGGTGGTGAGTGTCACGGCGCAGCCACGGAGTTCGTCGTCCAGGTCGTGAGGCGACGCGAGATAGACGACGAGCGTCGTGCGAAGTGCCCTCGTGGCCAACGCACGTAACAACTCGGTGTGGTCACGCGCGAACACCAGCCGTCCGCCATCGTGCAGGGCCACCACGCCCGTGACGACGTCCTCGGCCCTCCAGTGGGCGGGCACCTGGAGCTGGCAGCCTTCGCTGGCGAAAGAGATCACCGAGCCTTGATGATCCTCGCTCAGGATGCAGACGGCCCGTGCCCCGTCGTCACGTGACGCGACGTCGTAGTCGCCGTCGCGCGTCAGTACGACCGTGCCCGCTCGCCGCTCGCCAACGAGGGAGCGCAGGCGGGCGATCAGGTTGGAGTCGTAGGACTTGAGCACCGCCACCGTGTCGTCGATCTCACTCTCGCTGAGCGAGAACTGGTGGCGTCGCAACGAGTCCTTTCGCTGTTTGGCCACCAAGGCCAGCGAGAGTGCCGTAGGGGGTGCGGCGCCGTAGGGAGAGCCAAGAGGGCGTTGATGCTTCGAGGCCTCATGAGGCGTCGCGGCGGTGTGGAGCGACCACGAAGGAGGGGTGAGGGGGAGCGCGTAGGGAACGGCGAGGCCGGTGTCGGGCCTCGTGGTGGATCCGGACGAACTGGCCAAGAGGAAGGGTAGCGCCATGACCACGAGTCCGGCGAGCCAGGCGCTTCCGTCGCGTCCGATCATTCGGCCGTGGCGTAGGCGCACGACGTCGTTGAGGACCCGCAGGAGAAAGGCCAGCCAGAAGCAGCTCAAGACCACGAGCATCAGGCGCAGAAATAGCGCGTCTCCCTGTCGGGCGCTCAGCTCCCATTTGTCGACCACCACGTACGGGAGCAGCACGAAGTAGAGAGCCAAGGCGGTACCGTGCAGCGGTCCTGAGGTGAACCGCCTCATTTGACGGGAGTCAGTTGCCACGTCAGGGACACCCCTCGATCGGTCGAGGCGATCTGGAGCTGGCAGCCCTGGTTGGTCATGATCACGACGCGCGAGTTGACCGAAGCGGTCCTTGACGCGCACTGCAAGTGGGCGCCAATGGCGGCGCTGGTCTCGAGGACCCACAGGCCCGGACCTTGCAACGGGACGTCCGCCACGCTGAAACCCGGACTGAGGGTGCCGCTCAGTTCGCCGCTCGAGACGACGGTGGCGGTCTTTATCACGCGAGTCGCGGCGATCGGCTTTGTCGCGTTGACGTATTTCGTCACGCTCGTCGCGGGCCGGTTCGGGCGCTTCGCCGGTGTGGGGGTGGTCGCTCCCGTCGTGGTGATCGTCGTCGGCGTCACCTCGAGGGTCGTGGTGGTCGTCCGCACGATTGGAGGTTGGCGTTGCGTGCCCGCGTGCGGCGTCATCGGTGAAGTACCGGTAGTCAACGTGAAAACCAATACGACGAGCAGTAGGGGGCTTGACCACATCAAGAAGTGCGCGCTTCGAAGCGAGGTCGTCGGGCGCGTCATGGTGCTCAAAAGGTATCGGAGTTGACGTCGAATTGGAAATCACGAATGGTCCACTCGACTTACTAAATAAGAAATCTAATCGCGAAGTGTTGCAACTCCGCTTGCAGTGAACTCGGTGCGGAGTGATCGTCTCGGGCGAGTTCGCGAAGAGACCGTCCTTCGAAGACTCGCGCGTAGGTGAGGCGAGCGATGCGGTCGTATTGGCTGCCGCGATAGCTTTCGAGTCGCGCGAGCAGCGGCGAGTTCACCACTGCGGGTTCGTCCATCTGGTCGAAGTGCGTGATGCTCGACAACGCGGCCTTCTCCTTGAGGAGCCAGCGACGAAGCCGTCCCCGCAGTGCGGAGAGGATGTCGGGCGCGCAGTATTGACGCGACTGGCCGGCCCAGTCCACCAGCAGTTCGCACGCGAGGGCCACCGCCGTGCCGAGGGTCTCGCTCGGGTCTCTGATGATCCCCTCGCCAAACCGGAACTGGCGACAGACGCTGACGATGCCGGGGAGGAGGGTTTGCAACAGCGTGCGTCGAATGAGCGGGTCGCCCGCCTCCTCCAGTAGTGCGCGTACGATTTCCGCTCGCTCGAGCGCGCTGCGGCCGCCTCTGATCTCTAGGACGTCGACCACCTCGCAGAGGTCGATTGCGTGGCCCAGGCCGATCGCCGGGTGGCGCTCGACGAGGCCATCGAGCGCCACCCGAGCCTCTTGTGTGCGCCCGATGGCGGGCCATTCGCGTCGAAGCTGCCCTAGAAGGTCGTTGTGGTGTGTCATGGCGCCCAGTACAGGTCCCGCGACGCACGCGACCGCTCCATATAGCGCGACCCAAAACGGACCATTTCTCACGCCGGTGAGATTGCCAGGCAAAACGCACTTCACGGCGCACATAAGTCGCAATAGTGTTAGGCCAATGGACATCGAATCCTTTTATGAACAGAACGAGGCTCGTCGCGAAAGCGCGGAGTTCGAGTTCGGTAGTGAGTGGACCGACGCGTCGGACAACGAGTACGAGCTCTCGTGGGTCGAAGCCACGGGAGAGCTCTACCTCATGGTGGAGCCCGAGGCACTCGTCAATGAGGACATCTTCGGCGACTTCCTGGTGT
>JBARBL010000003.1:0-23357 GCA_049793015.1 Acidimicrobiales bacterium | reverse complement strand
GACGTGCTCGTCCTCGACGCGCCACGCGCGGCCCACCTGGCCTACCGGCCGGGGGGCCAGGTGGTGAGCCGGACCTTTCGCGCGTCGCGCGCCTGATCAGGCCCAGGGAGCGTTCGCGCGTCGCCCTTTACAATGGGGCTATGGCCACCCCCAAAGTCCCCGCCCACCTGCCCACGACGTTCGCCGCCCTGCGCGCCAGCGGCTACCAGCCCACCCCGGTGCGTGAGGAGATCCGACTCAATCTCGAGCGGCGCCTAAGCGAGGGACTGGCCCTCACCTCGTCCGTGCTCGGCTACGAGGACTCGGTGCTGCCCCAGCTCGAGACCGCCCTGCTCGCCGGTCACGACATCATCCTGCTCGGCGAGCGGGGCCAGGCTAAGAGCCGGATGATCCGTTCGCTGGTGGAACTGCTCGACGAGTGGCTGCCCATCGTCGAAGGGTCGGAGGTGCGTGACGATCCCTACGCCCCGATCTCGGCCTACGCCATCGACCTGGTGGAGGAGAAGGGCGACGACACGCCGATCACCTGGCTGCACCGCAGCCAGCGTTTCGCCGAGAAGCTCGCGTCGCCCGACACCTCGATGGCCGACCTGATTGGAGAGGTCGATCCCATCAAGGTGGCCGGGGGACTCTACCTCGACGACCCTCGGGCCCTCTCCTACGGCTTGGTGCCCAAGTCCAACCGGGGCATCTTCGCCATGAACGAACTGCCCGACCTCTCCGAGCGCATCCAGGTGGGCCTGCTCAACGTGCTCGAGGAGCGCGACGTGCAGATACGCGGCCACCTGGTGCGCCTCGACCTCGATCTCCTGGTGGTCGCCACCGCCAACCCCGAGGACTACACCAACCGCGGTCGCCTGATCACGCCGCTGAAGGACCGCTTCGGTTCCCAGATCCGCACCCACTACCCCTACGAGATCGCCACCGAGATCGCCATCGTGCACCAGGAGGCCCGGCTCCCCGTCACGCCCAAGCCCATCACGGTGCCCTGGTTCATCGACGACATCGTGGCGCGCGTGAGTCACGTGGCGCGCAAGAGCCACGTGGTGAGCCAGCACTCGGGCGTGTCGGTACGCCTCTCGATCGCCAACTACGAGACCGTCGTCGCCAACGCGCTTCGGCGCACGCTGCGCACGAACGACGACGCGGTGGTGCCGCGGGTCAGCGACCTCAGCGCGATGGTCCAGTCGACGCAGGGCAAGATCGAGTTCGACACCATGGACGACGGGGACTCCGACCAGATCATCGCGGCGCTGGTCTCGCTCGCGGTGCGCCAGTGCTTCACCGAGCAGGTGGTGCTCGAGGAAGGCCCCGCGATCATCGCGGCCTTCAACGACGAGGTCCTGGTGCACACCGGCGACGACCTGGCCGACCAGAGCTACCTCGACGTGCTCGAGGCCATGCCGGCGCTCGACACGCCGGTGCGGCGCGTGGCCGGGCCCACGGCCAGCGACGGGGAGTTGGCGTCGGCGGTGGAGTTCATACTGGAAGGCCTCTACTTGACCAAGAGGCTGGCCAAGGACGCCTCGGGGGCGAGAGCGCTCTATCGGGCCAGGAACCGTTAGTGCCCGTCCGCTACGGCTACCGTCGCTTCGGCGAGGATGACGATTTCGACGACCTCGACGCGCAGGAGTTGCTGGCGCTGCTGACCGACGACTTCCTCGAGAGCGGCGACCTGGACGAGGCCATGGAGCGGCTGCTACGCGAGGGCTTCCAGGCGCCCGACGGCACCCGGGCCCAGGGCCTGCGCGAGCTGCTCGAACGGACCCGGGCCAAACGGCGCGAGCTCGAACGACAGGCCGACCCCGACGGCGAACTGCAGCGCTATCGCGAATGGCTCGAGGAGATCGAGGACACCGAGTCCGGTGAGCTCGACAGCATGCTGGCCGAGGCCGAAGCCTCCGACGACGAGCGCCGAAAGCAAGTGACCCGCGACATGGTGGAGCAGAAGTACATGCAGCGCAGCCTCATGAGCGAACGGTTGGGCGAACGCCTCGGCAACTACCAGGAGTACGAGTTCGTCTCCACGCCGGCGCGCGAGCAGTTCGAGCAGCTGCTGGCGGAGCTCCAACAGGACGTGCTCGACACGTATTTCCAGAAGAGCAAGGAGATGCTCGACGATCCCGATTCGCCAGAGTGGGCGCGGACGCGCGAGATGATGGACGCGCTCTCGACCATGATCGAGCAGGATCGTCGCGGTGAGCCGCTCGATCCAAGCTTCCAGGACTTCATGGAGAAGTTCGGGGACTTCTTCCCGGGGGCCGAGAACCTAGAGGACGTCGTGCGCATGATGGCCGAACGGGCCGCGGCGGCCGAAGCGATGTTCAATTCGCTCTCGGGCGAGCAGCAGGGCGAGCTGCGCGCCCTGTTCGACCGCATGATGGCCAACATGGAGATGGACCTGGCCCTCAGCCGGCTGGTGTCGAACCTGCGCCAGGCGACCCCCGACATCGACTGGAACCGAGCGCACCGCATGCGCGGCGGTGAGCCCTCGTCCTTCGCCCAGTCGGCGTCGGTCGCCGAACAGCTCGGCCAGCTGCGCGGGCTCGAGGCGTTCCTGGGCCAGGGCAACGCCGCGCAAAGCCTGCCCGAGGTCGACATCGAGGCCGTGCGGCGCAACCTCGGCGTGGACGCGGCCCAGCACGTGGTGCGCCTGCAGAAGGCCTTGAAGGCGCTGAAGGATCAGGGCTTCGTGGACCGCAAGGGCGGCCGCCTGACCTTGAGCGCCAAGGGCGTGCGCCAGATCGGCCAGCAGGCCCTGAAGGACCTCTTCGCGCAGTTGCGCGACACGCCGACCCTGGGCAGCCATCGCGAGGCGTCGGTGGCCCGCGGGGGAGACCGCGAGGAGACCTCCAAGCCGTGGGAGCCGGGCGAGCCCTTCTCGCTGCACATCCCCCAGACCTTGCGCAACGCCGTCTTGCGCCAAGGTCCCGGGACCCCCGTGCGGCTCGACCCGGACGATTTCGCGGTGGAGGAGTTCGAGGCCACGCGCCGTTGCGCCTCGGTCTTCGCCATCGACCTTTCGCTGTCCATGGCCATGCGCTCGAACCTGGTGCCCGCCAAGAAGATGGTGCTCGCGCTCACCCAGCTGATCCGCTCGAAGTTCCCGCGGGACTTCTGCGCCGTGGTGGGATTCGGTGAGACGGCCCAAGAACTGCGCATCGAGGACATCCCCGCGCTCAGCATCGACTACGCCTACGGCACCAACCTCCAGCACGCCCTGGCCCTGAGCCGGCACCTGATGCGCAACGAGCGCGGCGAGCGCCAGATCGTCGTGGTGACCGATGGCGAACCGACGGCCCATCTGATGGAAAACGGCGAGCCCTTCTTCTCCTGGCCGCCCGTGCGCGAGACGCTGGAGAAGACGATGGCCGAGGTCCTGCGCTGCACCAAGGCGGGCATCAAGATAAACGTCTTCGCCCTGGACATCGAGCGCAGCCAGTTCCCCTTCGTCGAGCAGATCGCCCGGGTCAACGGCGGGCGGGCCTTCTACACGTCGATCGACGAACTGGGCACCTACGCACTCGACGACTTCGTCAAGCACCGTCGCGCGAGTTGACGCCCCGGCGTAAACGCTTTTAATCAGGCTTTTTGAAAAGTCCATTTGCTTTTTCCCTCAAACCCCGGCACAATGACACCGTTGTAATTACAACGGTGACGTACGTTGCCGCGGGAGGGACTACAGCATGGCATTCATCGACATATTGAGCGGCATGGAGGATCGTGGTTGGCAATCGCGTGCGAACTGCATGGGCGTCGACCCCGATCTCTTCTTTCCCGAACGGGGCGCCTCAACCCGCGAAGCGAAGGAAGTGTGCCGCGGCTGCGTCGCGCGCGAGGACTGCCTGGAGTACGCCCTGGACAATGGGGAGAAGTTCGGCATCTGGGGCGGCATGAGCGAACGGGAGCGCCGGCGCCTTCGCCGAGCCCGCGCTATCGAACGACGGGCCCAGGCCGGCTAGTCACCCGTCGGTCACCACACCGTTTCACTTCAATCGTGACTCAATGGTGAGGTCTCGGGCGATTCCCAGTTCCTCCCAACGCGCCGGGTCTTCGCCCTCCAACATTGAGGTGGGCAAGAGGCCCACCAGTTCGCAGTGGTCCAGACGCCCCTCGTCGGCCAGCATGGTCCTCACCTGGTCGTAGATCGCCGAGAGCTTGACCGCCTGGGTGTCGATGACGTTGCAACTGACCTGCACGAACTCACCAACCGCGAAGGCCAGCGAACGGACGGCGCCGCCCCGCACCGCACCGGCCATGAGCCGCGCGTCGCTCATCGACACGTGCTCGAGCCAGATGTTCCACGCCACGAGGATGGGGCGCACGCCCAGGGCCACGCAGCCGAGCCGTGATGACGGCGACGGCGGGCCGGCGTCGGGGGCTATCGAGGTGAAGGCGCCGCGACGAACCTCGGGCAGCGAACGTGACGTGCCGTCGCCGAGCGGTCCGTAGAAGAAGACGGGAACGTTGAAGGAGGTGGCGATCCAGAGGGCCAGTTCGTCGCGCAGCGACAGTGCGCCGGACCGGCCGGTGGGCTCGAGCGCCACGAACGGCACCACGTCCACGACGCCGAAGCGTGGGTGCACGCCGTCGTGCGTGGTCAGGTCGAGTCGCTCGTAGGCGGCGGTGATGAGCGACTTCACGTCGCGCTGTAGGTCGCGCGATTCGTTGATCAATGTGAAGACGGATCGATGGTGGTACTCGTCGGCATGCACGTCGCGCAGCGAGACGCCCGACGCGTCGGCCAGCTGGTGCAGGACGTCGGTGTCTCGTCCTTCGGAGATGTTGATGACGCACTCGAGCACAGTGCGTCTCAGGTTATTGGTTGCGGTCGGTCAGCGCCAGACGCCGCCGTGAACTGCGCAGGCGGCGGCGTTCGCGTTCGCTCTTGCCGCCCCAGATGCCGTGGTCGACGTGGTTGTCGATCGCGTACTCCAGGCACTCTTTTTCCACCGGGCATTCGTCGCAGATCTTCTGCGTGATGAGCACCCCGACGCCGTCACGAGGGAAGAAGACCTCAGCCGGGTAGTCCCGACACTTGGCTTGGTTCATCCATTCGGTGCTGGTGTTCATGTCCTCATGGTAAGGGGCACTCTTGCGCTACCCACTCAACTCACAGGACTGTCACACCATTTGTCACGCCATTGTCATAGTGAAGAATTCGCATGCACTACTCACGAAATTTTTAGTTATCGCAATTGTGTGTGCACGAGAAAGTTAATGATCCTCCTTCCTCCTGATGGCGTCGACATTGCCACGCGTGCACCACACGATGGTCATGCGTTCGCAATGAAACAACGCACGTTTAGTGTCGATGGAGTGGACGTTCCTCTGGTGTGCACCCTCAATGAAATGGAAGCGCATACACGTGCGCAGGAGTGGACGACGTTGGTCGCGCGAGACGTCGTGTCCATTTCTCGTGTGACGTCCACCCGTCTCGAACTTGTCCTTCGACGAAGTGAGAGTGCCACGGCCGAGCTCGTGCTTCTTGCGCAACAGGAGAAGACGTGTTGCTCGTTCTTTCGATTCGTCTTCGAGATCGAGGCCGACGCAGTGACGTTGGTGGTCGAAGTGCCGGAACTCGGTGTGTCGATACTGGACGACTTTGCCCGCGTCATCGGGTAATTCGTCGACTCGGCGGTTGCACGCGATTTCAATACCCTCGGGGTCTAACGACGCAGAACCGGTAGAATGGTCGCTCAGCAGTTCTAGTAATGAGGAGTATCGTGAGCCAGGTTCCGACCACTGAATCCACCGAGGTCATCGATCCGGTCGGTCACGTTCAAGTCATCTATCTGGGGCCCGTGGCGCCCCACTGGGAATGCCGCATGGTCTTCGGCGACGAGGAACAGATCCAGGCCTTCGTCGATCGCATCGACGCGCGCCTGCGCTTCCTGCCGCCGCACGATCCCCAGTTCCGCCGCAACCGCGAGCGTGTGAATCGCGACGCGGAACGCGAGAACCTCATCGTCGAGTGGAACCTCGGGTACGAAGAGGAGAACTAGGCGAGCGGCGAGTTGGTGACGCGCTCGTACCACGCAGCGGGATTCGTCAACTCCGACGCGCCAGGAAGGCCGTCGACGCGCAGCAGCGCGTCGAACACCGACAAGCTGTGATCGCGCTGTAGGGCCGCGACGAAATCGTGGGCCTGCTCGTGGTGCGGACCCTGCGTGGAGATGCCGAAGAGCGCGGCCGCCGCGTCCTCACCGCGGGCGTCGCTGAGCTGGTGTCGCTTGTACGCCTCGACCAGGGCCGGGCGCGGGCCGAGGATGGCCTCGGTGACGTGGTGCGCCGCCGCTTCGAAGAACGCGGACAGCACGCTGGCGGCCGCGTTGATGGCCCTCGTGGCGTCGGTCTCGTCGGGGACCTCGATGCCGTCGAGCAGGGCCTCGGGATTGTTGATGAACGAGGTGAGGTCCTCGGGGTTGACGATGGATTGAAGCCGGGTCAGCAAGTCGCCCTGGGCTTGGGCGGCTTCGCGCACCGCGTCGAAGAGCAGGGCCCGAAGGGCGTCACCCGTCCCGGGCTGGGTCAGGACGAGCGAGGCGACGAACTCTTGAGCGAGCGCGAAGACGTAGACCTCATCCTTCTCGAGGGTCCAGGCCTCGGCGAAGCCCGCCAAGTTGTTGACCACGAGGAGACGCTGGGCGTCCTCGCGAGGTAGCGGCAGTATCGCGAGCGACCACGCCCGTTCCGAGAAGTGGCCGGCGACCGAGCCCATTTGAAATCCGGTGAAGAGCGGCCCGAGGGTGGACGCCATCTGCGCCATCATGGGATTCGTATCGGGGTCGAGCAGTTCGTTGCTGGCCGATGGCGAAGCGACCAGTGGAGCGATCAAAGGTCGCCACTGCGCCAGGGCCGCCGAGGTCAGCGCGGTGCGGTTCACCGCGGTGACGGCGGGCGTGCTCGAGACGCCGAAGATCGCGTCGACGTGACGTCCCACCAGCGGGGCCAACTCCTCGAGTCGTTGGCGTTCGATGGGTGCGGGATTGGGATCACCGTCGCTGCCTCGCGCGATGTTCATCGCGAGTTGGGTCGCCGTGTCGAACCAGGCGTCCGGGCCCTGCTGGCCCAGAATATTGAAAATATCGCCGAACATACCTTCGAATGGGTTCTCACTCACGTCTACAACTTAAGGGCCGTGGTCGATTGCCGCCACGGCGGTCGCGGGGTCGAAGAGTTTCGTTGCCCGCAGGGGGTTTCCAACACCGAGGCTCGGGCCTCGTAGCATTGTGCGTCATGGCTACCGACGTCGCGCTGGATATTGGCACCGCAAACTGCCGTCTGGCGACGGCGCAACGAGGCATTCTCTTCAATGAGCCAACCGTGGTGGCTATCGATACCAATTCCGGTGAGGTGGTGGAGGTCGGCTTCGGGGCGCTCGACTCGGTGGGGCGCACGGCGCGTCACATCGTCGTTTTCCGACCCTTCTCCCAAGGCACCACGGTGGATTTCGACGTCACGGCGCGACTCATCTCGGGGCTCTTCGACCGAGCGGGGATCTCCAAGATGAGCCGGGCGCGCGTGGTCATGAGCGTGCCGTCGCTGGCGACGGCGATCGAGCGGCGCGCGCTGCGACAGGCGGCCATTCAAGCGGGCGCACGCGAGGTCAGTCTGGTCGAAGCGCCTATCGCCGCCGCCATCGGCCTGGGCATGCCGGTGCAGGACCCGGTGGGGTCGGCCGTCACCATCCTGGGTGCCGGTGCGTCGGAATCAGCGCTCATCTCCTTGGGAGGAATCGTCACCGGCAGCGGACGGCGTCAGGGAGGCAACGATCTCGACAGTGCCATCGCGTCATTGCTGCGACAACGACACGGCGTCGTGGTGGCGCCGGCGCTCGTGGAAATGTTGAAGTGGAACCTCGCCTCGGCGTTGGGCCGCACGCACGGCAGCTCCGAAGTGGTCCAGGCGCGGCTGGTGGACAGCGGGGTGCCGGTCGAAGTCGAAGTGGGGGCCGACCTCGTTAATCTCGCGCTCAGCGAGGTCCTCGCGACCACCATTCGAATGGTCCAGGACTGCCTGAGCGACGCGCCGCCGGACCTCTCCCAGGACGTCAGCGCGGGCGGCCTCACGCTGGCGGGAGGACACGCGTTGCTCAACGACTTCGCCGAACTGATCGCCACCGGCACCGGCATCGAGGTGCTCGTGGCCGACGAGCCGGAACTCGTAGTCATCCGAGGACTGCAGCTCTGCCTCTCGGAGATGTCCTCGCTGCACGCCCTCTTTCGAAATGTCGACCGCTAGTCAGTCCTCGTCGCGCGTCAATTGATCGACCGCGGCACGGACCTGCCAGTCGCGGTCCTGCGCGGCGCGCTCCAACGCCGAGTCGATGTCGGGACCTTCAAAGTTTGACAGCGCCACGATGGCCCGCCGCCGTACCGGCGGCTTGTCCTCGAGCGCGGCGAGAACGGTCCCGCGGCCACGGTCGTCGCCAATCGCGCCGAGTGCGGCGATCGCCGCCTCGCGGCATCGCGCGTCGTCGTGGCTGGTGGCGACGACGATGAGCTGTTCGACGGCATCGACGCGAAGATGTTCGCCGGACGCAAAAGCCGCGGCGTCGACGACCAGCGCGTCGTCGTCGCCCAACTCGTCCACGATCCCCGAGAACACACGCTCGTCATCAATCTCTTCGTACGCCAACAGGGTGAGCGCTTCACGCCGCACCTCGACGTCGGGGTCGCCTAGCGCGGTGAGCCACGCTTCAGGCGCGAGCAACGATTGGTGCGCACCCGCGCGCAGGGCAAGTACACGGTGTCGAGCGTGGTCCGCGCGTAGGTTTTGTTCGATCAGTGCAGCGACGTCGTCGCCGTATCCGAACCCTGCGCGCACGAGGGCTTCTTCGAGGCCCTCCGGTATTGTGGGCTCATCACTCTGCACGACTCCATCTCAGCACCTGCGCGCCGTCGGGGGCGATTCTTCTGGCCGCTGGTGGCGCTGGTGGTGGTACTCGCCACGGTGGTGGTGCTCGGGAAGTGGCAGATCCAGGAGTACGCCATCACTCCTGGGAACGCGACGCCGGTGGCGCCGCTGGTCAAGATCGAAGGCCTTAAGACGGATTCGCACAACGACAAGATCATGCTGGTGGACGTCTACCTTTCGTCCATGAATGCGTGGCAATGGATAAAGTTCCACTTCGAGTCGCACGTGCAGTTCGTCCCGGCGAACGAACTCGTTGATCCCGGCATCCCTGACGCGGAGCTCGGCCCGCAGGGATTCCAGGAGATGAGCGATTCGAAGCAGGCCGCCGAGGTGGCGGCCCTGCGGGCCCTCGGGTGGAAGATCGCGGCCACGTCGACGGGCGCGATTATCAATGGCGTCGTCGCGCCGTCGCCGGCCCACACGGCCGGACTGAATGTGGCTGATGAGATCGTCGCGGTCAACGGCCAGGCCGTGCACTCGACGTGCGGGCTGATCTCCCTCGTTCATTCGATCAAGCCGGACACGGCGCTGCACCTCAGCGTTCGCCGGGCCAAGATCAGTCCTTCGGGCGTCATCAGCCTGAAGGCGCCCGCCGCCGTGACGATCACCACGGGCCGCGAGCCGCGCGGCCTCGGCCCGACCGGCTGCGCCGGCGTGAACGGACCGAACCACTCGTGGCTCGGCATCACCATCGAGGATGGCGTCAGCTACGCGCTGCCGGGCGAGGTCTCCATCAACACGGCCAACATCGGGGGGCCGTCGGCCGGGTTGTCGATGACGCTGACGATCATCGACAAGTTGAGTCGAGGTTCGCTCACGGGACATCGGGTCATCG
The DNA here is from genome assembly GCA_049793015.1 of Acidimicrobiales bacterium. Lineage (GTDB taxonomy): Bacteria > Actinomycetota > Acidimicrobiia > Acidimicrobiales > RAAP-2 > RAAP-2. The sequence goes on along the minus strand of JBARBL010000003.1, from coordinate 13,603 downwards.
CGGCCACGGGAACCATCGCCCCCAACGGCCAGGTGGGCGACGTGGGTGGCGTGGCCGAAAAGACGGTGGCGGTACAACGAGCCGGGGCCACCATTTTCTTCGTACCTGACGTTGAGGTATCAACCGCGCGCGGCGCCGCCGGACCGGGCCTTCGCATCATCGGTGTCCACAGCTTGCACCAGGTGCTGACCGATCTGCGGCGCCTGGGCGGGGCGGTTCCCGTGCCCCTTACCAAGCCCCACTAAGCCGTTCTTTCGCTGCGGTACGCCGTAGTCTTGAAGGAATGGACGAACGCCGAATTGTTTCCGCCACGCGCCAGTCGTCGACCGAAATAACCAGAGTTAACTTCACGACGCTGCGCAAGGGTGGTATTGACCCCCAGGAGGTTCGTCTCCACCTCGAATCGGTGGGCCGAGAGATGGCTCACTTGGAGACGCGCGTGCGCGAGATGCAAGACCAGCTCATCGAAGCCCAGCGCAAGGTGGCGAACCCGACCTTTGACGAGGTCACCCTTACCAACGCGCTCGGCTCCCAAAGCGCCGCCATACTGCGCGGCGCCCACGAGGAGGCCGGTCGGGTGACCGCGGAGGCGCAGGAGCGTAGTGCGCAGCTCTTCGCCGAGAGCCAACAGCGCAGTGCCTCACACCTCATCGAAGCCCAGGAGCGCGCGACGAGCATCATCACCGAGGCGGAGAACACCTCCGCGCAGATTGATCACGACGCCCGCTTGGGCGCGGAACGACTCATCGACTCGGCGAAGGTGAACGGTGAGGCCCTGGTGGACCTGGCGCGCGAGCAGGGTCGGGCCATCCTCGAGCAGTCCAACGTAGCGCGCAAGTCCGTGCTCAACGACCTCGCCGTAAAGCGCAAGGCGCTGCACATGCAGATCGACCAACTGCGCGCCGCTCGCGACACCCTGGCGACGTACCTCGCGACGTTGCGCGAACAAGTCGAGTCGGTGCTCGACGGCATCAATAGTTCGGACGACGCCGCGCGCAGCGCGGCTCTCGAAGCGCTACGTCAGCGTCCCGCGACGCCGGAGCTCACCGAGGAGGAGCTGCTCGCCGGCACCCCGCTGCGCCACGTGCCCGACTCCGTGCTGGAACCCTCGCCCGATACCTCCGACATCATCAAGGAGAAGGAATCCAAGCCCGCCAAGGCCGAGGAGCCGGGCGAGCGCATGCTGCTCGAGGACGATCCTTCGGGGACCGACGTGGTGAACGAGATCTTCGCCCGGCTTCGCAAGGCCACGCTCGAAGAACGAGGCGCGACGGCCGCCGCCCCGCGAAAGGCCACGCCGGCCAAGCCCGCGACGCCCGTGGGCGAGCTCTTCGAGCGCCGAGACCACGCCATCGAAGGTCCGTTGGCGGTCTTGACGCGCAAAGTGAAGCGTGCGTTGCAGGACGACCAGAACATCATGCTCGAGCGCCTGCGCGACGTAAAGGCCATGATCACCACGGAGCTCGAGGATGAACACGCCCAGCGCGCTCGCTACGCCGAAGCGGCCTTTGCGGCCCTGGCCAGCGCCGCCGACGCCGGCGTGCAGTTCGCCTTCGACGAGGCGGGCGCCACCGGTGGCGCACTCAATCGAAGCGACCTCGACGACTGTTCGGCCGATCTGGCGGTCACGATCGTGCTGGCGCTTCGCAAGAGGATCTTGGCCGACGGCAGCGGCGACGGACCCGAGCGCGTCAACGCCGCCTACAAGGAGTGGCGCGGTGCGCGGGTCGAACGGCTCTGCACTGACGCGGCCCGGCGCGCCTTTCACGTGGGTGTGGTGGCGGCGGCTCAGGGACGCTCGATTCGATTCGTCGTGGCGCCCAACGACGCGCCGTGCGACGCGTGCTCTCTCGATGCCGGTGCCGGTGAACGGCTCGCCGGTCAGCCGTTTCCGAGCGGCTCGCTCTATCCCCCGTTGCACGCCGGATGTGCCTGCACGATAGTGCCGGTCTAAAAACGGCCCCCTTCAGGACCCATTAGGCTCACGTCGTGCGTAGCCCCACCGATGTACCCCCGCGTCCTCGTCGCCTGAACCGACTGAGTCGACGCTTTTGGATCGGCTTGGCCATCTTTGTCGTGCTCATCGGCTTCCTCTCGCTGCACAGCCTGGCCGTGCTGTGGACCGATCAGATGTGGTTCTCCTCCGTCGGCTACTCCAGCGTGTTCTCCACCCTCCTCCTGATCAAGGTCGGCCTGGTGCTCGTGTTCGGGGCGGTCTTCTTCGTGCTGATGTGGGGCAATCTGCTGCTTACTGAGCGCTTCGGCGCCCGCGACCTCTCTTTCGAACCCGAGGACGAGGTCGTGCGTCGGTTCCAGACGATCGTGCGTCCGTACTACCGGCGCGTCTACGCACTGATCGCCGCGGCGCTCGGGCTGATCGCGGGCCTCAATTCGGTCAGCCAGTGGAACGCATTCATCCTCTTCATGCACTCCAAGCCCTTCCACCTCCTGGACCCGCTGTTCCACAAGGACCTGAGCTTCTACATCTTCACCTTGCCCTTCCTGTCCTACATCGTCACCTGGACCATCGTGTCGCTGTTCGTCGTGCTGATCGTGACCGCCGGTTTCCACTACCTCAACGGTGGCATCCGCGCGACGCGGGGCACGCCGAGGTTCTCCCCGCGCGTGAAGGCCCACCTGTCGGTCATCGGCGCCGCGATCGCCCTGATGAAGGCCTTCGGTTACGTGCTGGCCAAGTGGGAGCTGGTCAACTCGTCCAACGGCTACGTGCAGGGTGCCGGCTACACCGACGTGCACGCGCGCATGCCCGCGATGACGATCCTCTTCTACCTCTCCCTGGCGGCGGCCGTCATCCTGCTGGTCAACGTGCGTTCCCGTGGCTGGTCGCTGCCCGCGGTGGCGGTGGGACTATGGGTCTTCGTGGCCCTGGTGATCGGCGTGCTCTATCCGACGCTGCTCCAGGCCCTCAAGGTGAGCCCGGCGCAGGTGTCGCTCGAGAAGCCCTATATCGCGCGAAATATCGCCGCGACGCGCAGCGCCTTCAACCTTGACAAGGTGGTGCTGCACAACTTCGCGGGGGCGCAGACCATCTCCAGCGCGGACGTCAAGGCCGACAAGGCCACGCTCAACAACATCCGACTCTGGGACCCCGCGCCCCAGATCGCCCTGGAGACGACGATCCGTCGTGAGTCGATCCGCTCGTACTACACCTTCACCACGCTGGCCGTGGACCGCTACAAGATCAACGGCAAGCTGACCCCGGTCCTGATCGGGTCGCGTCAGATCAACAGCTCGAGCCTGCCGTCGCCCAGTTGGGTGAACACCCATCTGCAGTACACCCACGGCATCGGCGTCGCCGCGATTGCGGCCAACACCGCCGTGGCCGGCACCGGCAACCCGGTCTACGACGTCGGTAACGTGCCGCCCGTGTCGACGAACGGCATGCCCTCGCTCACGCACCCGGACATCTACTTCGGCATCAACGAGGGTGGTTGGGTGGTCGCCGACACCAAGCAGGCCGAACTGGACTACCAAGTCGATTCCGGCGCGAACGCCGGCCAGCCGGTCGAGACCCACTACGCCAGCACCGGCGGCGTGGCCGTCGGCGGCATCTTCTCGCGCCTCGCCCTGGCGCTGCGCCTGGGCAACTTCAACTTCCTCATCTCGAGCCAAATCACGCCCAAGAGCCGGGTGATGTTCGTACGCGACGTCCAGCAGATGGCCGAGAAGGCCGCGCCGTTCCTGACGTTCAACTCACAGCCCTACCCGGTCATCGCCGACGGGTCAGTGCAGTACGTGCTCGACGGATTCACCTCCACCAGCCAGTACCCCTACAGCCAGAACATCAGCAACCTCAACGTCAACGAGGGCGGCATACCGAGCAACGCCAACTACGTGCGTAACTCTGTGAAGGTCGTCATCAACGCCTACACCGGTTCCATGAAGTTCTACGACACCGACCCCAAGGACCCGATCCTGCAGGCCTACATGGCGGCCTTCCCCAAGATGTTCCTGCCGATCAGCAAGATGCCTTCGGCCATCCGCAGCCACCTGCGCTACCCCACCGATCTCATGAGCGTGCAGTCAGCCGTGCTGGGCGCGTACCACATCACGTCGCCCAACTCCTTCTACTCCGGTTCCGACAAATGGGAGATCTCGCCGTCGACCGGGGCCGGCACGCCGAGCCAGGCCTTGGCGGAGAACATCCGCACCAACAGTGCTGGCGAAGTCGTGGGTTCGTCCCTCGCGCCGATGAGCCCGATCTTCCAAGTCGGCGCGCTGCCCCAGACCAAGAACCAGCAGCTGCTCGAGGAGGTCGCCTACGTGCCATCGGGCAACTCGGGTACGGTCCAAGGCCTGACGGCCTTCATAATCGCGACGAGCAACAAGGGCAACTACGGCCAGCTCAACGTCTACGTGACCCCGCGCGGCACGTCGGTCACCGGTCCGGTGCAGGCCGACTCTGAGATGGAGCAGGCCCACGAGGTGAGCTCGACCATCTCCCTGCTCGACCAGCACGGATCGCAGGTGCTGCTGGGCAACAACCTCATGGTGCCGCTCGACCAGAGCGTGCTCTACATCCGTCCGCTGTACATCACAAGCACGTCGAACTCCCTGCCGCAGCTGCAGTACGTCATCGCGGTCTTCAACCAGGACGTGGCCATCTCGCCGACCCTGGCCGGGGCGCTCTCGAGTGTCCTGGGCGCCAACGTGAGCGTGGGGCCCGGTGGCAGCTCGTCGACCGGCACGTCGACGGGCAGCGGCTCGACGTCGTCGGGCCAGAGCGCCCAGTCGTACCTCAAGCAGGCGACGGCCGACTACGCCGCCGCGCAGACCGCGCTCACCGCTGGCGACCTGGGTCTTTACCAGAGTGACCTCAAGGCGATGGACAAGCAGTTGCTGCTGGCCCAGAGCGCGCTGAGTACCACGAAGAAGTAGTCGGCGTCTCAACAACGATTCGTAGCCGCCGCACGGCGCGGGCGTCGTGACGACGTAATCGTGACCCCGCTGTCATAGAAAAGGGGAAAATTACTTCGTTTTCCGTGTTAGGTTTCCTTTTAGGACGTCAAGACCCAGCTTCCTCGCCCTGACAACTGATCAGGCGACACGAAGAAAGTCGGCATCCAATGACGAATCCCCACAGCGCTCTCGGGCGCTCCACCACGAGTCTCCTCGTCAAGTCTCTCAGCTTGGTGTCGGCGTCAGCGCTGCTGATCGGCGCCGTCAGCCTGATAGCGGCGACACCGGCGTCGGCCGCCGGCACGACGGCGAACACCATCAGCGTCGGTTCCGCGCCGGGGGCGGGGAGCGAGCGGGGCTCCTATACCCCGACCGCCACGGCGACGTCGAAGGACACGGTGGTCGAAACCCTCGATAAGACGTCCACGGGCTGTTCCATCGCCGCGGGCAAGGTCACCTTCACCACGGCGGGCACCTGCCTCGTCGACTTCAATGACGCGGGCAACACCACCTACGCCGCGGCCACCCAAAGGCAGCAGAGCATCAAGGTCTACTCGGCCAATACCATCACCGCGAGCACCCCGCCCAGCGCGGGCAGCGCCGGGGGATCGTATTCGCCCGGCGCCACGGCCACCTCTGGTGACAGTGTCGTCAAGACGCTCTCGAGCACGTCCACCGGTTGCTCGCTCTCGTCGGGCAAGGTCACCTTCACCGGTGCGGGCACTTGTCACGTGCTCTTCAACGACGCGGGCAACGGGGCGTTCGCCCCGGCCGGGCAGCTCGAGCAGAGCGTCAAGGTCTACGCCAACAACCTCATCCACGCCTCGACGCCACCCGCGGCCGGCACCATCCACGGCACCTACTCGGCGAGCGCGTCGGCCACGTCGGGCGATGCTGTCTACATCACGCTCGACGGCTCGTCGACCGGCTGCACGATCGACAAGGGCAAGGTGACCTTCACTGATAACGGTTACTGTCGAGTGAACTTCAATGACACCGGCAACGGCGCCTTCGCCGCCGCTGCCCAGGTGCGGCAGACCATCATCGTGGGCACCGGAGGCCTGCTGACGCAGGCGACGCTCTCACTCTTCAGCACCGGGGGCAGCTATGGCAAGAACCTGGCGCTGCTCTCGAGCGGCGGCTCGGGGACCGGTGCCGTCACGTTCGCCGTGACGACCATCGGCAGCGCGGGCTGTTCTATCACGAGCGGCACCCTCAGCGCCACCCGCGTGGGCACCTGCTCGGTGACGGTCTCCAAGGCCGGTGACGCCACCTACAAGTCCGCCACCTCCTTGGCCACCACGGTGTCGATCGCGGCTCACTACCCGAAAAAGCCCAAGGCCTCGCGCGTTGGTTCGCCGGTGTGGACCGGCAAGACCACGGTGACGGAAATCATCGGCGCGGGCTTTTACGGCCGCCCGCGGATATCGAGCAACGTCTTTGGCACCAGGGTCGTGGTCACGCGCGACAGTGGCCGGGTCCTGACCGTCCACGTGACCGTGGCCGGCTCCACGCCACGAGGAGTGCACAGGTTCAGCGTCGTGTTCGCTCATGGTGAGAGGACGTCGGTCCGCTACAACCAACGTTGAACACCTATGCCGCACGCCCGTCGCTCCTCGCGAGCGACGGGCGTGCGGTGTCGTCGCTCGAAGCTACACAAAATGTACGGATCCGCTCGACCGAGCAAGGTCGCCACGCACGGCACGATCGGAGAGCGCGGTGACTTTCGGCCCTAGCCATGGCGACCGCGGGTGGCGATGCTGACTAGTGGGAGTGCCTCATCAACGGAGGGCCGGAGTTGTCCAGCACGTACGCAGCGCCTTCGCCCTCTCAGAGCAAGGAGAGATGAAAATGACGAAGCCCGGTTATGTGAAGTTCTTCAATGAGTTCGGAATTGAGGACGTGGCGACGGTAGGAGGCAAGAACGCCTCCCTTGGCGAGATGTACCAGAAGCTCTCCACGCAGGGCGTGCGGGTGCCCAACGGCTTCGCGACGACCGCCCAGGCCTACCGCTACATGCTTTCGGAGAGCGGCGCGGTGGCCGAGCTGCACGAGGCGCTCGACGGCCTAAACGCGAGCGACATGGGCGACCTGGCCCGACGGGCCAAGCGGGCTCGCGAAATCGTCTACGGCGCTCCGATACCTGATGACCTGGCGGCGCAGATCATCGAGGCCTACCAGCAGCTCCAGCGCGAATACGGCGATGACGTGAGCCTGGCCGTGCGTTCGTCGGCCACGGCGGAGGACCTGCCGACGGCCAGCTTCGCGGGCCAGCAGGAGACCTTCCTCAACGTGCGCGGCGAAGAGAGTCTGCTCGACGCGTGCAAGCGGTGTTTCGCGAGCCTGTTCACCGATCGTTCCATCCACTACCGAGTGGACCAGGGCTTCGACCACTTCGACGTGGCGTTGTCGATCGGCGTCATGAAGATGGTGCGTTCGGACCTCGCGTCATCGGGCGTCATGTTCTCGCTCGACACGGAGTCGGGATTCCGCGACGTGGTGTTCATCACCGGCGCCTATGGCCTGGGAGAGAACGTGGTCCAGGGCGCCGTCGATCCCGACGAGTTCTATGTCCACAAGCCCACCCTGGCCCTGGGCCATCGCGCCGTGCTGCGTCGTCTGCTCGGTGACAAGGCGGTGAAGATGGTCTTCGTCGAAGGCGGGACCAAGACCACCACGCGCAACATCCCCACGCCCAAGATCGACCGCTCACGGTTCTGCCTTAGTGACGAGGAGGTCCTCGAGCTCGCGGACAGTGCGGTCGTGATAGAGAACCACTACGGGCGCCCGATGGACATGGAGTGGGCCAAGGACGGATTGGACGGCCAGCTCTACATCGTCCAGTCGCGGCCTGAGACGGTGGCCTCGCAGCGCCAGGCGTCCTTGTTGGAGAGCTACGTGCTCGACGGGGTCGGCGACCTCGTCATCGAGGGGCGTTCCGTCGGCGAGAAGATCGCCTCGGGTCGCGCGAGGGTGATCGACAGCGTGGCGCACCTGTCCGAGTTCCAGCCGGGCGAGGTCCTGGTGGCCGACTCGACGACACCGGACTGGGAGCCCGTGATGAAGACGGCGGCGGCCATCGTCACCAATCGGGGCGGACGAACCTGCCACGCGGCCATCATCGCGCGCGAGCTCGGGGTCCCCGCGGTCGTGGGCACGGGTGAGGCGACGACCACGATCAAAACCGGCGACGTGGTGACGGTGTCGTGCGCCGAGGGCGACGCGGGACGCGTCTACCAAGGCGACGTGGGCTTCCACGTGGACCGAAGCGACGTGGGCGACCTGGCGCGCCCGAAGACCAAGATCATGGTCAACCTCGGCAATCCCGACCTGGCCTTCAAGACCTCCTTCCTGCCGAATGACGGCGTCGGGCTGGCCCGCATGGAATTCATCATCAGCGAGTCGATCAAGGCCCACCCCATGGCGCTGCTGCACCCCGAGAAGGTCAGCGACCCGAGGGTCCGCGCCGAGTTGGACCGCTTGACGCGGCACTACGAGAGCGGGGAGGCCTTCTTCGTCGAGCGCCTGTCCGAGGGCATCGGCACGATCGCGGCGGCCTTTTGGCCACGGCCGGTGGTGGTGCGCATGTCGGACTTCAAGTCGAACGAGTACGCGAGCCTGCTGGGAGGCAGTGACTTCGAGCCGTTGGAGAGCAATCCGATGATCGGGTTCCGCGGCGCGTCGCGCTACGCCCACCCCGCGTACGAGGAAGGCTTCGCGCTCGAATGCAAGGCCATGCTTCGCGTGCGCAACGAGATGGGCCTCACCAACGTGGTGCTGATGGTGCCCTTCGTGCGTCGCGTGGCCGAGGCGGAGCTCGTCATCACTCGGATGTCCGAGCTGGGTCTGACGCGTGGCGAGAATGGCCTCTTGGTCTACGCCATGTGCGAGATCCCAAACAACGTCATACTCATCGACCGCTTCGCCGAGTACTTCGACGGCTTCTCGATCGGCTCCAATGACCTGACCCAGCTCACGCTCGGTGTCGACCGCGACAGTGAGATCGTCGCCTTCGACTACGACGAACGCGACCAGGGCGTCATGGAGATGATTCGCCTGGCCGTCGAGGGATGCCAGCGCAACGCCATCCACTCCGGGCTGTGCGGGCAGGCGCCGTCGGACTATCCCGACGTGGCCGCGTACCTCGTTGAGATCGGCATCGATTCGATGAGCCTCAACCCGGACACGGTCTTAAAGACCACGCGCCAGGTCCTCGAGGTTGAGTCGCGGCTCAACGCACCGCTTTCGGCGTCACCCGAGCGTCGTCTCGATGACGAGGACGACGTGATCGACGAGGCGCGAACCGTAGGCGTGTAGCTAGTCTTACGAACCGGTCATGGTGCGCGCTACGCGCAGCAGTGCTTCCGGCACGGGTCGCGCGCCGCTCGCGACGACACCAATCGGTGAAAGCGTCTGATCGTTGTCGCTCATCGATAGCAATGTCGCAAATTTACGGTCGTGCACCGCCTCGATGGCCGCGACACCGCAGCGGGTCGCGAGGAGGCGGTCCGAGGCCGTTGGGGGGCCGCCGCGCTGGATGTGTCCGAGCACGGTCAGCCGGGTCTCGTAGCCCGTTCGCTGTGCGAGTTCCTTGGAGACCGTAGAACCGGCTGATGCGTCAAGAGAGCCGAGGAACGCTCCGCCCAGCGCGCCTTCGGCCACGACCACGACCGATGATGAAGAACCGGCGTCGTGGCGTCGCTGGATGGCCTTGGCTAATTCGTCGAAATCCGTCGGCAGTTCCGGCAGGCAGAGCGCGTCCGCGCCGGCGGCGAGTCCTGAACACACCGCCAACCACCCGACGGTCCGTCCCATCACCTCGACGACCATCAAGCGGTCGTGACTTTCGCCCGTCGTCTGCACGCGATCGATGGCCTCGGTGGCCGTCGCGACCGCCGTGTCGAAGCCGATGCAGCGGTTGGTGCCCGCCACGTCGTTGTCGATTGTCTTGGCGATGCCCACGAGGGGGACGCCAAGCTGCGACAATCTATTGGCCGCGCCCAGCGTGCCGTCGCCGCCGATCACCACGAGAGCGTCGAGCTGGTTGGTCTCGACCGTGGCGAGTACGGCCGCGACGCCGCCCTCGTGTTCCTGCGGGTGGTAACCAGCGGTGCGCAGGATCGTGCCGCCGCTCTGGAGCAGTCCCTTGGTCTGGGCCAGGGTGAGCGGCGCGGCCTCACCCTCGACGACCCCTCGCCATCCGTGGTGGAAGCCAATGAAGTCGTCGCCGTAGGCAGAGCCCGCGCGTACCGCCGCGCGAATCGCCGCGTTGAGACCAGCGCAGTCGCCTCCACCCGTCAACAAGCCGATCCGCACGGCGCCCCTTTCGTTGTTGGAACTACGAAAAGTGTGGCCGACGGGCCCCTGCATTGAAAGGGGCGAAGGTCCCTAGCGTCAGCTTGGCAGAAATGCTCCATACTTGGGTCATCGGCCTCTACCGACGCCAGCCCCGAACGGCAAAAATCACGGGGGAAAGAGGTTTCGATGAACGAGTCCAGTGTGCCCGGTTTCGAGTGGTCGGAGCCTGGCGACTACCCCACGTCGTGGGAGTTCGACGGACTGTTGGTCGATGGCGGGGCTGCGCTGATTCGTCCGGTGCGGCCGGGCGACGAAGCGTCCTTGCTCGCCTTACACGTGCCTCACCTTTCGGACACGACGCGACCGCCGGCCTCGCGTACTCATCCGGCGCTCGTCTCGAGCGAAGTGTCGCAATTCACGGTGGTGGACTATGACAAGCGCATGGCGTTCGTCGCGGTGGCCGCCGACGAGATCGTCGCGTTCGCGGCGTACGACCATATCGGCGCACCGGAGTCCCCGGCCCGGGTCGCCTTCGTCGTCGACGACGCCTTCCAGCACCGCGGCGTCGCGACGCTGCTCTTCGAAAGCCTGGTGGCCTACGCCTACGCGAAGGGGATTGACCGATTCACCGGCGACGTCCTCGCGGAGAACACCAAGATGCTCAACGTCCTGGCGTCGAGCGGCCTCAACGCCACCAGCGTCAGCGACGGCGAGGTCATCTCGATTGAGATCGACCTGCACCCGACCGCCAGGTACCGGGCCCTGTGCGACGAGCGTGATTCCGTGGCCGAGGCCGCCAGCATGTCCTCGGTCCTCTGCCCGCGCTCGGTCGCCGTCGTGGGCGCGGGACGCAAACCGGGTGGCGCCGGCCACGAAGTCGTGCGTTCCTTGCTCGCGGGTGACTTCTCGGGAACGGTCTATCCGGTCAATCCCTCGGCCCGAGCGATCTGCGGGGTCCCCGCATTCTCCAGCCTTTCGGCGATCCCCGAGCACGTCGACTTGGCGGTCATCGCGGTGCCGGCCACCGGAGTGCTGGCCGTTCTCGAAGAGGCGGCCGCCATCGGTGCGCGCGCGGTCACGGTCATCACGGCCGGCTTCGCGGAGACCGGGCGCTCGGGGGCCGACGTCGAGGCTCAACTCCTCAAGGTCGCTCGGCGCCACGGGATGCGCATCGTCGGACCCAACTGCCTCGGCCTCGTCAACACCGATCCCGAGACCCGCCTCAACGCCACGTTCACCGGGCTCGATCCGCGGCCCGGTCGGCTGGCGCTCGCTTCTCAGTCCGGCGCGGTGGGGATCGTGCTGGCCGAGCAGGCCAGTGCGGCCGGGCTGGGAATCTCCAATTTCGTGTCGGTGGGCAACAAGCTCGACGTGACCACGAACGACCTGCTCTGCTTCTTCGAGCGTGACGAGCGCACGTCGGTCATCGCGCTCTACCTGGAGTCCTTCGGCAATCCCCGGAGGTTCGCGCGAATCGCCCGTCGTGTGGGTGCGCACAAGCCGATCGTCGTCTTGAAGGCGGGTCGAACCTCGGCGGGGGTGCGCGGCGCGCGATCGCACACGGCCGCCGCGGCCTCGCCGGAGGTGACGGTCACCGCGCTGTTGAAGAGTGCCGGGATCATCAAGGTCGATCGGCTCGAGGAGATGCTCGACGTGTCGGCGATCCTGCTCACACAAAAGCTGCCGCGCGGGCGGCGCGTGGCGCTGGTCGGGAACTCCGGGGGACCGCTCATCCTGGCGGCTGACGCGTGTGAGGCCGGGGAGCTCTTGGTTCCGGAACTGAGCGAGCCCACCAGGAACAAACTCCAGGAGATCCTCGTGCCGGCGGCGGCGCTGGCCAACCCGGTCGATCTCACCGCGGACGGCACGGGACTGAGCCTGGCGATGTCCATCGAGATCGCGCTCAACGACGAGATGATCGATGCGGTGATCGTGGTGGTGACCGACCTCGTCGCGCTCAAGTCGACCGACGCGCGCGCCGCCATCGCTCGCGTGGCCGCACGCTCGGACAAGCCGGTGGTGGCGTGCCTCATGGGTAGCGAAGCGGCTTCCGCCTCGCAGGCCTCCTCGCTCTTCGCCGAAGTGCCGTCCCCGGAGCGAGCCGCGGCGGCACTCGACCACGTCTGTCGTTACGCGCAATGGCGGCGTAACATCCAGCCGCTCACGCAGGAATCCGGCCAGCTGCTCGGGAACGCCACGATTCGCGAGATCGTGGCTACCACGTTCGAGGAGAACGCCGAGGGCGGCTGGCTGGAACTCGAAGAGGCGGCTCGCCTGCTCGAAGCGTGCGGCGTGCCGGTTTTGGCGACTCGCGCCGCGGACAGTGCAGACGAGGCGGCCGACATCGCCAGCCTGATCGGCTTTCCCGTGGTGCTCAAGGCACGTTCGGGCGCACTCGTTCACAAGTCCGACGTGGGCGGGGTGGCCCTCAACCTAGAGAGCGCCGACGTGGTCCGCGACGCCTACCAGGACATGTCGAACCGGCTCGGTTCGTCGATGGGCGGAGCCGTTCTTCAGGCCATGGTGCCGTCGGGCGTCGAGGCGATCATCGGACTGGCCGTCGACCCAAGTTTCGGCCCGGTCGTGATGGTCGGTCTTGGCGGGGTGATGACGGACCTGCTCGGGGACCACGCTTTCGCCGTCCCTCCGCTTGATCCCTGGACGGGCGACGCGATGGTGGCGTCGCTCCGCGCCGCTCCGCTGCTCGACGGCTATCGTGGCGCGCCCAAGGTCGATCGCGCCGCCCTGGTCTCGATGCTCGAGTTGATCGCCAAGGTCGCCGAGCAGGTCCCGGAACTGGTGGAGCTCGATCTCAATCCTGTGGTGGTGTCGGCGAACGGCGCGCTGGTGGTCGACTGCAAGGCCCGATTGGCCCCTAGTCACGCAGGCCCCGGTCCACTGTTCCGCGCCATGCGTTCGTCGCTTCGGGAGTGACGGCTACCTATCACGGGAGGGTCGACTCGCCGGACCTGGCCCCGGTCGCATGGTGATCGGTCAGATCTGTTCGGGCACCATATCGATGGCGCCGCACGGGCATTCGCTCACGCAGATGCCACAGCCCTTGCAGAAGTCGTAGTTGACCTCGTAGCGCAAGGACGGTCCGAGTTTGATCACGGCGTTGTCGGGGCAGACCCCGAAGCAGTTGTCGCACTCGAAGCAGTTGCCGCACGAGAGGCAGCGACGCGCCTCGAACAGGGCGTTCTCCTCGGTGAGGCCGCCCACGATCTCCTCGAAGGTGTTCTGGCGCCGGGCGATCTCGAGCTCGGGGCGATGGGAACGTTCCGCGTCCGCGTAGTACCAGGTATTGAGGCGTTCGAAGGTGGCCAGCTCCGCGCGGACCTGGTCGAGGTCGTCGCGACCGGCCAGGAAGGCGTCGATGCCTCGC
>JBARBL010000002.1:0-61459 GCA_049793015.1 Acidimicrobiales bacterium | reverse complement strand
TCGCCAGACCGTCCTCGTTGGCCACGCCGTAGCCCACCAGGACCGCTTGGCGGCCCTCGTCGCTGGTGGCCTCGGGCAGCGACTCCGCACTAGGTGCCGCGGCCGGCGCCGACGCGCCACCCACCTCGAAGGTGATGAGGGGCTTGTGCACCTCCATGACGTCCCCGGGATTGCCGTGCAGGGTCACGATGGTGCCCGCGTAGGGACTGGGCAACTCGACGGTGGCCTTGGCCGTCTCGATGTCCACCAGGGGCTGGTTGAGGATGACGGTGTCGCCGACCTTCACCTTCCACTCGACGATCTCGGCCTCGACCAATCCTTCGCCGACGTCGGGCAGTAAGAAGACTTCTTCGCTCACCTCTAGAATCCCATCACTCGGTCCACGGCGTCCAGAATGCGGTCCACAGTAGGGCGGTAGTCGTCCTCCAAGCGCGTCGGCGGATACGGCACGTGATAGCCGCTCACTCGCACGCCCGGGGCGCGTAGGGAATAGAAGCAACGCTCGCTCAGCTCGGCCACGATCTCAGAACCGACCGAGGCGGTGTGGGGCGATTCCTGGACCGCGATGAAACGGCCGGTCTTGTTGATCGAGGCGATCATCGTGTCGAGGTCCAGGGGCGCCAGGGACCGCGCGTCGATGACCTCGACGGAGATGCCCTCGGTCTCCGCCGTGTCGGCCGCGCGCAGGATGGTCTTGAGCGAGGCCCCGTACCCCACGATGGTCACGTCACTGCCCTCGCGGCGAACGACGGCTTCGAAGAGCCCGTGCGGCGGGTTCTCCAGGTCGACCTCGCCCTTCTCCCAGTAGCGGCTCATCGGCTCGCAGAAGATGATGGGGTCGTCGTGCTCGATGGACTGCTGGATCATCCAATAGGCGTCGTTGGCCGTGGAGCACGACACCACGCGCAGCCCGGCCGTCTGGGCGAAGTAGGCCTCCGGACTCTCGGAGTGGTGCTCGATGGCGCCGATGCCGCCCTGGAACGGCAGGCGGATCACCAGGCCCATGTTGTAGACGCCGTCGCTGCGCTTGTGGAGCTTGGCCACCTGCGAGACGATCTGGTCGAAGGCCGGGTAGACGAAGCCGTCGAATTGGATCTCGACGATGGTGCGATAGCCGCGAATGGCCAGGCCCACCGCCGTGCCCACGATGGCCGACTCGGCCAGCGGCGCGTCGATGACCCGATCCTCGCCGAAGTCCTTCTGCAGCCCGTCGGTGATGCGGAACACCCCGCCGAGCTTGCCGATGTCCTCGCCCATCAGGAGAACCTTCTTGTTCTTCTCCATCGCGCGGCGAAGACCCTCATTGAGGGCCTTGGCCATGGTCATGGTGGTCGTTGCCATCAGTGCGAACCTCCGCTGATACCCAGCTCAATCATCTCACGGCGGCCTTCGTCGATCAACGGATGCGGCGCGGCGTAGGCGTGGTCGAACATGGTGATCGGGTCGGGTCGGCCCATGGCCAGCACGTCCTCGCGCAGTTGCAGGGCCATGGCCTCGGCCTCGGCGGTCACCTCGTTGAGCGCGGTCTTCTTGACCTTGTACTCGTGCACCAGCAGCGCCTTCACGCGCTCGACGGGGTCGCGGTGCTTCCAGACCTCCACCTCGGCGTCCACCCGGTAGCGCGTCGGGTCGTCGGAGGTGGTGTGGGCCCCCATGCGATAGGTGAAGGCCTCGATGAGCGTCGGTCCGCCGCCCTCGCGCGCGTGCTCCAGGGCGCGCTTGGTGACCTCGTAGACCGCGAGCACGTCGTTGCCGTCCACGCGCACGCCGGGAAAACCGAAGCCCTCGGCGCGATGATAGAGAGGGATCTTGGCTTGAAGCGACGACGGCTCGGAGATGGCCCACTGGTTGTTCTGCAGGAAGAAGACGACCGGGGCGTTGAACGACGCGGCCCACACGAAGGATTCCAGCACGTCGCCCTGGCTGGAGGCGCCGTCACCGAAGAAGGCCACCACGGCCTCCTCGGCCCCGTCGCGCTGCACGCCCATGGCGTAACCCACTGCGTTGAGCGCCTGGTTGCCCAGCACCACCGTCGGCACGGAATGACGATACTTCTGGGGATCCCAGCCGCCGTTGCTGACCGCGCGGAAGAGCCGGAACCAGTCCACCGGCGGAATCCCCCGGCACCAGGCGATGCCGTGCTCGCGGTAGGTGGGGAACGTGAAGTCCATCGGCCCCAGGGCTCGTCCGGCGCCGATCTGAGCGGCCTCCTGGCCTTGGATGGGCGCCCAGAGGGCCAGCTGCCCTTGGCGCTGCAGCGACGTCCCCTCGTTGCAGATGCGACGGATTATCACCATGTCGCGATAGAAACCGAAAATCTGATCGCCGCTGAGGGTGCTCTCGTAGTCCTTCTGCGCGACGCGCTCGCCTTCCGGCGACAGCAGCTGCACAAGTTCCTCGTCGGCCATCAGCCCTCCTTCGGCGTTGTAAGACTTTGCTACCTTACCCTCGTACGATAAAGCGGTGTCCAGGCTCTTCGTCGACGTCAGCCCCCTGCGCTCCAACCGACAGTTCAGCCTGCTCTTCTACGGCCAACTGGTCTCCATGGCCGGCAGCAACCTCACCATGGTGGCCGTACCGCTGCAGGTCTACCTGGAGACCCACTCGAGCCTCTGGGTCGGACTCGCGAGCCTCATCCAGCTGCCCTTCCTCATCGTCGGCGCGCTCTGGGGCGGCGTGCTCGGCGACCGGCTCAACCGACGGTCCCTCCTGGTGGGCGACGCGTTGATCCTGGCGGTGCTGAGCAGCGGGCTGGCCCTCAACGCGCAGCTGCACCACACCCACTTCGTGTTCCTGATCGTCCTGGCCGCCCTGGCGGCCGGTTTCGGCGGCTTCTCCGGACCTATCCGCACCGCGGTGATCCCCCAACTGGTCCCGGCCAACCAGCTTGTCGCGGCCTATTCGCTCAACCAGGTCATCGTCAACCTGGCGTCGGTGGCCGGTCCCGGCGCCGCCGGGCTCCTGATCGCCAGCGTCGGGCTGTCCGCCTGTTACTGGGTCGACGCCACCACCTTCATGATCCTCGGATTCTTCACGTTCCTCATGGCCCCCATGCCGGCGAGCGGTGCGCACGCGGGCACCCGGATGCTGCGCGCCATGGGCGACGGCTGGCGCTACGTGCGCAGCCACGCCACCGCCCAGGCCGTCTACCTCGTGGACCTCAACGCCATGGTCTTCGGGCTGCCGCGAGCCCTGTTCCCCGCCGTGGCCCTGACGCTCTACCACGGCGGTCCGCGGACCGTCGGCCTGCTCTACGCCGCCCCGGGCGCGGGGGCGCTGCTCATGGCGGTGCTGACCGGGTGGTTGGAGCGAATACGGCGACAGGGGCGCCTGGTGGTCCTGGTGGTGGTGACCTGGGGGGCGGTGATCGCCATCTTCGGGCTGGTGCACGTCGTGTGGGTGGGTCTGGTCTGCCTGGGGATCGCCGGGGCGACCGACGTGATCTCGACGATCCTGCGCAACACCATCCTGCAGAACGCCATCACCGACGAGTTCCGCAGCCGGATCTCCTCCATCCAGATGGCCGTGGTGACGGGTGGGCCCCGCCTCGGCGACTTCGAGTCGGGCCTGGTGGCGGGGCTCACCACCACGGAGTTCTCGATCGTCTCGGGCGGCGTCGCCTGCATCGTGGGGGCGCTCAGCCTCATCCGCTGGCGTCCCACCTTCTGGCGCGACACCGTGGCCGAGTGAGCTACGTCGACCGCACGGGAATCGAGCGCCGCGACGCGTTGGTGACCGCCGCCAGCTGACCGCAGGCCGCGTCGATCGAGCGGCCGCGGGTGTTGCGCACGGTCACGTTGATCCCCAGGGCCTCGAGCCCAGCGGCGAACTCGCGCACGCGCGTGGCGGAGGAGCCCAGCACCAGGTAGCCGGGCGTGGGATTGAGCGGGATCAGGTTGACGTGCGCGCGAAGCGACTGGGCGTAGTCGGCCAGCTCGTGCAAGGCCCGTTCGGTGTCGTTGACCCCGTCGATCAGGGCCCACTCGAAGCTGAGGCGCCGCGAGGTCGTGGCTATCCAGTTGAGACAGGCCTCGTGCAGGCGCTCCAGGGGATAGCGGCGATTGAGCGGGATCAGCTCGCTGCGCGTCTCGTTGTTGGCCGCGTGCAGGCTGACCGCCAGCGTGAGGGGCAGGCCCTCGCGGGCCAGGCGCTCGATGGCCGGCGCGACGCCCACGGTCGACACGGTGAGGTGGCGCGCGGACAGGCCACGGTACTCGTGCAGGCGTTTCAGCACCTCGACCGTCACCCGGTAGTTCTCGAGCGGCTCGCCCATGCCCATGAAGACCACGTTGGAGAGGCGCCGCGGCGCGGCCTGGCGCGCGGCGAACATGACCTGCTCGAGCACCTCGCCGGCGCTCAGGTGACGGGTGAAACCGGCCTGGCCGGTGGCGCAGAACGTGCAGCCGACGCCGCAGCCCGCCTGGCTGGAGACGCACACGGTGACCCGGTCGTCGTAGGCCATCAGGACGGTCTCGATGGTGGCGCCGTCGTGGAGGCGAAAGACCCACTTGCGGGTCATGCCCCGGTCGCTCTGGACATCGTTGGCCACACGCAGGCTGGGCTCGAAGCGCTCGGCCAGCCGTGCGCGCAGGGCCTTGGGGATGGTGGTGATCTCGGCGAAAGGCTGCGCCTCGTCCCAGAGGCCGTGCCAGACCTGCTCGACGCGGTAGCCCGGCTCACCGTCGAGCAGGTCGACCAGTTCCTCTTTGGTGTACTCGTAGGCCGACGTCATCCAACCACGCTAGGACAACCACGCCCGCGACGACGCCCCTGATTCTCTGCTTGACTCTTACACGACCGCCGACGCGGCACAGGTCCGAACACGGGAGATCACATGGAACTGAACAACACCTCGGCCGTCGTGACCGGCGGCGCCTCCGGTCTGGGCGAGGCCACGGCGCGCGCCCTGGCGGCGCGCGGCGTCAAGGTCGTCGTGGCCGACCTCAACGACGCCCGCGGCGACGAGATCGCCCGGGAGATCGGCGGGGCGTACGTGCACTGCGACGTCACGAACACCGAGGAGGTCATCGTCGCCCTCGGCACGGCCACGTCCATGGCGCCGCTGTGGAGCACGGTCAACTGCGCCGGGATCGGCTGGGCCGCGCGCACCGTCGGCAAGGACGGCGACTACGCGTCCGCCCACGACCTCGACCTGTACCGCAAGGTGATCGAGATCAACCTCGTCGGGACCTTCAACGTCTGTCGCCTGGCGGCGACGGCCATGAGCCACAACACCCCCGACGTCGACGGGCTGCGCGGCGCCCTCGTGAACACCGCGTCCGTCGCCGCGCAGGACGGCCAGATCGGTCAGGTCGCCTACTCCTCCTCCAAGGGCGGCATCGTCGGCCTCACGCTGCCGCTCGCGCGGGACCTGGCCGCCATCGGCGTGCGGGCCAACTGCATCCTCCCGGGCCTGATCGACACCCCCATCTACGGCACCGGCCCCCAGTCCGACGAGTTCAAGGCGCGCCTCGGCACCGGCGTGCTCTTCCCCAAGCGCCTCGGCTACGCCTCGGAGTTCGCCTCGTTGGCGGTCGAGCTGCTCGCCAACAGCTACATGAACGCCGAATCGGTCCGCATCGACGCGGGCATCCGAATGCAGCCCAAATAGTCGCCTCCGAGCGGGCGATCAGCGCCAATTGACGACGCCGGCCGTGATCCCCTCGACCCCGGTCGTCGAGATGCTCCGACAGATCGACCGCACCCGCGTCGAGAGGTAGAAGGTCGCGGGCGCGTTGAAGCGGACCTCGAAGCCGTCGATCGTGGCCGCACGACAGTAGGAGCGCGAGTAGCTGGCGTGGGACTGGACCTCCAACGCGATGCTGGCCCGGCCCCCCTTCGCCCGCAGCACCACGAAGCCGCCACGCTTGTTGGCACTCTCCTGGAACGAGAGACGGCCAACGGGCGTTCGCGACGCTCCCCTCACCGGCTGCACCTGGGGAACGCCGTTGAGGTAACAGGCGACACGGCCCTGATTGGTGAAGGTGACGGCGAAATCGGTGGAACTGGAGGGGATGCCGCTCACGCCCCGGCCGAGCCCGGCCGTGGTGGCTTTGGAGGTGCAGACGCTCAGCCCCTCGAACGACCCCGCGGGCAGCGCAGGCAACGGGGTCCAGGTCGAGGCGTTGAGCGTGCGATACGAGGCGAAGTTCTGCGCGCTCACCACGGCCCCCGTGGCGCCGAACGTGGACATCGTCTCGGGCGCGCCCCCGTAGATACTCAGTTCCACGTCGGAACGTAACCACTTCGTTCCGCCGTCGGTGCTGTACTTGACGCCGCCGGCGGCCCCGCCCAGGGCGGCGAAGAGCAGGCCCCGATCACCGTCGTAGAGCGTGTTGGACACGTCGCCAATTCCTCCCCGGTTCAGTCCCTGCTCGCTCGCGTGGGCCAGTTCGCGCCACACCCTGCCGCCGTCGGAGGAGTCCCATAGCTCGGTGGTCCCTTGATTCATGCCGCCATCTTGGAAGCAGGACAGCAGCCAGCGGCCACCCCTTTCAATGAGCAACTGGTTGATGTTGAGTTGAGCACACGGATTTCGCACCCGTCGCCAGTTGGCGCCGGCGTTATTCGTCTCGAGCAACGACGACCGTGGCGTGCCCCGGCCCTGAACGACCAGCACCGTCGACGACGAGAGCATGGCGAGGGCGTATCCCGCACGCCACGGCCCCGCGCCCGCGACGGGCAGGCTCGCCGTGAAATACGGCGTCGCCGCGCCGAGGAAGTAAAGCGACAGTTTGCTCGGGCACCTCGACGGATAGACCGGGGTCGCGCGGTGGCACACCGCGCTCACCACTGCGATCCGATCACCCGCGACGGCGAAGGTCGGAGCGATCCCGGGCGTCGCGACCCTCGTCCAGACAAGACCCCCGTCGTCGCTCACCCAGAGCGGACCGTCGAAGAGCGAAAGGTAGCCGACCTTGGCATTGAGGAAGTCGATCGTCGGCGCGTTGCCCCATCCGTAGGTTCCGACGAAGGGAGGCACCGGCAACGCGGCTCGCACGCTCCAGCTGTCGCCGAGGTCGTGCGTCTGGACGAGGTAGAACCAACCCCGACCGTGATTGACCGGTGCGGCCACGGCGAAGCCCAGCGAGGTGCTCAACATGTCGACGTCCCCGAACGTCGTGCCGGCACCCAACGTGGTGTCGGTGAGCAACGTGCCCGGCGCCACGTAGGGCGCCCTCAGCGTGCCCGACGCCACGGCCTGCGAGCCGATCATCGACACGGCGGCCGAGGTGGCGACCAGCGTCGACAGCACGAGCGCTCGAAGGGCCCTGGATGATCGCGCGGCGAACGAGGCAAACATCTGACCGAGCGTACGCGGCGAGCCCGCGATGGTCACGTCGCTCAACGGGCGGCGCTGTTTAGATCTCTCGGGCTTCGGCCACGTTGTCGAAGCGGGCGAACTCGCCGCGCCACGTGAGGTGCGCGGTCCTCGTCGGACCGTTTCGGTTCTTGCCCACGATGATCTCGGCGTCGGATTTCTTGTCGTTCGCCACCTCGCCGTACTGCTCGGAACGAAAGAGGAAGAGCACGACGTCGGCGTCCTGCTCCAGCGAGCCCGACTCACGAAGGTCCGACATGACCGGTCGCTTGTCCGCGCGGTCCTCGAGCTTGCGCGACAACTGCGAGAGGGCGATGACCGGACACTGAAGCTCGCGCGCGAGGATCTTGAGGGACCGACTCATGTCCGAGACCTCCACCTGACGATTCTCGGCCCGCCCCCGCGAGCTCATCAGTTGCAGGTAGTCCACGATCACCACGCCGAGGTCGCCCTGCTGCTGCTTGATCCGGCGCGCGCGAGAACGCACGTCCATCACGGTCAGGCTCGGATTGTCATCGATGAACACCTGCGCCGATTGCAAGAAGCCGAAGGCCTCGTGCGCACGGTTCCAGTCGGCGTCGCTCAGGTCGCCGGTGCGCAGCTTGGATGAATCGATCCGAGCCGTCGACGCCAGGATGCGTTCGGCCAACTCTTGACGGCTCATCTCGAGCGAGAAGAAGAGCGCGGGACGCTTGACGACCGCCCCGACGTGGATGAGGATCCCCAACGCGAAGGCCGTCTTGCCGGTGCCCGGGCGGGCGCCGATGATGGTCATGCTGCTGGGCTGCAGGCCCTGCAGGATCAGGTCGAGCGACTTGTAACCCGTCTCGAGGCCGTTGAACTGCCCCCTCGTCTCGCCGCGCTCCTCGAGGATGTCGGCCTCGCTCAACAAGAGGCGCTGCAGGGGGGACACCGTGTCGATCCTGCGGTTGTCCCCTATCTGGTTGATCTTGCGTTCGGCCTCGTCGATGAGCCCCACCACGTCGTCGGTCGCCACGTAGGAGTCGTCGACGATCTCCCCGCCGACCGCGATGAGCCGGCGCTGCTGCGCCTTGTCGCGGACTATCTCCGCGTAGTGCTGCGCGTTGGTGGCCGACGGCGTGTTCATCTGCAGCGACGACAGGACCGCGAGCTCGATGGCCACGGCCCCTCGCTCCTGCAGCTTCGCCTGCACGGTCACGTAGTCGACCGGTTCACCCCCGTGCGTCAGCGCCATGATCGCGCCGAAGATCTGCCCGTGCAAGGGACGGTAGAAGTCTTCGGCCTGCACGGTCTCGTACGCGACACTCACGGCCTCGGAGGAAAGCAGCATCGCACCGATGAGCGACTCTTCTGCTTCGATGGCACTTGGTGGAATTCGCCCGCCGTTCGTGACGGTCCTACTTCGGTCAATATCCACTTGAGTCATAAGACCTCAACGGTCGCAGGTTTGAGCTGTGTCTCACAAGAACAACAACGTGGGGAAATGTCTGTGTTTAACTTCACCGCTCACATACTGGCAATCCCCTGTGACATGGAAGGTGCCGGGGACTTCGCCCCGGCACCGTACACGACAAAAAATCTAAGTGTTACTTCGCGACAACTTCCACGTTGAATGTAGCGACCACGCCATCGAACAATGTCGCGGACACGCTGGCCGTGCCGAGTTCTTTGATGTGTTCCACCAAGTGGATCATGTGTCGATCCAACGAGATGTTGGTCGCCGTGCGAATCGCGTTGACGATGTCGGCTTCGCTCACTGAACCGAAGAGGCGACCGTTCGAACCAGCTCGAGCCGACACGCTCAGCGCCGCCTGCTCGATCAACGCCCGCTGCGCTTCGGCGGCCTCGCGACTCGCGGTGTCGCGAATATCGCGACCCTTGCGCATCGACGCCGCCTGGATCTCCATCGTGTCGTTCGCCGCCAACGCCGCACCGGAGGGCAGCAGGAAGTTTCGGGCGTAGCCGGACTTCACTTCGACGATGTCGCCGCGGCGTCCCACGCCACGCACGTCACTTCGTAGGAGTACCTTCATTCGCTCACCTGCTCCACCAGTTCAACCTCGACCACGGCGTCGCTGGCGTCGCCGCCAGTCGTCGGTTCTTCAACCGCGCCGGGTTCGAGCACGACACCCTCGAGCGTCGCCTCGGCGTCACGGTCCTGCCGAGGACCGCGAGGACCGCGGTCGCTCCGCTCCCCACGGTCGTTGCGTCCGCCGCGCCGTTCGGTCACGGTGCGTTGCGTGTAGGGAAGCAGCGCCAACTCGCGGGCCGTCTTGATCGCGTCGGTGACGTCGCGCTGATGCTGCTGGCAGTTGCCCGAGACCTTGCGTCCGCGGATCTTTCCGCGATCGGAGATGTACTTGCGCAGCTGGGCGAGGTCCTTGTAGTCCACCGTGGCCACGCCGTGCTGGCAGAACGAGCACGGCTTCTTCTTGGTGCGACGGTTGTCGATCTTGGGCGCGCGCTTCGGCGGCTTGGGGTTGTTGATACGCGGCATTAGAAGGGCTCCTCATCAAAGGCGTAGGCGGCGGGCTCGTTGGACCGTGGGGCGCTGGCCGGCCGGTCGCCCGAACTGAAGTTGCTGCCCTCCGGACGGGGGGTCTTGGTGACCACGGCGGTGGCGTAGCGCAGGGACGGGGCGATCTCATCGGCGTTGATCTCGACGATCGAACGCTTGTCGCCATTCTCGGTCTCCCAGCTGCGCTGCTCCAGGCGGCCGGTCACGATGACCCGGGCCCCCTTCTGCAACGAGTTGGCCGCGTTCTCGGCGAGCGGGCCGTAGCCCTGGACCTCGAAGTACGAGACGCGCTCCTCCCACTCCTGGGTCTGCTTGTTCTGCCAGCGCCGGTTGACGGCGACCGAAAGGCGCACCGCAGCCTGTCCGGAGTTCAAGAACTTGAGTTCGGGGTCGCGGGTGACGTTGCCCACGACGGTAATGGAATTATCGGGCATTTCTTCTCCTTAGGTTTCTGGTCGTCCGAACTTACGCTTTAGCCGTGACACGGCGGGCGTTCGTTCGTTCGTGGCGTCGCAAGATCTTGAAGCGAAGGACTTCGTCCGACAGGGTCAGAATCCGGTCGAGCTCGACCACCGTCGACGGCTCACCGCTGAACTCCACCAGCACGTAGTAACCCTCTTTGCGCTTGTTGATCTCGTACGCCAAGGGACGCTTGCCCCAACGGTCGATGTTTCCGGGGCTGCCACCACTGCTCCGAATGGTCTCGAGCCCTCGATCAAGGGCGATCTGGATGGTCTGTGCGTCGACGGCGGTGTCGAACACGATCATGGTTTCGTAGGGCCTCATGGCCGGTTCCTTTCCCTCTGGTCCGGCTAGGCCGGGCTCTGCGGAAACAGAGCAGGGTTCTCTCGTTACTTCCCCATCTATATGGGAAAGACAACTCTACTCCCTGGCGCCCATTTTGGCTAGTTGAGCAGGTCCTCAGGATTGGGATAGGCCTCGGACTCGCTCGGAAACGAGCCGCTGCGCACGTCGGCCGCAAAACGACCGATGGCCTCGGTGATCTGCGTCCCCAGCTGCGCGTACTGGCGCACGAACTTGGCCGGCTGATGGTTCGTGAGGCCCAAGATGTCGTGGAACACCAGCACCTGGCCGTCGGTGTCCGGCCCCGCCCCGATGCCGATGGTCGGGATCTCGAGGGCCTCGGTCACCCTGGTGCCCACGATGCTGGGCACCCCTTCGAGCACGATGGCGTAGACGCCCTCGTCCTGGAGCAGCATCGCGTCCTTGGTCAGCCATTCCGAGGCCTCGCGCGTCTTGGCCTGGACCTTGAAGCCCCCGAGGGCCAGCACGCTCTGCGGCGTCAGCCCCAGGTGACCCATCACCGGGATCTCTGCGTCGAGCAGGGCCCGTACGACGTCGCGCCGCACCCGACCTCCTTCGAGCTTGACGCTGTGCGCGCCGGCTCGGATCAGGGCCGCGCCGTTGCGCACGCTGTCCGCGATGCCCACGTGGTAGCTCAGCCAGGGCAGGTCGGCGACGACGTGGGCGTTCGGCTTGGCCGCGCAGACGGCTTTCACGTGGTAACACATCTGCTCGATCGTCACGTGCAGGGTGTCCGCGTGACCCAGCACCACGTTCGCCACGGAGTCGCCCACCAGGATGATGTCGACGCCCGCCGCGTCCACGTAGCGCGCCCCGGGCTCGTCGTAGGCCGTCACCATCACCAGTGGGGCACTGCCGTTTCGGCGCTTACGGGCCCGAATCGCCGGCGCTTCCAGGCTCACTGGCCCACCTTCTTCTGCTGGGGCAGCGCGCGGCGGGCCCGTCGACCTCCGGCGCTCCATTTGCGCACGAGATGGTGGAAGGAACAGCCCGCGCAGACCTCAACCGCATAGCACTGCACCGGCTCCTCTCGGCGTTCGAGCTTGAGCAGCTCCCCCCGGGAGGTCGGGCAGGTTCCGCCGGCGGGCAACCGCGCGCCGAAGACGTAGGTCACCTCGACCAGTTGCTGGTCGTGACAGACCGGGCAGGTCTCACCGGTCGAGCGTCCGATGTTCTTGGCGGCTCGCAGCAACTCGGGGTGGGCGTCACAGATGTCCTCGTGGCGGATCAGGCCCGCGGCCACCTTGGCCAGCAGGGCGTGACGCACCAGTCCGAACTCGACGACCGCCCCGTCGGCGGTGCTGGTGCGGAAGCTCTTATTCATTAGGGGTGACACTACCGCTACCCTCAAATTTCAGCGGTTTTTCTTACTTGCACCGTCGATATATCGAAGTGATATGATGAATCGCATGCTGGACATCGCCATTCTTGGTCTTCTCATGGAGCGAGACCATCACGGCTACGAGATTCGCACGCAATTACGCGACCGGCTCGGTATCTGGGCCAACGTGTCCTTCGGCTCGATCTACCCCGCGCTCGCCCGCCTCGAACGCTACGGCTACGTCGAGGCCGTCGCGCCCACGGAGCCGCGGATCAGCGCGCTGTCGACCGGCTCCCTCTCGGGAGAACGGGCCTCGCTGCGCTCGCTACGCGCCACCCAGGGCCTCGGTCGTCGGGGTCGCAAGGCCTACCGCATCACCGAGCGAGGGCGCCAGGAGTTCGTGGAGCTCTTGAGCGACCCCGCGACCCTCGATGACAGCAAGAACTTCTCGCTTCGCATGGCGCTCGCCAAGTACCTCACGCCCAACCTGCGCGTGGGCCTGCTCGAGCGCCGGCGGGCGGACCTCGTGGCTCGCCTGGCTGAAGTCCGGGCCGGAGCGCACAATGAACAACTGGACCCCTACGCGCGCAACGTCATGGAACACGCCGCCCAGGGAGTCGAGTTAGACCTCGCGTGGATTGACGAATGGCTTTCCACCGAACGTAGTAACCAACAAACCTTCGCTCAAAAGACGAAGTAGGAGAGGAGCGCCATGGAGAAGATTCGTGTGGCCATCGCGGGCGTAGGCAACTGCGCCAGTTCACTTGTTCAGGGTGTCACGTACTACCGAGACGCCAAGGCCGGGGACGACGTCCCGGGCCTGATGCACGTCGTGCTCGGCGGCTATCACGTCAGCGACCTAGAGTTCGTCGCGGCCTTCGACGTGGACGCCTCCAAGGTCGGCAACGACCTCGGCAAGGCCATCGAGGGCGGCCAGAACAATACGATCAAGTTCGCCACCGTCCCGTCGCTCGGGGTCACCGTGCTTCGCGGGCCGACCATGGACGGGCTCAACAAGTACTACCACGCCTCCATCGAGGAGTCGCCGGCCGAGGCCATCGACGTGGCCCAGGCCCTCCGTGACGCGCGGGCCCAGGTCCTCGTCTCGTACCTACCGGTCGGCTCGGAGAACGCCCAGCGCTTCTACGCCCAAGCCGCCTTGGACGCCGGCGTCGCCTTCGTCAACGCCATTCCCGTCTTCATCGCCTCGGACCCCGTGTGGGCCAAGAAGTTTGCCGACGCCAAGCTGCCCATCATCGGCGACGACATCAAGAGCCAGGTGGGCGCGACCATCGTGCACCGGGTGCTGTCGCGTCTCTTCGAAGACCGCGGGCTGACCTTGGACCGCACCTACCAGCTCAACGTCGGCGGCAACATGGACTTCAAGAACATGCTCGAGCGCGAGCGTCTCGAGTCCAAGAAGATCTCCAAGACCCAGTCCGTGACCTCCCAGCTGGAGAGCAGTCACATGGACCCCGACAACGTCCACATCGGACCGAGCGACCACGTGCCGTGGCTGCTCGACCGCAAATGGGCCTACATCCGCATGGAGGGCCGCAACTTCGGCGACGTGCCGCTCAACCTCGAACTGAAGCTCGAGGTGTGGGACTCGCCCAACTCCGCCGGCGTCATCATCGACGCCGTGCGCTGCGCCAAGGTCGCCCTCGACCGGGGCCTCGGCGGTCCGATCATCGGACCCTCGGCCTACTTCATGAAGTCGCCGCCGGTGCAGTACCACGACGACGTGGCCCACGAGATGGTCGAGGCCTTCGCCAACGACGGCGCCGAGAACCCGGTCTGGCCGTAAGGCCCTGCGGACGTTCGGGGCCTAGGCGTCCTGCTCGCTCCACCACTCGAGTAGACGAACGCGCGCCTCGGCGGGAGTGATCTCGCCCTCGTCGAGGCGTATCTCCATCAGGAAATCGAGCGCCCGGCCCACGGCTGGACCCGGTCGAATCTCGAGCAGCTCCATGACCGCCACGCCGTCGAGCGCCGGTCTTAGTCGGTTGAGGTCCTCGGACTTTCGAAGTTCGTCGATTCGAACCTCCAACTCGTCCATCCGCTCGGCCAGCACGGCCGCCTTGCGCGCGTTGCGGGTGGTGCAGTCGCAGCGAGTCAACTCGTTCAGCTCATCAAGCAGATGACCGGCGTCACGCACGTAGCGGCGAACCGCCTTGTCGCTCCAGCCCATCTTGTAGGTGTGGAAACGCAGGTGCAGCTCGACCAGCGCGGTGACGTCCTCGACCACCGCCTGGGGATACTTAAGGGCCACCATGCGCTTGCGGGTCATCTTGGCGCCCACCACCTCGTGAAACCGGAACGTCACGCCTTCCGACGAGATCTCGCGCGTCGCGGGCTTACCGATGTCGTGGAAGAGCGCGGCCAGGCGCAGCACGAGTTGGGGCGTGGTCTTGTCGACGACCGCCCACGTGTGCTTAAGCACGTCCTTGTGCTGTTGGATGGGGTCCTGTTCGAGCTGCAGTTTCGGCAGTTCGGGGAGGAAGTACTCGGCCAGTCCCGTTCGTACGATGAAGTCCAGCCCCGCCGACGGTTGCGGCGTCAACAGCAACAGGTCGAGTTCGTTGCGGATGCGCTCCGCCGACACCTTGGTCAGCCGCTCGGCCATCCGGGTCGCCGCCGCCTCGATGGGCGCGTCGATGCGCAGCCCGAAGCGCGACGCGAAGCGGGCCGCACGCAGCATGCGCAACGGATCGTCGTTGAAGAGAACCTCCGGATCAGTCGGGGTGCGCAGTATCCGTTCCGCCAGGTCGGCGAAGCCGTGGTAGTAGTCGAAGAGGGACTGGACGGCCGCCTCCGGCGATTGCAGGGCGATCACGTCCAGCGCCAGGGCGTTCATCGTGAAATCCCGCCGACTCAGGTCGACCTCCAGCGAATCGCCCCACTGCACCGAGGGTTTGCGCGAATGATCCCCGTAGGCCTCGGACCGGAAGGTCGTGATCTCGACCTTGATGGCGCTGTCGCGCAGGAATCCGCCGATGGTGCCGAAGGCTCGGCCCTGCTCCCACAGTGACGTACAGAGCGGCTTCATCAGGCGCTCGATGTCGTCGGGCCGCGCGTTGGTCGTCAAGTCGATCTCGAAGTCATCACCGGGCGGCTCGTCGAGCACCGCGTCGCGCACCGAACCCCCCACGGCGTAGAGACTGAAGCCGGCCTCTCGGAAAGCGAGCGCCAGCGGCCGCGAAAGCCGTGCAAGATCGACCAGTCGATCGTGGGCCTGTTCGTATGTAGTCACTGCGAATGAAGGGTAGTTGGCGCCCGAGTTGCGACGTGACCGCAGGTAGCCTGTAGCAGCATGTTCCACCGATTTCCGACCTGGTGGCGGGCGCTCAGCGTCGTACTCCTCAGCCTCGCAACGGTGACGTGGCCCTCGGCCGCGCAGGCTGGGACGACGTCGTCGTTCAAGGTGGTGCACCAGGACGCGTGGGTCACCCTTTCGTCGCGCGGCACGGCTCGCCTTCGCGTCTCCCTCGAGCTCCCCTCACCCCACATCAAGGCCGAGGTGCGGGTGTCGCTCTTCGCGCGAATCCTGACGCGCTCACAGCTCACCCCGATCATCGACGGGACTGGTTCACCGGCGTCCGCCGTCGCCAGCACCGGGCCGGTGGCCTTGGGGTGCGCGGCCCGTCGCACGGTGACCTTGACCATAGGGCTCTTCACCCAACGACCCGGCCGTCAGCAGAGCCCCTGTCGCACGCGGGGTCCCCGGATGCGCCTGCCCTGTGCGGAGGCGAGGTGCGACGGCGTCTATCCGCTGCGCTACACGGTCACGATCGACAACACCTCGACCACCGAATGGTCGCTCTTCGCCATCCAGGCCACCGCCGTCGCACGGCCGATCCACCTGAACTGGATCGAGACCTTCGAGCCGCTGACGATCCAGCACCTGGGCCGAAGCATCGCGGTGCTGGACACCATCGCGCACAACCGTTCGCTGCCCATCACCCTCAGCGCGGACTACCGCACCCTGAGCCGCGTCATGCCCTACACCAAGGCCGCCCTGAACCAGCGCTGGGACGGGGCGCTCAACGAGGCGCTCGCGAGCCCCCTGCACCGCGCCATCGTGGCCCCGCCCGGCAACATCGACTTCAGCGGCCTCGTCGCCAACGACCTTCGCACCCAGGTGGCCCAGCAGCTGACCCTTCCGGCGGCGCTGCTGCGCACCATCACCGGTCGCTACGTCGACAGCCAGGTGCTGTTGTCCGGTCGTCCGTCGCAGAGCAGCCTCGTCGCGCTCGCGGCCGCGGGCGTGCGCGACGTCATACTGCCCGAATCGGCGCTGAGCGTCGCCCCTTCGTCCACCCTCAATTGGGGCGCGCCCTTTCACGTGGCGGGGGTGCACCTGCTCAGCGCCCTCAGCATCGACCAGCCGCTCTCCCAGCTCGCGACCGACGAGTCGATCGAACCGGGTCGGCGTGCCGCCATGACGCTCGCCACCCTCAGTTTCCTGCATTTCGAGGCGCCCGACGCCCGATCGAGCCGCAGCGTGGTCATGGTCACCTCGGCCGCGTACACGCCCGCCGGCTTCGTCGCCGACCTCATGAGCGGGCTCCGCCACGACCCCTTCGTGCGCGCGGCCAGCCTGAGCCCCTCCTTCAACACCTCACTCATCGCCACCGACGGCGCTCCGGCCACCCGGACGATGGCCCGCACTCGCGCCGCGACCTGGACGGGGGTCAACGTCGGTTCGCTCATCACGCTCATCGGAGCCGTCAACTCCTACAACCAGAGCATGACCTCCAACAGCGTCAGCAGCGCTCTCAGCGCCGACGTCGCCGAGAGCGAGGTGGTCGGCAGTCCGGTGGGTCGCCAACTGGCCATCTCCAGGGCGCTTAATGCCCTCAACAGCCAACTCAATCAGTTCTCGGTCAACGCGGGAGCCATAACACTGACCGGGCCGGGAACCGCCTTGCCCATCACGGTGATCAGTCGGGCGAACTATCCGGTGAAGGTGGTGGTCCATTTGATCACCAGCGCCCTCTCCTTTCCCAAGGGCGACAACATAGCAACCACCCTCGCGTCGCCGACCACGGCGCTGCGCGTGCCGACGTCGAATCATCGCGGCAGCAGCCTCACCCTCCAGGTCATCGTCACCACCCCCAATGGTCAGGTCGTCCTGGCTCGATCGGCCATCCAGGTGCGCATCGCGGGGACCTCGGTGGTGGGCTATCTCTTGACGATCGGCTCGCTCCTCGTGCTCGCCTACTGGTGGATACGCACGTACCGACGACGCCCCAAGGGTCGTCACGTCCGATGAGCCCCGCGGCGTCGCACGGTTCGCGGGTGTTCTCGATGGCGAGTGGCACCCTCGTCTCGCGCCTCACGGGTCTGTTGCGCGTCCTGGTCCTCGCCTGGGTGCTCGGCTTCACGCCGATCGCGGACGCCTTCAACCTGGCCAACACGGTGCCCAACATGCTCTTCGACCTGGTGCTCGGTGGGGTCCTGGGCGCCACCTTCATCCCGGTGTTCGTCGAGCGCCTCGCCCTCGACGGCGAGCGCAAGGCCTGGAAGTCGATCTCCAGCGTCGTGACCGGCGCGCTGATGGTGCTCACGGTCGCGTCGGCGGTGGCGTGGTTCGCGGCCCCGTGGATCATCGAGGGCTTCACCGCCCTCAACCACTCCACGGTCACTCGCTCGCTGAGCACGCTCCACCAGCAGCGGGCCCTTGCGACGTCGCTACTGCGTTGGTTCGTGCCGCAGATCTTCTTCTACGGCGTGATCGGCATCGCGACGGCGCTGCTCAACATCCGCAACCGTTTCGCCCCGGGCTCGTGGGCGCCCATCGCCAACAACGCGGTGTGCATCGGCGTGCTGGTCTGGTTCCATCTCGTGGACCCCACGCCCACCATGCACTCGCTCCAAGGTTCGAACCACCTTCTCTGGCTGGGCCTGGGCACCACCCTGGGGGTCGCCCTGCAGTTCCTCTGTCTCCTGCCTTCACTCTCCCGCTCAGACCTGTGGCGACTCTCGTTCCGCTTCGACCGCAAGGATCCCGCCCTGCGCGCGATCGGTCGCCTGGGCAGCTGGACGTTGCTCGTGGTACTGACCAACCAGCTCTCGCTCTACGTCATCCTGGCCTTCGCGTTCGGCCTCCCGGGCAAGGGAAACATCAGCGCGTACACCTACGGCTGGTCGATCATGCAGATGCCCTACGCCGTCGTGGTGGTCTCGGTGCTGGGGGTGCTGACGCCCCAACTGGCCGGCCTGTCGACAAGCCAGGACTTCGCCGGGCTCGGCGATCGGCTGCGCTTCGGCCTTCGCCAGTCGCTGGTGATCATCATCCCCTGCACGCTGGTCTTGGTCGTCTTCGCGCAGCCGATCGTGGCCATCGCGCTGCATCACGCCAACGGCACCAAGCAGCTCTCGGTCGGTATCGTGCTCGCGGTCCTGGCGGCCGGACTGCCTGGCTTCACGGTGTTCCAGCTCTGCGTTCGGGGACTGCAATCCATGCAGCGCGCCCGCGAGGTCTTCTTTCTCTACGCGCTGGAGAACATCCTCACCATCGCCCTCGCCGTCGTGCTCGGGCGTCACTCGCTCGCTGGATTGGTCGCGAGCGTCTCGATCGCCTACAGCGCGGCGGCGGTCGTGGCGCTCTTCGCGCTGGCGCGCCATCAGGTGCACGTCGCCGGCGTCATCTGGGCGCGCCACGTTCGTCGAAGCCTCTGGTCGTCGCTGTTCGCTACCCTGGTCATGGCGTTGATCTACGCCACGTCGGCCTCGACGCACGGCCTCGGCCTCGTCTCGCGGTTTCTCGGCTCCTTCCTCGCCGGAATCGTGGCCTACGTCGTCGCGGTGCTGCTGGGCCAACGCAGCGCTGAGCGAAGGTCGGCGAGACGTGTAAGTCTTGAGTAGTACTAGGGGGGACCGTGGCTCGCGTTCGTGTGATCAGTGACAGCAGTTGTGACCTCCCCGAGGAGCTCGTGCGCCGCTTCGATATCGAGATCGTGTCGCTGAGCATCCGCTTCGGCGACGAGGAATTCACGGATCGCGTCGATCTGAGCCCGAGTGAGTTCTGGGCACGGTGCAAGGCCTCCAAGACGCTCCCGGCCACGGCCGCGCCGTCACCCGGCTCCTTCCAAAGCGCCTACGAACGGGCTCGGGATTCCGGCTTCGACGGCGTTATCGCCCTCACGATCTCGGCCGCGCTCTCGGCCACGCATCAGGCCGCGGTCATCGCGGCCGACGCGGTGGCGGACACCATGCCCGTGCGGGTCATCGACTCCAAGGCCGCCTCCATGGCGCTGGGCTTGCTCGTGCTCGACGTGGCCGAGCTGGCGCAAGGGGGTGCCCCGCTCGACGAACTCGCCGCGCACGCCGAGGCGCTGCTCGACAAGATCGGGGTCATCGCGATGCTCGACACGCTCGATCACCTCGTCAAGGGCGGGCGCATCGGCGGCGCTCGAGCCCTACTGGGCCAGGTGCTGGCCATCAAACCCCTCATCGAACTGAAGAACGGCGTGGTCGCCGAGGCCGGCCGCCAACGAACGCGCGCCAAGGCGCTCAGCGCCATCGTCGCCGTGGCGCGCACGCACACTCCCCTGCGCCGCCTCGCCATCGTGCACGGTGATTCCAGCGAACGAGCGGCCCTCGAAACGCTGGTGGGCGACATTCCCATCGAATTTCCGCTGATAATCGCCGACATGGGTCCCACCGTCGGCACGCACGGCGGGCCGGGAATCATCGGCGTGGCCTGGCTCGAGGCGTAGTCACACGCCGCACCGCTAAGTTCGTACCGTGAACGACGCCGACGACACCAGGGAGCCCGACATCGTCGACAAGGCCCTGCACTCGTTCGACCACGTGCTGGACCTCGTGCACGACAAGATCCTGCGCCCGATCCTCCTGGCCGGCCGGGCCATCGCGTTTGGATTGATCATCGTGCTGGCGGTGATCGTGCTGGTCATCGCCCTCGTCATCGGCCTCTTTCGGCTCTTCGACGTCTACGTCTTTCCGAGCCACCAGTGGCTCAGCTACGCGGTCGTCGGGGCCCTCTTCGTCGTGGCGGGCATGGTCATCTGGCGCCGCCGCCGACCAATAACGTCAAGGAAGTAATGACCGAGCACACCAGTGTCCTCATCATTGGCTCGGGGCCGTCCGGGTTGACGGCGGCCATCTACGCCGCTCGGGCTCAATTGAACCCCGTCGTGATCGAGGGCGAGCCGTCGTCCACGACGGATCAACCGGGCGGCCAACTCATGGTGACCACGGACGTCGAGAACTACCCGGGCTTCCCCGACGGCATCACCGGACCCGAGCTGATGATCAATATGCGCGACCAGGCGAAACGGTTCGGAGCCGACCTACGCGTGACCCGCGTCCAGAAGCTCGACGCGACGACCCGGCCCTTTCGCGCGTGGCTGACCGGCGACGTCGACGCAAGTATCACCGCCGACGCGGTGATACTCGCCACCGGGGCACGCTCATTGATGATGAACGTGCCGGGTGAGGCGCGACTCCTGAGCCACGGGCTTTCCACGTGCGCCACCTGCGACGGCTTTTTCTTCCGCGGCCAAGACATCGCGGTCATCGGCGGCGGTGACTCGGCCATCGAGGAGGCCACTTTCCTCACCCGCTTCGCGTCGAGCGTCACCGTCGTGCACCGACGGGACTCGCTGCGCGCGTCCAAGATCATGCAGGAACGTGCCTTTAACAACGAGAAGATCCGCTTCGCGTGGAACACGCAGGTCATCGAGGTTCTCGGCCAGGAGAAGGTGGCCGGCCTCGCCGTGCGCGACACCGTCACCGGCCAAGAAGGCGTGCTCGACGTCACCGGCGTCTTCGTCGCCATCGGTCACGTCCCCAACACCAACCTGGTGGCCGGGCAGGTCGATCTCGAGGAGAACGGCTACGTGCGCACCGGACTCGGTTCGTACACCAATATTGAGGGGCTCTTCGCGGCCGGCGACGTGCAGGATCACGTCTACCGCCAGGCCGTCACGTCGGCGGGCTCGGGCTGTATCGCGGCCATCGACGCCGAGCGTTGGCTTGAAGCAATGGGACGCTGAAGGTCCCGCTAAGGTGATTTCCGCGGCGCTCGCGAGGGGCGTCCCCTTTGGAGGAACCTATGAGTGAGCACATAACGACCCTGACCGACGCCACATTCGACGAGATGATTGGCGCCTCTGAGAAGCCGGTATTGGTTGACTTCTGGGCTGAATGGTGCGGCCCCTGCAAGACGATTGCCCCGTTCCTCGAAGAGTTCGCCACCGAACAGGCCGACAAGTTCGTCATCGGCAAGCTCGACGTCGACGTCAACGTCGCCACGGCTACCAAGTTCTCGGTCATGAGCATTCCCACGCTGCTGCTCTTCAAGGACGGCGAGGTGGTCGCCCGCCTCGTGGGCGCCAAGCCCAAGGGCGCGCTGCTCCAAGAGATCACCTCGAACCTCTAGTTCACCCTGAACCTCGACGACCTTAAGCCCGGCGCCTCAGGTACCCGAGTACTGGAGCTCCAAGAACGGCTGACCAACCTCGGCCACGCGCCGCTCATCGACCCCGCGGGTGACTACGGCGAAGGCACGGCCTTCGCGGTCCAGGCCTTCCAGCACTCTCGAGGACTGCCCATCACCGGCGTCGCCGACGCCACCACCTGGTCGCGACTCGTCGAGGCCGGCTGGCAACCGGGCAAGCGCCTCTTGTACCTGACCAGACCGTATTTACGGGGCGACGACGTCGCCGACTTGCAGGTCCACCTCGCCCAACTTGGCTTCAATCCCGGACGCATCGACGGGATATTCGGTCCCGCTCTCGAACACGCGCTGACCGACTTCCAACGTAATTGCGGACTCACTCCCGACGGCACGCTGACCAGGGCGACGCTGCGTGAGCTCGCGCGCATGACGTTGAGCACGTCGGATCGTCATCTCGTCAATGACGCCCGCGACCTCGCAGGCTTCAACACCAACTCCTCGGGCCCGCTCGTGCTGTGCGGCGCGAGTCCGCTCGCGACGCTGCTCTCCTCTGCGCTTTCAAGCTCCTTCGAGGTGTGTCTGTTCAGCGACACCACCGACGAAGAGGTGGCGCGTTTCGCGAACGCTCATGGGGCGGCGGCCGTCATTTCGATATCGTCGACCGATGATCTCAATGGTCTTCACCTGCACTACTGGGCTAGTTACCGATCACATTCACGCCACGGCGAGCAACTAGCGAGCACGCTGGCCATAAGTCTGTCCCGGTCCCAGCAGTTGCCACCGGTCGAGGTCACGGGAATGGCCTTGCCTATATTGCGCGAAACTTCCATGACCACGCTGCGCATCGAGCACGGCCAACTGTCTCAAGCGGCCCTGGGCGAACTATCGACCACGATTAGCCGTATTTTCGACGAAGTTTTCCACAGGTAGGGCCAAAAGACTACAAATTCAACCCCTTCGGAGGCGCCTAAAACCCTTTATTTTCCTGACTTTAACGAGAAACCCACAACTTCATCCACAACTTGGGGATAACTTCAACGAATGGTTTAAGTTGAGAGTTGAAGGTTATTTTGCCTGGGAAATCGAGATATATATCCTCTCGAGGTCGTCCAGATCGGCAAAATCGATGATTATTCGGCCGTTTCGGCCTTTTAGGTCGACGTGAACCCTCGTATCGAGATAATCCTCAAGTAACTGTTCAAGCTCGGCCACGCTGGCGTCCGGTACGGGACGAAGTCGCGGCTTGGTGGAATCCTGCTTTGACGAGGCGTCGGCGGTGCTGATCACCTTCGGTTCAAGGAAAACCTTCACCGCATCCTCTGTTGCCCGCACCGAAAGTTCGTTCTTGATGACGCGAGCCACCATGGTGGCTTGCGCGTCGGAGTCAGTGATGGCGAGGAGCGACCGGGCGTGACCAGCACTTATCTGGGAGCTAGCCAGAGCCGCCTGGGCTACCTCGCCCAGCTGCAAAAGTCGTAACGTGTTCGTAATATTTGCTCGACTCTTACCAACGCGCTGCGCCACCTGCTCATGCGTGAGGTCGAACTCGTCGATCAGCTGCTGATAGGCCGCCGCTTCCTCCAGGGGATGGAGGTCAACCCGGTGAAGATTCTCTACAACGGCCTGCTCAAGTGACAATCGATCATTAACGTCGTCCTGCACCAGCACAGGAACGACCTCTAAGCCGGCCAGACCCGCGGCGCGCCAACGCCTCTCGCCAGCAATCAACTCGAAGAGGTTCGGCTCACCTTCTACGGGACGGACAATTATGGGTTGGAGAACACCAAGCTCGCGTACCGACGAGGCCAACGTTTGAAGGCTCTCGTCCGTGAACGACTTTCTCGGCTGGAAGGGATTCGGGCGGATCGAGGTGACGAGCACCATTCGCAGGGGACCCGCTGACTCTGTGGCTTCCGGATTTTCCGCCGGTGCAGCCCCCTCTGGGATAAGGGCTCCGAGGCCTTTGCCTAAACCTGGTTTCCTAGCCATTGATGATCTCCTCTGCTAGCGCAAAATATGCCTTGGCACCCTTTGACGTGGGATCGAATATCGTGATCGGCTGACCAAAAGATGGAGCTTCGGCAAGACGAACGGTTCGAGGTATTACCGACCGGCATAATTCCTCGGGAAAATGGCGTCGAACCTCCGCCGCGACGTCGATGGAAAGGGTGTTGCGTGAATCGTACATCGTCAATACCACCTTCGTTATACGAAGCATCGGATTCAAGTTCTTCTGAACGAGATCCACGATCCGCTGGAGCTGGGTTAAACCTTCAAGCGCGTAAAACTCGGTCTGAACCGGAACAAGGATGTCGGTGGCTGCCGCAAAAGCATTTATGGTGATGAGGCCCAGCGACGGGGGACAGTCGATGAATATATAGTCGAAGTCGCCCTCAACTGAAGTGAGCGCCTTCTTAAGGCGTAATTCTCGGGAAATCACCGCCGCCAACTCCTGCTCCACCCCAGCGAGGTCAAGCGTGGCCGGCGCCACAAACAGGTTATTGAAGCCGGTGGGCTCAACGATATCCACCATCGGAACATCGTTCAGGAGAACATCGTAAACCGAGCGTTCGAACTGCCGCCCATCGACTCCGAGCCCTGTAGTGGCGTTGCCCTGCGGATCCAGATCGACGACCAGTACCCTCTTGCCTTTCTCGGCCAACGCTGCACCCAGCGAAATCGTGGTGGTTGTCTTACCGACACCGCCCTTTTGGTTGGCTACGGCAAATATCGTCATCTCGCTGGCGTCCGCCATGAGCCTCTTTCCGGCCTAAGGGCATCCCGACACTTCGTCGAATACCATGCCATTCAACACGGTTTTTGACGACCCGTCAAGTACCGATGTTTCACGTGAAACATTGACGCCCAGTCGTTGACTTGATCAACGCAAGGCCGCTTCATTTCCAAATCCCCTTTGTTGCACGCATTTCGCGAACGTGGACCGCGGGGGCAGGTGGCGCCCGCACAACAATGTTTCACGTGAAACACTATAAGTTGGTTGATCTCCCTGTCCAAGATTGTTTCACGTGAAACATTCGTGGATGAGTCGGAAATCAGATCTCAGATTGTTTCACGTGAAACATTAGAACAGGGGAAACTTATTGGGCGTGCCGATCCCACGAGGATAATCCTTGGGCGTTGGCTTGATTTTCGTCAAAATCTGAAACGCTGCACCGTAACGGACACGACCCAGTGGCTCCAGGCCAAGCTTCGCAAGGATTTCGACATTCCATCGCCCGACTTCACGGTCCTCAGGCGGTTCGGAGACCACCAGGGTTCCTCCCACCTTTAGAAATCTCGCGGCGCACTCGGCCGTAACGGCTGGCGGACCGAATGATCGAGCCGTGACGAGATCGAACATACCTGATAGGAAGGCCCCTCGGGCGAGTTCTTCGGCACGACCAGTGATCACTTCGCCACCGAGCGGCGCATCGGGCTGGGTGAGAACGTCCCTTAGGAACCCTGTTCGCTTCTCCATGGAATCTACGAGCACCGCGCGGGTACCCCATCGGTCAAGTAAGACCAGCCCCGGTAGTCCGCCACCACTCCCGAGGTCCAAAAAAGCCTCCGGCCGGGAGGTATGCAGACCTTCCCAACATTCAGCAAACCCTAAAGCATGATTGATCTGGATCTCAATGGCTGCGGGGCCTAAAAAACCCCGCGCCCTTGAATCTTCGAGGGCGCGGGGTAACCAAGAACTTTTCACTGGTCGATTATGCCGGGACAACCACCACGAAACGACGCGGTTCCTCGCCTTCGGAACGGGTGCTCACACTCGGGTTGTCGGTTAACGCGTCGTGGATCGCCTTACGGTCTGCCGCTGACATGGGTTCAAGAGCTCGTTCCTCCCCGGTGTCACTGACTTCCTTGGCCACTTGTTGAGCGAAACGCCCCAACGCCGCGACCCGGCGTTCCCGGTACTGCGCCACATCAACCAGAATCCGATCGGTCCGGCTGGGACTCTTCGATTGCACCACGGTTCGGGTGACCTCTTGCAGGGCCTGAAGCGTTGTCCCACGAGGACCCACGAGGACACCCAACTCGGTCGGCGGATTCGCATTGACGGACAGCTCCACAGTCTCGTCGTCCAGCTCCTTCACCGACACTTCGGCACTTATGTTCATCGATGCCAGAAGTCCCATGAGAAACTCCTTTGCGATCGAACCTTGCTCGGCTAGCGAAATTCCTTCAGCCATGGTGTCCTCCTTCATTGGATTCTTTTCAGATTGTGTTGCGCCACTCTGCGCCCCTGGATTGGAGCGACGCGGGCGGTTCGATTGTTCGCGTTCCCGACGGGGCGAATCCCCTTGGCTGGAAGTCGTAGAGCGCGGCTTTTCTGGGCGAACGGCCGCATTACGCGGTCGATCCTCACGTCCACCCGAGCGACGAGATCGCTTCGGCCTCGGGCCAGATGGGCGGACCCGGGCTCGCACTCGTGCCTCACCGCGAATACGCCCGAAGAGACCGGCCTTAGGTTCTTCAATAACTTCAACCTCGGCGTCGTCACGATGCACTCCGAGATGAGCTAGCGCCCGATCGGTCGCCTCATCAATTGATTTTCCGGTGGTTTCTACCCAGTCCATGGGTTATCGCTCCCTTCGTTTCCGCTTCGCTTTGGAGCGTGAGTTTGCCTGAGGCCTCGGCTGAGATCTCGGTTGGGCCTTCGCCTGCGGCTTGGCCTGGGGTTTCGCCTGCGGCTTGGCCGGCGG
Source organism: Acidimicrobiales bacterium (assembly GCA_049793015.1). GTDB lineage: Bacteria > Actinomycetota > Acidimicrobiia > Acidimicrobiales > RAAP-2 > RAAP-2. The sequence goes on along the minus strand of JBARBL010000002.1, from coordinate 35,356 downwards.
TTTGGGGTTTGACGGCTGCTCTTCGACGGCCGGGATCTCTTTTGGTTGACCCGCTACCAATCCCTCTTTACCCTTGTTGGGATTCGACACGCCGGTTCGAAACATCAAATCCTGAGTAATTATGCGAATAGTTGTAGAAATAATCATATACAGTACCACCGCTGCAGGGATAACCAGATAGAAGTATGCAAAAATAATCGGGAAAAAGCGCTGCATCATCAGTTGCTGGGGTGGCAGGGTCGTGCCGGACTTCTTGCTGCGGTTCGTCATTTGAGCCATCTGGAAGTACTGCAACGCCACGGCGACGGCCACAAACACGAAGAAGGGTATCTGAGCGGCGAAAGAACTGTGAATGCTGAAGGCCTTAAGGTTCAAGTCCATCCCGAAAGCCTTGATCTGTCCGTGCGAAGCAATCAGGTTCTTGTACATCTTTGAGGATGCCGGGATGTAGCGAGGCATCGAGGTCAATTTGCCCTTTACCAGGACCTGGTTGGCCAACCCCTTGATGACACTGTAAAGAATGAAGAGGAACGGCATTTGCAGCAGCATCGGCAGGCAGCCGCCAATCGGGTTGGCGCCTTCCTCGCGGTAGAGCTTCATCATCTCTTCGTTCAACTGCTGGCGATTTTCGGGACCCTTGTACTTCACTTGAAGCTTCTTGATTTCGGGCTGCAGCTTCTGCATCGCCATCATCGACTTGGTGCTCTTGATGGTGAAGGGGGTCAGAACCGCCATGATGATGATCGTCAGGAGGATTATCGCCACCGCGTAGTTGGGGATCAAGTCATAACAAAGCGCTAAAAGCCAGCCCACGACATGGAAAATCGGCTGGAAGACACTGCCGATGGCGTGTTTAAAGGAACTCATGACTCAGTGCTCCTGACTTTCTTCGGGAGGGGTACGAGGTCAATGCCGTGCGGACCCAAAGGTCGACAGCGGCTGAGTCGTCGCAGGGCTAGTCCCGCTCCGCGCCATGCGCCGTGGACCTCGACGGCCTCACGGGCGTAGTGCGAGCACGAAGGATAGAACCGACAAGGCGCAATTCTCCCCGCGGTCAGCCGCTGATAGGCCGCAATGGCCCCCAGGAGCGCCCGCGCGCCAAGCGTGGCGTCAGTTTCGTGCCCCGGCTCGCGATAACGCTTGCTCGAGGTGGAGGTGAAGTTCGTCATAGGAGAGATTTCCTGTCTCTAATCCGCACTTGATCAGGTAGTTTCCTGGATACGGTTGAGGGATAAGGTTGTCGATTAGTGATCGCAGGCGCCGTCGGATTCTGTTGCGCGCAACGGCATTTCCCACCTTCCGGCTGATCGCGTACGCCACATTGACCGCAGGATCCTCGTCGGCGCCGGTTACGAAACTTATTCGCAATGGCCCGCTCTGACCCCGTCCCGTCGGTGTGGCAAAAAGTGCGAACTGCCGTCGGGTGCGAACCCGACCGGGCACCCTTTGCTCAGACCGTCAGCTCGTGGCGGCCCTTGTCGCGACGGGCCTTGAGAATGGCCCGACCCGCCCGGGTGCGCATACGAGCACGAAAACCGTGCGTTTTTGCCCTTTTCCTCTTATTTGGTTGATACGTTCTCTTCACAAAACCTCTTCTCAAACTATTTGGGTGCGCTTCGCGGTACCCCCTGGGGGTCGCTGGCACACAACTGGGAGCAATCTTATCCGACGCGGCCAGCGCCCCGGCACGACGGACGAAAACGGAGTAGGGTAACACTCCCCGAGGACACCAGATTCATTCGCGAAGCGACTCTGCTTGTGGATAATGTCAGTGTCGACCTGTGGAGGGACGGATGCAGAGCAGTGACGAGATCTGGTTAGCTTTACGGGACTCCTTACGTGGCAATGCTTCTGAGTCCGTCTGGTCGGCGGGATTAAGCACACTGCGCCTTGTGGATTACCACGACAACCAGCTCGTCATCGGCGCGCCAAACCAAATTCAGTTGCAACGAGTTCAACAGCGTTACCTCCCTTTCATCACCGAACAGGCGCAGCGATTGATCGGCGCCGAGGTGCAAGTTTCCTTAACGCTGAGTGAAGACTCGGTGAACACAGTGAGTGACGAAGTCGAGGAGCCAGCAAACAGTTTCGATACCGTCTCGTTCGTCCCCAGCGTCGACCGCCCAGCTCGACTCGACCCGCGCATGACCTTTGATTCGTTCGTTCCTGGTTCGTCCAACCGCCTCGCCTTCGCGGCCGCTCAGTCCGTCGCCGAAACACCTGGTCGCGCCTACAATCCCCTCATGATTTACGGCAACTCGGGTCTGGGCAAGACCCACCTGCTTCACGCCATCGGCAACTACGTCCAGGAGAACTACCCCGGTCGCAAAGTGCTGTACGTCTCCACGGAGACCTTCCTCAACGACTTCATTCGCGCCATCCAAACGAGAACGCAGCTGGCGTTGCACGAGCGCTACCGAGAGAATGACGTGTTGCTCATCGATGACATTCAGTTCATGGAGACGCGAGGAGAAACGTTCCACGAAGAGATCTTCCACACGTACAACGCGCTCCACGGTGACGGCAAGCAGATCGTGCTCACCTCCGATCGATCTCCACGCGATCTCGCGGGACTGCAGGACCGCTTTCGAAGCCGCTTGCTGCAGGGCCTCGTCACCGAGATCGATCAGCCCGACCTCGAGACACGTATTGCGATTCTTCGATCGAAGGCCGAACGGGAAGGCATCGCACTGCCCAGCGACGTCGCGGAGTGGATCGCCCAACGGGTGAGAGACAACATCCGCGAGCTCGAAGGCTCGATCACCATGCTGAGGGCATTCGCCAACTTGCGCCAGGAACCCATCTCTCTCGAACTGGCCAAGGCTCACCTCACAAATCTGGGCCAGGAACAGGTGATATTGAAACCAGAGACAATACTGGCCGTTGTTTCGGAGTTCTACGGACTTTCAGTCGAAGATGTCCGAGGGGCCAAGCGACTACGGCCACTGGTGCACGCGCGCCACGTAGCGATGTACCTGATACGCGACCTGCTCACCAATTACTCCTATCCGATGATTGCCCGAATCTTTGATGGTCGCAATCACACGACGGTAATCAGTGGTGTTGAGAAGATCCGTGAGCAAATTGCACTCAACGCCGAAACCCTCTCTCAGATCAATCAACTCAAGCGCCGGTTACAAGGGGAGAACAGAGAGTAGTTTGTGCGCAACCTTTGGGATGACTTGTTGATTAGACGTTGAGAACTGATGTGAAGCGCACATGACTTGATGGTTGAATTTTTAGGGTTGAAGGAGTTAGTCACAGAGGTGTGTAAAGAATTGAAATAATAATCTGCGTTCTATCAGGTCTTTTGGTGACTAATCCACAAAGCCACAGACCTACTACTACTAAGACTTCTTGTTATAGAAAAACACACCATAATCTCAGTAGTTGAGGAAAGGTAATTCAGTGAAGTTCAAATCAGAACGCGACATCCTTGTTGAAGCGTTGAGCGCAGCGAGTCGTGTCGTAGCGACGCGCATCATCGGCGCGTCCTCCGGCATCCTTCTTTCCTTGGTTGGTAATCAGTTGACCGTCACGGGAACCGATCTCGATATCACGGTGCGCACGACCGTCGATGTCATTGGTATTGAAGATGGATCAACCGTGGTGCCGGCACGGTTGATCGTCGACGCAGTTCGCTCCCTTGAAGCAGGAGCGGTGACGATCTCAGGCAACGACGAGAACGTTGAGGTTTCTCTAGGCCGGGCGAAATTCTCCCTTCGCACGTTTTCGGTCATGGATTACCCAAAACTTCCGCCAGTGGCCGGCTCTCTGACGTCGATTGCTGCCCTTGACTTGATACAAGGCCTCAATCAGGTGGTACGCGCCGCAGCGAACGACGACGCGCGCCCACTCCTTACGGGGGTGCTTTTCACCACGGATAATGGTTCCCTTCGTCTGATCGCGACCGATTCGTATCGGCTGGCAGTTCGAGACGTTCCCGGCGTTGAAGGAGTGGGTGGATCTCAGGACCTTCTGGTTCCCGCTCGGGCACTGCAGGAACTACAACGAGCGGCAGCGACGTTGGCTCATGACGCACAGATCGGTGTCACGCTCACCGAGGCAGAGATCTGTTTCGTCGTAGGTACAACCAGCATTGCGTCGCGGCTCATCGAGGGTAATTACCCCTCGGTATTGCAGTTGATTCCGGCGAGCTACCCGAACCAGCTGCGGGTGGCCAAAGACACCCTCCTCACATCTCTCAAGCGGGCCAAGTTGCTCGCGAAGGATTCGACGTCGTCGGTGCGATTGACAACCAAAGACAAGAGTATTGAAATAAGAACGCAGAGTCATGACGCGGGTGATGTGGAAGACAACGTTGACGCGGACTACAACGGCGAGGAAATAACTATCGCCTTCAATCCAAGCTTCCTCATTGACGGTATCGAAGCGGTTCCCGGGGACGAAGTCATTCTCGAGATGTCCGATTCAGTGCGTCCCGCCATGGTGCACGGAGTAGACGACACCAGGTTTCGTTATCTCCTCATGCCCGTTCGCGTTCAGTAGTTCGGACTGATCGTGGGTCTCCACGAACTCGAACTTAGGGATTTCCGTCTCTTTCGGGAGTTTCACTTCACCCCCGACCGCGACGCCGTCACCGTCCTCCTCTCGCCGAACGGCACCGGAAAGACTTCCATCCTCGAGGCCGTGTACGCGCTCGCAACAGCGTCGTCATTTCGCACCACGACGGCGAGTGACATGATTCGAAGCACTACCACGATGGCCGAGATACACGGCGTACTCTTCCAGCGAGAACGTCGCGTCCAGGTCGATCTCACGCTGACGCGCAACGCGCGGAACACGACCAAGAAGATGCTGGTGAATGGCCAACGACCGTTGTCACGGGCTGACCTCGGCAACGTGCTTCCCCTCACGATATTCACCCCCGAAGGAGTCGATGTGGTTCGCCAAGGGCCGGAGAATCGTCGCGCCTTTCTCACGCATCTGATGACCGATGTCGACCTCGGCACCGGCGACATCATCGAGCGTTTTACGAGAATCCTTAGTCAAAGAAATGCATTGCTGCGCGCCCTGATGGGAGATCGCCCGACGCCAGTCCAGCGCGATGAGCTTGATATTTGGTCAAACGATTTCTCACTCGTCAGCGAGGAACTCGTGCGCGTGCGGCGAAAGGTTCTAGACGATCTTGCGCCGCTCGTGGCCCGGTTCTATCAGGAGCTCGCTCACGACGATCTGCGCGTCGGAATCCTCTACGAGCAGTCCTGGGAAGGAGACCTTCTTAAGACGCTCCAAGACTCGTTGGACGACGACCGCTTTCGTGGCTACACGACTATCGGACCGCAACGTGACGACATCGCGCTCACCTTGGATGATCGTGACGCGCGTCGTCAAGCATCGCAAGGGGAGCAACGCTCGCTCGCGCTCGCGCTCCGCCTCGCGGGTCACTCCCTCGTGCAGCAATGCCGTGGTATCGACCCTCTCTTGTTGCTCGATGACGTCTTCAGTGAGCTTGATCCATCTCGGAGCGATCGTCTTCTGAACCTTCTTCCGGCGGGCCAAACCCTAGTAACCACAGCATCTCCGCTACCCTCGGGTATGAGTCCGGCCGCCGTGATCGACCTCTCGAAGGAACGCCCATGAGCCGCCGAGACGATCAACCGCGAGGGCTCGCAGAACTGCTCGATGTGATGGCGGGACGGCTACGAAGGGTCGACCTTCGTCTGATCGATGAGATCCGAACCATGTGGCCCAGCGTCGTTGACCCGGTCATCGCGCAGCATTGCCGACCCGAGTTCGTGAAGAACGGCGTGCTTCTCGTGAGTGTTCCGTCGGGCGCCTTTGCCCAGCGCGTGTCCTCCGACGCCCCGGCGATCGTGGCTGGTTTTGCGTCACTCGGCGGGCGTGCTCCAACCTCCGTGAGAACGGTGTTGAAGGACTCGTAAAAGAGGCCAAAGTACCTCGTCAATGCGACCGTTGGACGTGCTCTTGTTACACCAAATCGGGTAGGATATATACGTCGAAATGTTGCGTCTCGACAGCGCGCTAGCGCCGAAATCTTCAGTCGAAAGGAATCCTTCGTGGCCCAGATGTCCAAGGGATCACCCAGCTACGACGCAAGTGACATCACTGTTCTTGAAGGACTGGAACCGGTAAGGCTTCGTCCAGGAATGTACATCGGTTCAACGGGGCCCGCCGGGCTCCACCACCTCATTACCGAGGTGGTGGACAACGCCGTTGACGAGGCGATGGCGGGCTACTGCAGCCGGATCGACGTCACGATCATGGCCAACGGAAGCGTCCGGGTCATCGACGATGGCCGTGGCATTCCGGTCGACGAACACGCCCAGTACCCGGGCAAGAGCGCGGCCGAAGTGGTGTACACGACCTTGCACGCCGGCGGAAAGTTCGGCGGTGAAGGCTACAAAGTCTCCGGAGGATTGCACGGTGTTGGCGCGTCCGTGGTCAACGCCCTCTCCACTGAATTGACCCTCGATATTTATCGAAACGACAAGCACTACCAGATGATGTTCAAGGATGGCGGCAAGCCTCAGAGCCGACTCAAGGTTGTTGGTCCTGCGCAACACGGGCGTACGGGCACCACGGTGACGTTCACGCCGGACCCGTCAATTTTCGACGAGGTCGACTTTCGTGCGCAGACCGTGACCGAGCGCTTGCAGATAATGGCCTTTCTCAATCGCGGCCTCGAGATTCGCTTCGTCGATGAGCGCAAGGGGCGCGAGTCGAAGGAGACGTACAAGTACAACGGCGGCATCGTCGACTACGTGCGCCACCTCAACAACGCCAAGGAGTCCCTCTTCCGCAAGGTCGGGTTCTACGAACAGTCGGAAGACGGCCAGGAGGTCGAGGTCGCGTTCCAATGGAATTCCGGCTACTACGAGAGCATCCACTCCTTCGCCAACGGAATCGCCACCATCGAGGGTGGCATGCACGAAGAGGGATTCCGAAAGGCGATCACCAACGTGGTGAATCGTTACGCGCGCAAGCGCAACCTGCTCAAGGAGAAGGACGAGAACCTACTAGGCGAAGACATCCGAGAGGGGCTCACCGCGATCATCTCGGTGCGCCTCACGGATCCTCAGTTCGAGGGTCAGACCAAGGGCAAGCTCGGCAACGTCTCCATCCGCTCCCTGGTCGAGCGTGCGACCAACGAGAAGTTGGCGGACTGGCTCGAAGAGAACCCCCGAGAGGGTGGCCAGGTCGTCGCCAAGGCCGTCCAGGCATCTCGGGCGCGAATGGCGGCGCGCCAGGCTCGGGACCTAACTCGGCGAAAGAGCGCGCTCGACGGGGCGGGCCTGCCGGGAAAGCTCGTCGACTGTTCGTCGAACGATCCGCGCGAATGCGAGCTTTTCATCGTCGAGGGAAACTCGGCCGGTGGATCGGCGAAGGACGCGCGTAATCCACGCAATCAGGCCATCCTTCCGATACGGGGAAAGATTCTCAACGTCGAGAAGGCGCGATCGGACAAGATACTCAAGAACACCGAAATTCAAGCGCTCATCTCGGCCATCGGCGCCGGCGTCGAGGCTGACTTCGACGTGACGAAGGTGCGCTACGACAAGATCATCCTGATGGCCGACGCGGACGTCGATGGCAGCCACATCCGCACGCTGCTGTTGACGTTCTTCTTTCGACAGATGACGGAACTGGTGAACAACGGTCATATCTACGTGGCCCAACCGCCGCTCTACTCGACCCTGGTCGGCAGGGAGAAGGTCTACCTCGGTGACGACAATCAGAAGACCAAGTTCCTACTTGACAACCCCGGCCACAAGAACGATTTCCAGCGGCTCAAGGGACTGGGTGAGATGGACTACGACGAATTGCGCGACACGACCATGGATCCGACCAAGCGCGCGTTGCTGCAGATCACGGTGGAGCAGGCGGCCTTAGCCGACGAAGTCTGTTCGATCCTCATGGGCGACGACGTCCCCCAACGCCGCCATTTCATTCAGACCAACGCGAAAGACGTTCGCTTCCTAGACATCTAGGACGAGAGAGCCATGGCACGCAAGACAAATTCCGGTGACGGCACCGTGCCTCCCTTGGAGGAGGTGATCGGCTACATTGAGCCGATCGAGATCAACCTCGAGATGGAACGGTCGTTCCTGGAGTACTCCATGTCGGTCATCGTGTCACGGGCCTTGCCCGACGCCCGCGACGGCCTCAAGCCGGTGCACCGGCGAATCCTTTACTCGATGTTCGACCAGGGTTTGCGCCCCGACCGGCCGTATTCGAAATGCGCGAGCGTGGTCGGTTCGGTGATGGGTACGTATCACCCCCACGGCGACAGCGCCATTTACGACGCGCTCGTGCGCATGGTGCAGGACTTCGCGATGCGTCATCCACTCATCAGTGGCCACGGGAACTTCGGAGGTACTGGTCCTGACGAGGGCGCCGCGGCGATGCGATACACCGAATGTCGCCTGGCGCCTCTGGCGCTCGAGATGCTCGACTCCATCGACGAAGAGACGGTCGACTTCGAGCCGAATTACGACAACACCACCCAGCAGCCCACGGTCCTGCCGTCTCGCTATCCCAATCTGTTGGTCAACGGATCGCAGGGCATCGCGGTGGGAATGGCTACCAAGATCCCGCCTCACAACCTGGGTGAGGTTATCGACGCGACCCTGCACCTTCTGGCCCACCCGGCCGCCACGTCCGACGACCTCATGAACTTCGTTCGAGGACCTGATTTCCCCACCGGCGCCCAGATCCTCGGTCGCCAGGGCATTCTCGACGCGTACCGGACCGGACGGGGTTCGATAAAGATGCGTGCGGTCGCGGAGATCGAGGAAGTGCGAAACGACGTACGAATCGTGGTGACCGAGTTCCCCTACGAGGTATCCGTCGAGGCCATCGAGGAGAAGATCTACGACTTGGTGAAGAACGGCGATCTCGATGGGATTTCGGCCGTGCAGAACGACTCCGCGGGACGCCAGGCGCGATTGGTGATCCGCCTCAAGCGTGACGCCAACGCGAACGTGGTCCTCAACAAGCTCTACAAGAACACGTCCCTCCAGACCACCTTCGCGGTGAACATGCTGGCCCTGGTCGACGGGGTGCCACGAACGCTGTCCTTGGTCCAGGCGCTGTCGCACTACATCGCGCATCAGGTCGAGGTCGTGACCCGTCGCACGCAGTTCCGTCTGCGCAAGGCCGAAGCGCGCGCACACATTGTCGAAGGCCTGCTCAAGGCGATTGACATGCTGGACCAGGTCATCGCGACCATCCGGGGATCCGATGACCGTCCGGCCGCTCGGACGGCGCTCATGGCCGCCCCCTTCGAGTTCTCGGAGGAGCAGGCCAACCACATCCTGGACATGACCCTCGGGCGTCTCACGCGACTCGGTCGCAGCGAACTGGAAGAGGAGATGGCGAAGCTGCGCGAGACGATCGCGGAGCTTCGGGCCATCCTCGCCAGCGACGAGAAGTTGCGCGCGGTGATCGCCGAGGAGCTCACGGTAATCAGGAACAAGTATTCGAACGACCGCGTCACCGAGATCGTGAACGACCCGGGCGAGCTGGGTGTGGAGGATCTCATCAAGGATGAGGACATCGTCATCACCATGACTCAGGCGGGCTACGTGAAGTCAGTCGCCGCGGACGCGTTCCGGGTCCAGGGCCGCGGAGGCCGTGGCGTGCAGGGCGCGAAGCTCCGCGACGAGGACTTCGTCGAACAGATCATCCACACGACGACCCACGCGTACGTGCTGCTGTTCTCGAACCGCGGACGCGTGTTTCGCTTGCGCGGCCACGAGATCCCGATGAAGGAGCGCACGGCCAAGGGCACGGCGGTGGTCAACCTCTTGAACCTCCAGCCGGGCGAATCGATCCAGGCGATCGTCACGACCAAGGACTTCCCCGACGACGAGTTCCTCGTGTTCGCCACCGCTGACGGCACGGTGAAGAAGACCGCGTTCAGCGAGTACGACAAGTCTCGTCGCGAAGGCTGGATCGCGATCAAGCTGCGCGACGGCGATGAGGTGGTGCGCGTGGTGGCGACCAGCGGGAACGACGACCTCATGCTCGTCACGTTCCGCGGCATGTCCATTCGTTTCAACGAGGAGGAGGTCCGCGAGGTTGGTCGCGATTCAACCGGCGTGCGCGGCATCAAACTCCGGGACGACGACAAGGCCATCTCGCTGGACGTGGTACGAGAAGGTGCGGATCTTTTCCTGGTGACCGACACCGGTTTCGGCAAGCGCGTGAAAACGGAACGCTTCAACCGGCAAGGACGCGGGGGACTGGGCGTGCGGGCGATCAAACTCACCGCCGCCCGGGGATTTGTCGTCGCCGCCTTCATGGCCGAACTGGGCGACGAGCTGCTCCTGGCGTCGAGTGGCGGCGTACTGATCCGAACCCCCGTGCGGGAGGTCTCATCACAGGGACGTGACGCGACGGGCGTGCGGGTGATGAACCTCGACGAGGGCCATACGGTGGCGACGGCCGCGGTCGTGCCGGCGGAGCCCGAAGACTGACCTAACGCCGCTCCCACGCCCTCGTCAGGGCGTCGAGGATCTTGTCGGGACCCTGCGCCCCGACCACCATGAATTTCTCGTCGAGCAGGAAGGTCGGGACCCCCGTGATGCCGAGCTCCTGGGCTTGTAGCTCGTCGGCGCGCACGTCCTGGGAGAAATCGTCGCCGCGCCACAGTTCATCGGCCCCGCTCAGGCCGACCTCGTTCGCCAGCGCGTCAAGCGTGTCGTGGTCGCTAAGAAGCTGACCTTCGCTGAAGTAGGCGAGGAAGAGCCGTTGACTCATCTGCTCTTGAAGTCCCTGGATCGACGCGAGCGCGATCACGCGATGGGCGTCGAAGGTATTCGACGGCCGCGCGCGATCCATGGACCACGACATGCCCAGCGCCGCCGCGTCGTTCTCTAACCTCTGGTTGAGCGTGCGGGCGCGTTCGAGCGGCATTCCGTACTTGGCGGCCAGCAACTCGTCGAGGGTGAGGTCGTAGTCGGGGGCCGCTTTCGGGTCAAGCTCGAAGGCCCTTGGTCGAATGGCGACCTCGTCGCGGTGCTCAAACCCGCGAAGGGCGGCCTCGAGTTGCCTCGAGCCGAGGTAGCAGAAGGGGCAGACGACGTCGCTCCACACGTCGATCACGAAGGCCGGGCTCACGCGACCATCGTGGCACACGCCGGGCCAAGCGTCGACGGGCCGGACGATCGCCGTGAAGGGCGTCGCAGCGGGCCGCCGTATCATGGTTGGTATGACTTCTCCCTTCGCCGCGACACCACCACGTCGACCGGCGCGAGCAACGGGTTCCGGTCGCCGGATTGGTGCTGGCGGTCACGGAGCCCTGGCGTCAAGTACGTCCACGCTCAATGTCGCGTCACGCCCGTGGTTCCCGGAGAAACTGACAGTCACCACCGAGCTTCTGAGACTCTAAATGCTCATAGTCCGGGATTTGGGTATAGAGATTGGCGCACGCCGCATTTTGAGCCCCGTGTCGTTCACCGTCGGAAACGGCGAGAAGGTCGGCCTCGTCGGTCGCAACGGTGCCGGTAAGTCGACGTTGCTCTCCGTGCTACTCGGCCAGACGCCGGAGCACCTTCGCATCACCGGCACCGTGCAACATCAAGGCACTCTTAGCCACCTGCCCCAGGAGCCGGTCGTCGGGGGACTGGGCGTTGAGCCGATCGGGCTATCGCACGTGCTCTCGGCCAGGGGCCTCGATCAGATCGACGCCGACATGCAGCACGCCCGCCACGCCCTCGCGGCGGAGCCGACGGAGGAAACGATTGAACGCTTTACCAGCCTCGAGGAGACGTTCCGGGAGCGGGGCGGCTACGAGGCGGAGTCCGAGGTGGCTCGGCTCGCCGATGGCCTCGGCCTGCCCGAACAGTTGCTCCTCGAGGACCTGGATTCCTTGTCGGGTGGACAGCGCCGGCGCGTCGACCTCATGCGGGTGCTGTACGAGCAGCCCGAAACCATGGTGCTCGACGAACCGACGAACCATCTCGACAAGGCGGCCAAGGCCTGGCTCTTCGAAGAGCTGGAGCAGTTCCGCGGCACGGTGCTGGTGATAAGCCACGACTTGCCCCTGTTGGACAAGTCCATCGATCGAGTGCTCGCGCTGCGCGATGGTCAGATGCGTGAGTACAAGGGCAACTACACGAAGTTCCTTCAGCAGGAGGAGGCGCGACGTCTCAGCGAGGAGAAGCTCGGCGCCCACCAGGACGAGCAGATCGCGCGCATGAAGACGCTGGCCGACAGCATGCGAGGCCAGACCGAGAAACGGGCGCGTCTCGCCAAGGTGCTCGACCGCAAGGTGGAGAAACTCCAGGACAGCCACGTCGAGGTGACCAAAAAGGAACGCAAGGTCGTCTTCAAGCTGCCGCACCCTCCGCGTAGCGGCGACGTACCGATGACGGTAGAGCACGTGGCCGTTCGTTACGGTTCGGTCGAAGTGCTGCGCGACGTGAACTTCATCACGCGCCGCGGGGATCGCATCCTCATCGTGGGTAAGAACGGCGCAGGCAAGTCGTCGCTGCTGCGTTGTCTGGCTGGGACCCAGAAGGCGCAGACCGGCGTGGTGAAGTTCGGCGCCAATGTCACGGTCGGCTACTTCGCGCAGGAGCACGAGCAGCTCGATTTCTCCAAGAGCGTGTTGAGTCATCTCGACAACGCCACCGTTGTGACCGAGGTGCAGCGCCGCGCGCTGCTGGGGGCCTTTGGCCTTAAGGGTTCCGCGGCGCACCAGATGCCGTCGACGCTGTCGGGAGGTGAGCGGGCCAAGCTGGCCATCGCCATCCTCGCGGCCTCCGACGCCAATCTCCTGCTCCTGGACGAGCCCACCAATAACCTTGATCCCGCGAGTGTCGAGGCGCTGGGCGTGATGATGCACCAGTGGAAGGGCACGATCGTGGCGGTGAGCCACGAGCGCCCCTTCGTCGAGGCACTCGATCCCACCCACGCCGTGTTGTTGCCCGAGGAGTACTTCGACCTCTGGCGCGACGACTACATGGACCTCATCGAACGCAGGTAGGTGTGAAGCGCCCTAGTGACGCCGGCGTCGCTTGGCGGCCTGGGTGGCCGGATCTCGACGGCGTGTCCGACCGGTCAATTGAGACTGGATCAATCGCCAATTCGCGAGCCGGCGGGCGGGCAGGTCACCGGCCTCCACGGCGGCCTGGACCGCGCATCCTTCGTCGCCGTCGTGACGGCAATCCCTGAATCGACAGCCCTGGGCGATCTCGGCGATGTCGCTGAAGGTCTCCTGCACTCCCTCTTGCCCGCTCATGAGGTCGACCAGCCGGATGCCGGGAATGTCGAGCAGCACGCCACCGCTCGAGAGGCGGTAGAGCTTGCGGGTGGTGGTGGCGTGACGGCCCTCTCCGCTCGATCCCACGCTCAGTGTCGTTTCGTTGCTCCCTTCGAGGACGTTGAGTAACGAGGTCTTTCCGGCCCCGGACGCACCGAGCATCACCGCGGTGACGCCTTCGTGCAGCAGTTCGCGCAGGCGCTCAATGCCCTCACCACTGCGCGAACTCGTGATCAGTACCTCGACGCCGGGGACCGTCAGTGCCGTCTGAGCCTCCAGCGCGTCGGCGTCACTCGTCTCGTCAGCCTTGGTGAGGACCACCAGAGGGCGCGCGCCGCTGTCGAAAGCCATGACGGCGAAGCGTTCGAGCATGCGCACGTTGAGACCGCGGTCGATAGGCACGACCAGCAGTACGAGGTCCAGGTTCGCCGCCAGCACCTGGACGTCGCGCAGGTTGGGGTGCGGCCGGCGCAAGGAGTTGCGTCGCTCGAGGACCTCGACGATGTAGCGGTCACGCAGGGCGATCCAGTCGCCCGCCACCGGGCGCAGGTTCAGATTGGTGGCGTACTGGCATGACGAGGTCTTTTCGTGGCCGCCGGCGTCGCACCAGATGACCTGCGCGTGGTCGCCGTGGACGATGCTGACTCGCCCGAGGTTCAAGCCCTCACCGACCTCGACGTGGTCGAGGTTGGTCTTGCCCAACGTCGTCAGGATCCTGCGCACCCGGGCTCCCGGGTCGTCGAGAGGGGGATCCTCAGGCAGGAGTGACTCGCTTAATCATTCCCATAGAGCGTAGACACGCTGCGCAGGACCGACTTTACGACGGCCATGTCGTAGGGATCGGTGCGCCGGTCGAGCTGCGCGTTGAGCTCCTCGATGGTGTCGATGACCGCCCGGGCGTAGAGCGCTCCCAACTCGGTCAGCTGCACGTTGAGTCGCCGGGCGTCGTGTCGATCACGCTCGACCAGCGCGTAACCTCGCGAGACAAGGCCGTCGACGACCTTTCGCGAGGCCTGGCGCGTGACGTCGAGGGTGCTCGCCAGCTCGCCCAAGGGCATCGGGCCCCGGACCAGCCATCGCAGGGCTATCGCGTCGCTGCGGCGGTAGTCGTCGAATCCTTGCCCTTCGAGTCGACGGGCCATCTCCCGGACCCACCGAAGCCGGGCCAACGCGAGCAAATCCCCAAAGAGACTCGGCTCGTCGTGCATGGGTCCAGCGTAGCCTTTGTGCAAAGAGGTTGCATAGTTGAGTGTCTTATGCAACACTGTTGCGTACAAGGACAGATCCGAACGGACGGACCCGATGATGTTCAATGGCACTATGAGGAGTTCCAGTTGGCGCAGGCGCTCGAGTCTCGTCGTGGCGGTCATTGCGGTCCTTGGCGTAGGCCTGGCGAATCTCGGCGGCGCCCAACCCGCGCTTGGCGCGCTCAATACCCGGGTCGCGACCTCAGGATGCGCGGGATCGTCGCCGGGGACGGTGATCACTCACTTCAGCATCGATGGCTTTACGCGAACGGTGATCGTGCACGTCCCCGTCGGTTACACCAACACGACGAAGTTGCCCCTAGTGCTCAACCTTCACGGCAGCGGCGCGACCGCGGCGGATCAGGACGTCTTCAGCGACATGGACGTCAGCGCCAACGAGAACGATTTCATAGTGGCCTATCCCCAGGGTCTCATCCCCGACGGTACCGGCTTCGATTGGAACGTACCGGGTCAGCCGCTGGTTGGCGGCCGCGCGGTGCCCAGAGGATCGGCCAACGACGTCAAATTCCTCACGTCGCTGGTGGGGGTGCTGGAGCACGAGTACTGCGTGAACCCGTCGGCGGTCTACGCCACCGGTTTCTCGGGCGGCGCGCGAATGGTCAGCCAATTGGCCTGCGACGATTCCACGATCTTCGCGGCGGTAGCCCCGGTCAGCGGACTACGTCACCCGACGCCGTGCCCCGCGAAGCGGGCGGTGCCGGTGATCAGCTTTCACGGCTCGGATGATCACGTCGATCCTTTCGCTGGGCACGGTGAGGCCTATTGGACGTACTCGGTGAGTACCGCGGCCAAGGAGTGGGCCACACAAGACCACTGTTCGTCGTCACCCACCACCACGACATCCGCCGACGTGATGCTCAGCACCTTCTCCAAGTGCGCGAAGGGGGCCCTGGTCGAGCTCTACGAGATAATCGGCGAAGGGCACGAATGGCCCGGGGGCCCTACGATGCCCTCCTCCATCACCGGCCTCCTGGGTCCCCAGTCCGACGCCGTCAACGCGAACGCCCTCATGTGGTCCTTCTTCTCATCACACCGTCTCGGATGATGATCCAGCCCCGAGGGCGCCGAGGAGAGCGGGGCCCAGGGTGCCCGGTGTGACCCGGTCGACGACGACGCGCTCGCACTTCACCCACGCCGCCGCCTCGTGCAACGCCACGGCGATCTGGTCGACGGCGCGGGCGTCGTGCACGACCACGTGTCGCGCGTGCAGGGTGGAGCCGCTTCGTTTGGGGTCGACAAGACCGACCAGCCGGTCGCCGCTGAGCACGGGCATGGCGAAGTAGCCGACGACCCGGTTCTTGGCGGGGACGTAGGCCTCTAGCCGGTAGGCGAGGCCGAAGAGCCGTTCCAGGCGGGCTCGGTCCCAGAGCATCGAATCGAAAGGTGACAAGAGGACTGAGCGGCCCCGCAGGCCGGGCGTGAGTCCCTCTTCGGCGCCGGCTGACAAGTACGCGACGTCGCGCCACCCTTCGACTCGACTCGGCCGCAGCGACGTCGAGGTAACGACGTCGCGCACCGTCGCCGAACGCATGCCGTGATAGGCCGCGAGGTCGGCGATGGTGGCCACGCCCATGGCGCGGCCCGCGGACTCGACGAGCTCCATCGCGCAGGCCTCGTCATCGAGCTGGACGCGACGAAGTTCGGGTTCGATGACCCTTTCGGCCAGGTCGTAGACGCGTTCGAAGCCGCGACGCTCGCGGCTCACGACGGTGCCGATGTCGAGCAGCCACTCGGCCGCGATCTTGATCTCGGACCAGTCCCACCATTCGCTGCCCTTCTTCGCGCCGCCGAGTTCGCGCGCCGTCAACGGCCCGCGCTCTTCGAGCTCGCGCTTCACCTGGGCGCAGCTGCGGCGGTGGTCCTGGAGCTGGTGCCAGCGAAATCCCTTCTTCGTGCGGGCCCGACGCTGCGCCGCGAAGGCGGGCCACAGTTCCATGGGCACCACGCAGGCGGCGTGTGACCAGTACTCGAAGGTGTCGCTGCGGGCCCCCCAGTAGGCGGCCTCGATTCTAAGTCTCGGAATCGCGCCCAGACGGGCGTACGCCACGAGCTCGTGCGATCGCGCCAGCACCGAGATCGTGTCGATCTGCACGCCGCGCAACCGGCGCACCAACGCCGACGGTCCACCTTTTGGCCGTGACCCCCGCAGACCCTGCGCGTACAGCGCGATTCGGGTCGCCTCGCGGGCGGACAGGGAGTCGCCGGGGAGCGTTCGCATCGGCGCGGCCTGCCTCTCGGATCGCCGAGCGGCTGACTACTCGGTGGTGTCGATGATCGCGACCGAGCAGTTGGCGCCGTGCGCGACGGAGTTCGGCACGCTGCCTAACGCTCGCCGGGCGCCTTTCATCCCGCGATTGCCGACCACGATCAGGTCGGCGTCGATCTTGTCGGCGGTTTCGATGATGACGTCGGCCGGGTCCCCCGGGGCGAGGTGCAGGACCGGTTCCACGCCGAGGTTCTTCGCGATGAAGGAGAGGACTTGCAGGTTGGCCTCGGCGTCGCCTTCGTTGGTGGAGTTGTTGTACTCGGCGGGCAGCGACGGATCATTGAGCGTCTTCGCGGAGAAGGCCGTCACTAGGTGAAGGCTTCCCCCCGACATGAGCGCGAGCCTCGCGGCTTCCTCGATGGCTCGCTTCGCGGTGGGAGAGTTGTCTGCTCCGACTAGGACCCTCTCGAACATAGGCACTCCTCCGTGATGGTGACGCTGCGACTAGACCCTCGTGATTGCCCGCAACTTCAAGAGACTATATCGGCGTGGTCGCGCACGGTTAGTGGGCGATCTCCCAAATGTGGCCGCCGGGATCCATGAAGCTCGCCGTGCGGATTCCCCACGGCCGGTCAATCGGCCCGTTGAGCAGCGCCACGCCGCGCTCGGCGAGCACGGCGCACATAGCGTCGACGTCGTCGACGGTGATCGTGAATTGGAATCGTGCTCCAGACTCGGGTCCGGCGACCGTGGCCGGTTCTATGAGCTCGTGCGCCGCGGAGCTGGTGAGCAGGTTGATGCTGAACTCGTTGAAGTTGTACACGGCGGAATTGTCGTCCTCGTAGACGACGGGCAGCTCGAACACGTCTTGATAGAAGGTCTTCGAGCGGGCCAAATCGTCGACGAAGAGCGTGATGAAACTGACGCTGTTCAAACTGGTGGTCATAGTGGTGTCCTTGCTTCGGTGCGCGGTCGCGTGGCTACCATTATGACCTCCTGGACGTGATGACCGCTCGGTCCGTAGTCGGGCGGCTGGGTTCTTCGTGTCATCGGAGTCCCGACGCGTGTCGCGTTCGGTCGGAGCTGATCATCACGCGTCGGCGTGACACGGTCCGTCGGTCAAGGGGGTGTAGAAAGGCTCGTGTCGATTCGTAGCCGCCTGCCTCGCATCGTGATGATCATGACTTTGATGGTGACGCTGCGTGGTGTGCCCGCCGGCGCCGACACGCAGAGCGCGTCGTCGCGCCACGTGGTCGCCACCTTCAGCTTTCGCGGCTCCTACGCCAGTACGAGGGACCTGCGTCTGGCCATCCGTGTGGACGGCGTCGTGCGCTACGACCAGCCGGTCGTCGCGAGCCTCTGCGCCAGCACGTGTTCGCCCGACATCTACGGTGCCGGCCGGCCGGTGGTGCACGTCGTCAACTTGGGCCCGGGAAACCACCGCGACGTCGTGCTCGATCTCTTCAGCGGCGGCGCGCACTGCTGCACGATCGAATTGGTCTTCGCCTACGACGAGCGCACCGGGACCTACCAGCGGTTCGAGCGAGATTTTGGCGACCCCTCGGCTCGGCTGGTCGACCTCGCCCCCGGGGGCCGCTACGCGTTCGTCAGTGCGGACGACACGTTCGCCTACCGCTTCACCGACTACGCCGCGTCGGGATTGCCGATCGAGATCACGGAGTTCGCGCATCACCGTTTCATCGACGTGACGCGACGGTTCCCCGACCTGGTGGTCCGCGACGCACGTAGGTGGATGCGGGCCTTCGCCGCTCAATCGTCCCAGCACTACCGCGACAGCGTCGGCGTGGCGGCGGCGTGGGCGGCCGACGAGGACCTGCTCGGTCACGGCAAGCTCGTCCAGCATTTCCTGGCCATCCAGTCGGCCGCCGGTCACCTCAACGATGGCCTCGGCAACCTCGAACCGAGCGGGCACGCTTTTGTGGTGGCGCTGGATAGGTTCCTACGGATGAGGGGCTACGCGCACTAGGCCGGCCCGGGTCAGGGCACGAGGATCCGCCGGAAGCGCCGGGCGGCCAGGTTGAGCGCGACGAGGCCGAGGGCGAGCAGGTAGCCCGCGCGCAGGACCATGATCCATTGGAACTCGCCGAGCCCGAACGCCCGCATCAGCGCCGCTGACTGGTACAGCGGGGAGAACGAGACGATGGCGCCGAGCCAATGGGGATAGAGCGAGATCGGAAAGAACGTGGCCGAGAAGAGGAACAGCGGCAGCTGCACCAGGGAGACCAAATCGAAGTCCTGCCACGAGCGCATGTACGTGCAGGCCGCGAGTCCGATGCAACTGAAGGCCAGGCTGGTGAGCAGGGCCGCCGGCCAGCACAGGACCACCCAGGCGCTGCCCGCGTCGCCGAGCAGCGCCATGCAGACGATGAACGAGGCGGCGTAGATGGCGGCGCGCGACAGCGCCCACCACACCTCTCCTAGGGCCACGTCGGTGACGTCGAGCGGCGTCGAGAGCACCGCCTCGTAGGCGTGGGAGATCTTGAGCCGGAAGAAGGGATTGAAGATCGAGTCGATCACCGCACCATTCATCGCCGAGGTGGCCAGCATGCCCGGCGCGACGAACGTCGCGTAGCTGATGGTCCGTCCGCCTACCGCCAGGTTGCCGACGAGGTGGTTGAGGCCGATCCCGATGCTGAGCAGATAGAAGAGGGGCTCGAAGAAGCCCGACACCAGCATGAGCCACTGGCGGCGGTACACCATGAAGTTGCGCTCGAAGATGTGCAGCGAACGGCGCGAGCCGAATCGGGGGAGGGTGCGCGTCAACATCAGTCCACCAGTCGTCGGCGCATCGCGCGCCGTCCCCATAGGAGCCCGGCCACGACCATCATCACGAGGAAGGCGAGGTGGGCGGCGATGGCGCCCACCGATCCCTGACCGAAGGCGGCGGCGCGAGCGAGGGCTACGCCGTGGTAGAGCGGCACGAGCTGCACCACCGGGCGCAGGTAGCCCGGGTACGCCGAGACGGGGTAGAACGTGGCCGAGAAGAGGAACATCGGCACGAGGCCGAAACGGTAGATCACGATGAACGAGCCGTCGGACTGCGAACGCGCGGCGTAGGCCACCAGGGGCGCGGCGAAGGCCAAGGCGATCAGTCCCGCGAGGAGGGGCAGGGTCAGGCACCACCAGGACTGCAGGGCGCCGAAGGCGCCGATGACCGCGGTGTAGACGGCCCCGGTGACGACCGCGCGGGTGGCGACCCACGCCAACTTGCCCATCAGGATGTCCTCGGGCTCGAGCGGCGTGGAGGCCGCCGCATGGTACGAACGGATCCACTTGACCGCGGCCAGCACCGGCCAGAGGGACTCGCCCTCGCCTAGCTGCATCGCCGTCGTCGCCAGCAGCGTCGGCGCGATGAAGTGCAGGTAGGTCTGGCCCTGCACCAGGCCGGTGTGGGCGCTCACCAGGCGGCCCACGCCGACCCCGAGGGCGGAGAGGTAGAAGATCGGAAAGAGCACGGTGCTCGCCACTGACCCGCGCCACGTTCGCACGTAGTACCGCGCGTGGTACCACCAGCTTCTCTGCCAGCGCGGCCAACCGGTAGGGGTGTCGAACACGTCCGCCATGGTCAGTCCACCAGGGTCCGGCCGGTGAGGCGCAGGAACACGTCCTCGAGCGAGCTTCGCCGCACCAGCGCGCTGGTGGGCACGATACCGGCCGCGTGGAGTTCCCTCAGTGTGTCGTCGCCCTCATCGACGTAGAGCAGGTAGCGGTCCGGCAACGCCTCGATTCGCTTCGCGAAGGGTGCGAGGCGGCCATGAAGCTCCTCGTGCGAGTCAAGGCCGAAGCGTAACTCCACCACCTCGCGGGTGGAGTGGCGGGCGATGAGATCCCTCGGCGGCCCCTCGGCCACGATGGAGCCGTGGTCCATCACGACAAGACGGTCGCACAATTGCTCTGCTTCGTCCATGTAGTGAGTGGTGATGATCAGCGTGACGCCCTCGCGCTTAAGACGGTAGAGCCGCTCCCACAGCAGATGGCGGGCCTGAGGATCGAGTCCGGTCGTCGGCTCGTCCAGGATGAGGAGCTCGGGACGGTTCATCAAGGCTCGGGCGATGGTGAGGCGGCGCTTCATGCCGCCCGAAAGGTCGTCGACCTTGTCGTTGCCGCGCTCGGTCAATTGGGTGAACTCCAAGAGCTCCGCCGCGCGTTCGCGCAGGACGGCGCGCGGGATGTCGAAGTAGCGGCCGAACATCTCGAGGTTCTGGCGCACGGTCAGTTCGAGTTCGAGCGTGTCCTCCTGGGGCACCACGCCGAGGCGGCCCCGAATCTCGGGACCGTGCGTGCGCGGGTCGAGCCCCAGGATCGTGAGGGATCCCGACGTGGGTTGGGAGACCGCCGAGATCATTCTCATGGTGCTGGTCTTGCCCGCACCGTTCGGTCCGAGGAATCCGAAGCTTTCGCCTCGTTCGACTGCGAAACTGACCCCGTCGACGGCCGTCAATTCACGGTCGCGTTTGACGAGATCCTGGGCTTGGAGGATGGGGCCAAGGTTCACGGCAGGCTCCCGAGCTTCGAGGGATCACAAGAGTCGCGACACGACGTGACGTCTCTCATATGATCGCTCCCTCCCATTGTCATTACGACTGCCCGTCTCGTGAACCGACCGGCGTTCGCGGGCCTACTCTCGCCGTCCCCGTGGGGTCGCGGCGAGACAAGGACCACATCGCGGACCGCCCTGAGACAATAGGCGATTCGTGTGACTCCGGCTCGACTCGGTGCGTGGAACTTGATGGAGGTGCCGCGGGCGTAACTACAATCATTCACGTGGCCGTATTTGGTCGTCACCCCGTGATGACCGGTTCACGACCGTACGAGGCTCGAGGGAGGTTGATATGTACGATGTCGTCGTCGTCGGATCCGATAATTCGGTGACCGCCCTGCGTGCCGTGGAGGTCGCCACTGCGCTCACTCGCATGTCGGGCGGCACCCTCCACATCGTCACCGCCTCCAGCGACGACGCGGTCGCGGACCCGGTCGAGTCCGAGAGCCAGGGAGTCCCGACCTTTCTCCATACCGCCAAGGGTGCGCCGGCCGACGTGCTGATACAGAAGGCCGACGAACTCAACGCCGATCTGTTGGTCGTGGGCAACAAAGGAATGAAAGGAGCACGCCGACTCCTGGGCAGTGTGCCGAATTCGGTCGCGCACGGCGCCAATTGCTCGGTCATGATCATCGACACGACGGAGTAATTTCGCGGACGCCCCGCTGTCGCTTCGCAACCAACCCATTCGCCCAGGGTGGACGAGGAGCTCGCCAGGGCGGACGTAGAATTCGCCGATGCATTCCCTGATTATCTTTGTGGGCAAGTACTTCTTCATACTCAGTCTGGTGTTCGTTGGTGCGTACTGGCTTCGGGCGAGAGTGCCGGTGAAAATCGGACTGGCTGGAAGAGTGATCGTCGGTGGGGCCTTGGCCGCCGTGCTCGCCGTGCTCGCCGGGCATCTGCACTACGACACCCGCCCTTTTGTTACCCACCACCTCGTGCCCCTGATACCCCACGCGGCCGACAACGGCTTTCCGTCCGACCACGCGCTGCTCACCGCGTTTCTCGGCTTCACGATGCTCCTTTACTCGAGAGCGCTCGGAGCGGTGCTGCTCGTGATCGCGGTGCTCGTGGGCGCGGCGCGGGTGGCGGCGCACATTCATAATCCCCAGGACATTGTGGCGTCGTTCGTCATCGCCGCCCTGTCCGTCGTAATCACCGGGACCATCTTCCGTCTGTGGAGTCGGCGTGGCCCGCGATTGGCGTTACTTGGTCACTCGGCGTAGGGTGCTCGCGCCTACGATGAGCGCCGCGAAGATGTACGCAATCATGATGGCGAATTGGCCAACGTAGTACTGGTTCGATCGCAGCGGGCTTATCGCGTGCACGGCGGCCGTCATCGGCAGTACGTCGGCGACGGCGCGTAGCACGGAAGGAAGCTGACTTACGGGAATGACAAGGCCGCACAGGAGTAACTGGGGCAGGATGAACGCCGGCATGAACTGGACGGCCTGGAACTCGGTGTGGGCCACGGCGCTCAACGCCAATCCGAATGCGGTGCCGAGCAGACCAGCGCAGAGCGCCACGATGCTGATGCGCCACGGGACGCCCTGGTGGGCCAGCCCGTACCAGGTGTAAGAGAGGACGGAGACGAGGAGGCTTTGGACGAGGGCGAGGATTCCAAAGGCGATCGCGTAGCCGGCGACAAAATCCCCCTTGGTCAGGGGCAGCGTGAAGAGACGCTCAAGGGTCCCGACGGTCCTCTCGCGCAGCGTGATGACCGACGTGACAAGAAACATGACGATGAGTGGAAACACCCCGAGCAGTTTCGGGCCAACCGCGTCGAACGCGCCGGGCCGGTTGGCCAAGGACCACGCAAGCAGGCCCACCAATGCCGTTGGAACGATCAGCAACAGCGCGAGGGTTCGCGGATCATGGCGCAGCTGCTCGAGAATACGTCGCGTGGTGAGCAGCGACCGCCGCAGGCTCATTGATCACCCTCGATAAGGCGTTCGAATGCTTCGTCATAGCCCGCTGTCTTCGAAGCGGCCAAAAGTGAAGCCGGCGTGCCATCGAACAGAAGTGTCCCGTCGCGCAGCAACAGCAACCTGGCGCAACGGGCGGCCTCATCCATCACGTGACTTGACACGATTACCGTGGCGCCAGCCAGGGCAAGACCTTGGAACGTGCGCCAGAGGTCTCGCCGCAATATCGGATCCAGTCCTACGGTCGGTTCGTCCAGGATCAGGATGGGAGGAGATCCCAAGAGGGCGACAGCAAGCGACACGCGTGCTCGTTCGCCGCCGGACAGCGATGAAACGAGGCGCGGGGAGAAGGTGGTGAGAGCGACGACGTCCATAACTCGTGAGACCTCAGAGGGGGCCAGGACCAATACGCCGGCGAAATATCGGACATTCTCCTCGACCGTGAGGTCAAGGTATACGGACAAGCCTTGGGCCATGTAACCGAGTCGGCCGCGCAGTGACGCTGACCCTGCGGCGCAATCCAAAATCCGCGCGGATCCGCTGGTCGTCGCCTGGACGCCGAGGAGCGAACGCATCAAGGTGCTCTTGCCACTGCCGCTAGGTCCGAGCAAGCCAATGAGCTCGCCCGGAGCCGCTCGGAACGAAATCGACTTTAAGATCTCGTTACCATCGCGTACGACGCGCAGGTTCGACACGTCGAATGTCGAGTGGTCAGATTTGTCCATCTGCTACGACCCTACTTTCGCCTCGAGGCGCGCTCGAGGTGACGGCGAGTGCGGGATCCTTGAGATTCTGCTGGCCGCCGGTGGTGATGGCAAGGTTGCTCCCGTGGGCGAGGGGGGACTTGAACCCCCACATCCTTTCGGATACAGGCACCTGAAGCCTGCGCGTCTGCCAATTCCGCCACTCGCCCTGAGACCTCGCAACAATAGTCCAACCTCCCGTACCCGTTAGTAGGCTCCTATCGCCACGCAGGCGACCGGTACAGTTGTTAACGTCATGGTTCTCAAGAAAGTCGAAAATGGTTTGGAGCGGATCTTCGAAGGGTCGCTTTCGCGCCCGTTCAAGAACGCGCTGCAGCCCATCGAGATCGGCGCCCGGATAATCCGTGAAATCGACCTGACCCGCCGCCTCTCGAGCCAGGGGCCGATCTCGGCCAACCAGATCCGCGTCTGGCTCAGCCCCGCTGATGCGGAGCGGTTCAACGGCTTCCAGAAGGCCCTCATCGCCGAGCTCGAGGAGACGGTGCGTCAGCACGCGTTGAGCGAGGGCTACAACTTCGTGGGGCCTGTCAAGGTCGAAGTCTTCATCGACGACGACTTGAAGACCGGCAAGCTGGCCGTAACGACCGAGTTCGTGGGTGGCGAGAGCCAACCCCGCCTGATCGCCAACGACGGCCGCTCCTTCAACATCGGAGACCGGCCCCTGGTGATCGGGCGAAGCCCTGACGTCGACGTGGTCATCAATGACACCAACGTGTCACGACGTCACGCTGAAGTCTGGAAGACCGGCGAAGGTGTGGCCGTGCGCGATCTGCAGTCCACGAATGGCACGTTCGTGAACGGGCACCGGATCACCGCCGTCTCGCTTTCACCCCGCGACGACGTGACGGTGGGGGCGCTACACCTGAGGATCGAGCTCGCTTGAGCTTGCTCGCCGCGTCGGCGAACTACGCGGCGATCGTTCGTCCGCTGCAGGTTCTGGTGATGGTCGTCGCCATCCTCTTCTTCTTTCGCGTGCTTCGCGTGGCCAAGGTGCAAGCGCGTCCCCCTGAACAGGTCGCCTCGGGACGCCGGCGTGGCTCCGCGTTGGCGTTGGAATACATCGAACCGCTTGACCGGTCCGGTGAGCGCGTGCCGGTCGACATCGCCGTGACCATTGGTCGTAGTGCGGACTGTGACCTGAACATCCAGGACACCTATCTGTCGTCGCGTCACGCGAGGGTGGCCAACGACAATGGCGACCTGTCCATCGAGGATTTGGGATCAACGAACGGCACCTACGTAAACCAGGAACTCATCAAGGGCCGGGTGCATCTCGACCGCGGCGACATCGTGCAGGTTGGCGGGGTCTTGTTCGAGGTGGTTCGTTGACGCGCTGGCGCTACGCCGCGGCAACTGATACCGGCGTGGTGCGCGATTCGAATCAGGACGCCATCTTCGCTGACGACCTATTGGCGCTGGTCGCGGACGGCATGGGCGGCCACGCCGCCGGCGAGGTCGCCGCGGCCATAACGGTGGAGCTGGTGCGCGACGAATTCCATAAGCGACCTACCGTCGAGGGGCTGTATATGGCCATCGAGGCCGCCAACCGGGCCATCCTGGCCGACGCGCGCGATCACACCGATCGATTCGGCATGGGCACCACGGTCATCGCCGTCGGTCTCACCCGGGACAATGACGGCGTGGTCTCCCCGACGCTCTTCAACGTCGGCGACTCGCGGGCCTACCAGGTGCGCGACGGCGCGTTGCGCCTGCTGAGCGAGGATCACAGCGTCGCGGAGGAGTGGGTGCGCATGGGTCGCCTGACGCCCGCCGAAGCTAAGGTGCACCCGCGCCGCCACCAGCTCACGAGGGCGTTGGGGATCGACGAGACGCTCGAGATCGACGTGGTCTCGCTCAACGCCTTGCCGGGGGATCGGATCCTGCTCTGCAGTGACGGTCTTTCCAACGAGCTCACCGAGGAGCAGCTCGCCTCATTGGCCAGTTCGCCGACGCCGCTGCGCGAGGCCGTGAATCAGCTGGTCGCCGGCGCCAACCAGACCGGGGGGCACGACAACATCTCGGTGATCCTGCTCGAGTTCGATGAGGTGAGCGCCGCGACCACCGAGATAAAGCGGACGGTCAGCACCAGGCCCCCGCCGGTGTCGGGCGGGGGAGCCAATGTCGCGCGCGCCCGGATCCGCCAGCGCCGCTTCACCTGGCGGGTGTGGGCCGGCATCGCGTTCTTCCTGCTGGTGATCGGCGCGGGCGTGGCGGTCGTGCACTGGTACGCCTACTCGACGTACTACATAGGCAACGACGCCGGCACCGTGGCGATCTACCAGGGCCAGCCCTCCGGGGTGCTGTGGTTCAAACCCATGCGGGTCATGGACACCACGTTTCCGCTGACCCAACTGCTGCCGGCGGACGAGCAGGAAGTCAATGACAACGTCGTCGAGCCGACGTTGACGTACGCACTTATCGAGGCGACGCACATGCACAACATGTGGCGGGTCTATCAGTCGAAGCACAAGGTGGTCGTGTCGACCACCACCACGACCACCACCCTGAAGGCGGGCGGTTAGCGTGTCGCGGCGATTGAGCGTCCTGGCCTCGGTGATCCTGCTGCTCTTCGTGGTGGTCGCGGCCCAGTCGGCGTGGGTGCAGTTCTTCCACGCCACGGCGCTCAACCACTCCTCGCTCAACCCGCGCAACAACACGAGCAACAACCTGTATCAGCGCGGTGAGATCATCGCCGCGGACGGCTCGGTGCTCGCGAGGTCGGTCGCGACCTCCAGTCGTGCGAATCCCTGGCGACGGGTCTACCCGATGGGCGCGCTGTTCTCCGGCGTCGTCGGATTCTCCTCGACCGTCTACAACAACTGGGCCCTCGAAGCCCAGTACAACAGCGACCTCGAAGCGCACACGCAGCCCGCCCAGAGCTTCGAGCAGGTCCTGGCGCCGACGAAGGCGGCCGATTCCATCACGCTGACGCTGGAGCCCGTGCTGCAGAGGGTGGCGCGCAGCGCCCTGGCGGGCCGGGACGGATCGGTGGTGGCGGTGGACCCGAGCACCGGCGCGGTGCTGGCCATGTACTCCAACCCCACCTACAACCCGACGCCCTTCACCTCGAGCAACGCCAAGGTCGAAGAGGCAGCGTGGAAGCTCGTCAACACGAAGGACAAAGAGGGCTTCCCGCCCCTCGGCCTCTTGGCGACGCAGCAGCGGTTCTTCCCCGGCTCCACCTTCAAGGTGATCACGACCGCCGGAATCGTCGCCTACAAGCCATCGCTGATGAACAAGTACATCAAGCCGATCGTCTTCACCAAGCTGCCCGACACCACGAGCCTGCTCTACAACGACGGCCACACGGCGTGCGGCGGCACCGTCTTGCAGATGTTGCCCGCGTCGTGCGACCCCGGCTACGCGCTGCTCGGCCTCGCCCTCGGGGCCCAGGACCTGACGGCCGAGGCGAACGCCTTCGGGTACAACGAGGTGCCGCCGATCGACCTGCCGGGCGTGGTGCCATCCTTCTTCCCGGCCGAGTCCAACCTGGCCGCCAACCCCCCGTTCCTCGCCTATTCGTCGATCGGCCAGGAGGACGTGAGTGCGACGGCGCTCGAGAATGCCCTCGTCGCGGCCGGTGTCGCCAACGGCGGCACGATCATGACCCCGCACATCCTCTCCTACGTGAGCGGGCCAGACGGCCAGGTGGTGAGCCGCTTCAAGGACTCGGTCTGGAAGCAGCCGCTGACCCAGACCCAGGCCGCCCAGATCGTGCCCTTGATGGAGGACGTCGCGAAGTACGGCACCGCGGCCGGCATCTTCCTGCCGGCGGACGACGTCGCCGCCAAGACCGGCACCGCGCAGGTTGGCAACATCCTCACCAACGACACCGATGACTGGATGATCGCCTTCGCACCGGCGACCGATCCCGTGGTCGCCGTGGCGGTCAGCGTTCCCTACCAGGCGTTCAACGTGACGGGTGCCATCGTCGCCGGACCGATCATGAAGTGCGTGATTGAGGCCGCGCTGGCGATGAAGGCGGGACTTCCCGCCACCGGCACCGCGACCACGTGCCCGACGTGAGCCCCGTGAGCGCCGTGACGATAGTGCCCAAGGCGTAGGCTTCGTTACGTATGGAGCCCGTGAGCGACCCCAGAATCTACTCAAATCGATACGAGGTCACTCACCTCATTGATCGTGGCGGCATGGCCATGGTCTACCGCGCCCAGGACCTCCTGCTGAGTCGCGCGGTGGCGCTCAAGATCCTCTATCCCGAGCTCAGCGCCGACCCCCTGTTCGTGGAACGTTTCCGACGCGAGGCCCAGGCGGCGGCCAATCTCTCGCACCCCAACATCGTCCCGGTGTTCGACTGGGGCGAGGACGACGGTACGTACTTCATCGTCATGGAACTGATCGACGGCACGTCGCTCGACCGCGACCTGCGCGGCTCGCGGACCCTCTCCCCCTCGCGCAGCGCGGTCATTGCGGCCCAGGTCGCCTCGGCGCTCGGCTACGCGCACCGCAGCGGCGTGGTGCACCGCGACGTGAAGCCGGGCAACATCCTCATCACCCACGACGGGCAGGTCAAGGTCACGGACTTCGGCATCGCCCAGGCCGTGTCGAGCGAAGACCAGTTCGCCGAAGCCGGTTCGGTCATGGGTACCGCCACGTACTTCTCGCCCGAGCAGGCCTCCGGCGCTCCCGTCGACGGACGAAGCGACGTGTACTCCCTCGGTGTCGTGCTCTACGAGATGCTGGCCGGGCGACCTCCCTTCATTGGTGACTCGCCCGTGGAGGTCTCGAGCCAGCACGTGAACGACCCGGTGCCCCCGCCCTCGCAGTTCAACAGCGAGATCCCGAGCGACCTCGAGGCCATCGTGATGGAGGCGCTCGCCAAGTCGCCCTACGAGCGCTACCAGTCGGCCGACGACATGCGCGCGGACCTCATGCGGTTCAGCGAGGGCCAGCCGGTGCGCGCCGCCGGCCACGAGGTCGCCTTCTGGGGAGCGGACGCGACGCGCGCCGTGGCGGCGGTGCAGGGCGTCAACCGAACCCAGTCGGTGCCGATGATGGCCGGGCCGCGCAGGGATATTCGGCGGCGCCGAAAGAATACCTACACCGGACTCGTCACGGCGATCGTGCTCGTGCTGGTCGCGGGGGCCGCCGTGGCCTACTTCTTGTTCGTCACGCCCAAGACCGTGACGACGATGCCCAACGTGGTGGGCCAATCGGTCGCCGCCGCGACGGCCACGCTGCACGCCGACGGACTGGTGATCGGCAAGACCACCGAGGTCTCGTCGAAGAAGCCCCAGTACACCATCTTGTCGACCAGCCCCGCGGCGACGGCCACGATCCACAAGGGCGAGACCGTGACGCTGCAGGTGAGCCTGGGCCGGGTGACGACGCCGGTCACGGTGCCCAAGCTGGTGGGCATGACGCTCTTGGAAGCCGAGAGCACACTGCAGCAGGGCAAGTTGAGCTACACGATTCGTTTCGCCACCAGCGGCAATCCCAACGTGGTGCTGGCCCAGGACCCGGCGGCCGGGACCAAGGACGTGACCGGCGACAAGGTTGTGCTGATCGTGCTGGCTCCCAACTCCGCGTTCCCGTTGCCCTCGTTGGCCGGCGACACCCAGTCGGCCGCCGCCTCGATCCTCGGTCAGTATCAGCTGTCCGTCAGCGCCAACACGGCCACGGTCTGCTCGAACACGCAGCCGGTGGGCAACGTGGTGAGGACCGTGCCGGCGGCGGGTCAGCCGGTCAAGGGCGGAACCGCGGTCGAACTCATCACCTCCTCGGGCGTCTGCGTGGTGCAGGTGCCCAACGTGATCGGCTTCACCTCCGCCCAGGCCAATACCGCCCTCATGGACGCCAACCTGATCGGCGCCTTCAGTCAGGCCCCTGTCGGGTCGTGCCCGGCCACGGAGGCCCCGGGCACCGTGATCACCCAGAGCGTGGCGGGGGGCACCACCGCGTCCTACGGCTCGACCGTCGACGTGACGGTCTGTCCTAATCCGACCCTGTAGCAAAAAGCGGGGCGGTGGCCCCAAGTAACATCGTGTCCTATGGCAAAGACCGGACAGAAGCGACGCAAGAGCAAGGAAATGGGGCGCTACGTCCCGGCCGAACGCCGAGGCAGCTACACCGCGCGCAAGCCCGTCGGCGACGACCACAGCCCGCGCTGGTTCGGCTGGCTGCTGCTGGGTCTGTTGATCGTGGGCGTGGTGATCATCGTGCTCAACTACCTCGGTGTCCTGCCCGGTTCGGTGTCGCCGTGGTACCTGGTGGCTGGCCTGGTCTCGATGTTCTCGGCCTTCTACCTGGCCACTCGTTTCCGCTAGTTCGAGGCGGCGAAGGTCTTCGCGGCCTAGCCCAGGCGTTCGATGATGGTCGCGTTCGCCAGTCCGCCGCCTTCGCACATCGTGAGCAGCCCGTAGCGGCCGCCGGTGCGTTCTAACTCGTTGAGCAAGGTGGCGCACAGCTTGGCCCCCGACGCGCCGAGGGGGTGGCCGAGCGCGATCGCGCCGCCGTTCACGTTGACCTTGGCGAGGTCGACGTGGAGCTCCTGGCGCCAGGCGAGCACCACGGACGCGAACGCCTCGTTGATCTCGATCAGGTCGATGTCGTCCAAGGTCAGACCCGCCCGCTCCAAGACCTTGATGGTCGCGGGGATCGGGCCCGTCAGCATGGTCACCGGATCGACGCCGGCGAGCGCGAAGGCGTGGAACCGCGCGCGCGGCGCGTAGCCGAGCTCGTGGGCCTTCTCCTCGCTCATGACCAGCACGGCCGCCGCGCCGTCGGTGATCTGCGACGAGTTCCCCGCGGTGACCTTTCCGTCCTCTTTGAAGGCCGGCTTGAGCTTGCCCAGGGTTTCGACGGACGAGTCCGGTCGGATTCCCTCGTCGCTGGTCATGAGCTCATCGGTCAACTGGCCGTCGTCGTCGCGCACGGCGACCCTGACGATCTCGCGCTCGAAACGGCCCTCACGCGTGGCCTGGGCTGCTCGGCGATGGCTCTCGGCGGAGAACTCGTCGAGTTGCTCGCGGGTGATACCCCACTGGTCGGCGATCATCTCGGCACCCAGGCCCTGGTTTCGCAGACCCCCGCGCGGCTCGTAGCGCTCCTTCACGCGAGGGCCGAAGGGGAAGCCGGTGGCCTGTCCGATGGAAGAGCCCATGGGGACCCTGGTCATCGACTCGACGCCGGCCGCGACGACGACGTCGTAGGCGCCGGCCATCACGCCTTGGGCTGCGAAGTGCAGGGCCTGTTGGGATGACCCGCATTGGCGGTCGATGGTGGTGGCCGGGACGGACTCGGGCCAACCCGCGGCCAGCACGGCGTTGCGTCCGACGTTGAAGGTCTGCTCGCCCACCTGACTGACGCAGCCCATGATGACGTCGTCCACGAGCGCCGCGTTGAGTTCACTGCGCGCCGCCAGGGCCTTGAGGGTCTCCGACGCGAGGTCGGCCGGGTGCCAGTTGCGCAGCTTCCCGTTGCGTTTCCCTCCGGGCGTTCGAACGGCGTCCACGATGACAGCTACTGGCATGACAACCCCTTCCCTAGGCGGGCGAACCCGTCGAACGCAGCCTAGGTGTCGAAGATGTCGGCGAACGCTGGGCTAGCGTCGCCAAGGTGGCGGGCGCGACGAAGGACATGGATCGATGGCTGGGCGACGGCGGCATGGCCGTCGTGGGCGCCCTCGGCGGCGCGTTCGAGCGATACGGCGTGGACGGAGAGGACCTCGGATGGGCCGAGGCGTCATTCGTGCCGACGGTCTTGGCGTGCAACCCGCACGGGTCGGTGCAGGCTGGGGTCCACGGCGTGCTGCTCGACGCCGCGATGAACTTCGCCGTCAACGCCGCCCTGGTGGGCCGCGACCGCACCCAAGCGACCATCGAGATGACCAGCGAGTTGATGCGACCGGCGACGCTCGACGAACGCTACCTCGTGCGCGGCGAGGTGGTGCGATTGGCCCGACAGATCGCGTACGCGCAGGCCACCATCACCAACGACGCCGACGAACTGGTCAGCCGCGCCACGGGCACCTTCCTGGTGCACCGCGAGGGCCTAGATGTGCTCGGCGGGGATCTGGCCTAGTCGGCCGGCCTGGTAGTCGTCGAAGGCCTGCTGCAGCTCCGCGCGGGTGTTCATGACGAACGGCCCGTAGGTCGCCACCGGCTCGCGGATGGGTTCACCGCCCAAGATCAGCACCTCCAAGGCGTGGGTGCGCGAGTCCTGGGACGCATTGGAGGAGAGCACCAGGAAGTCGCCGTCGACGTGCACCGCCATCTGGCCTTCGCCGATCGGTCGATACTCGAGTCCCACGGTGCCCTCGCCGGCCAGCACGTAGGTCAGCGCGTTGTACTCGGGGTTCCACGGCAGGACCAGTTGCCCGCCGGGCAGCAGCGACACGTGCAGCAGCGAAATGGGGGTGTGCGTGCTCCCGGGACCGTCGATCTCGCCCAGCGAGCCGGCGATGACGCGGATGATGGCGTCGCCGTTCTCGTTGGTCAGGAGCGTCACGGCCTGGGCGCCGATGTCCTGGTAACGCGGAGGGGTCATCTTGAGCTTGGCCGGCAGGTTGACCCAGAGCTGGATCCCGTGGAAGAGCCCGCCCGAGTCGATGAGCGCGTCCGGCGGCCGCTCGATGTGCAGGATGCCGGCGCCCGCGGTCATCCACTGCGTCGCGCCGTTCTCGATCACGCCGCCCCCGCCGATGGAGTCCTGGTGCAGGAAGGTGCCCTCCATCATGTAGGTGACCGTCTCGAACCCGCGATGAGGGTGCCACGGCGTGCCCTTGGGCTCGCCCGGTCCGTAGTCGACCTCGCCCATCTGGTCCATGTGGACGAAGGGGTCCAGGTCGGCCTGCTCGATGCCGGCGAAGGCCCGTCGAACGGGGAAACCCTCGCCTTCGAGGCCGCGCGGCGCGGTGGTGACGACCTTGACGGATCGCGCGCGTTGGCCGGGCTGCGGCGCGACGACCTTGGGGAGTTCGAGTGGATTGTCTACAGTGACGGCTGGCATCCCGACAGGTTAATGACGAATTGCCGGCTCGGTTACGTCAAGCGCCGACGTAGTACTGGTCGATGACCGAGAGCGCCCGGTCCAGCCGCGCCAGTCCCTCGCGGGCCTCGTCGGCCGTGATGGTGCAAGGCGGCACCACGTGGAGCCGGTGGAAGTTGTTGAAGATGAGGAGCCCTTCGTGACGACAGGCCGCCAGGACCTCGGCGATGGCGGGTGAGCTGGCGCCGTAGGGGGCGAGGGGTTCCTTGGTGGCCCGGTCACTGACGAGCTCTAAGGCGAAGAAGACGCCCAGTCCGCGCACGTCGCCGATGACCTTGTGCCGGGCGGCCAGTTCCTCGAGCCCCGGACGCAACACCTCGTCGCCGATGGTGCGGGCGTTCTCGACGATGCTTTCATCCTCCATCACGCTGAGGCACGCGACGGCCGCGGCGCAGGCCAGAGGATGGCCCGAGTAGGTCAGGCCACCGGGGTAGACGCGGTCGTTGAAGCTGGCGCTGATCGCCTCGTTGAGGACCACCCCGCCCAAGGGGACGTAGCCGGAGTTGACGCCTTTGGCGAAGGCCACCAGGTCGGGCTTGAACCCGTGGTCCTGGTAGGCGAACCACGATCCGGTGCGGCCGAACCCGCACATCACCTCGTCGGCGATGTAGACGATGCCGTACTTGTTGCAGATCTGGCGCACGCCCCGCAGGTAACCCGCGGGCGGCACCATGATCCCGGCCGTGCCGGGGACGGTCTCCAGGATGATCGCGGCGAAGGCGGTGGGACCTTCGAAGAGGATGGTGTTCTCCAGGCTCTCCAGGGCTCGCTCGGACTCCTCCTCGTCGCTGGTCGAGTGA
Source organism: Acidimicrobiales bacterium (assembly GCA_049793015.1). Lineage (GTDB taxonomy): Bacteria > Actinomycetota > Acidimicrobiia > Acidimicrobiales > RAAP-2 > RAAP-2. The sequence goes on along the minus strand of JBARBL010000002.1, from coordinate 1,571 downwards.
TAGACGGAGCGGTAGAGAAAGGGTCCGAAGTAGTGCACCACGCCCGAGGTGCCGTTGTCGTTGGGCCAGCGACGCGGGTCGCCGGTCAGGTTGATCGACGTCGAGGTGCCGCCGTGGTAGCTGCGGTAGGTCGCCAGCACCTTCTGTCGACCGGTGTAGAGCCGGGCCATGCGCACGGCGTGCTCGACCGACTCGGTCCCGCCGTTGGTGAAGAAGACCTTGGCCGCGCCGTCAAAGCTGTGGTCGAGGATCATCTCCGCCGCCCGGTACCGGGCGGGGTTGCCGTGCTGGGGCGCGATGGTGCACAGCAGACCGGCCTGCTCCTGGATGGCCTTGACGACCGAGGGATGCTGGTGGCCGACGTTGGTGTTGACCAGCTGCGAGGAGAAGTCCAGGTAGGTCTTTCCCGCCTCGTCGGTGACGTAGACGCCGTGGGCGTCCCTCACCATCAGGGGATCGATGCTCGACTGCGCGGACCAGGAGTGAAAGACGGAGGCCTTCTCTCGCTCAATGGGACTCAGGGTGGAGCGGTCGGTAGACATGTTTGGTCCTTTTTTGTCGCTCCTAGAACCGTAACGCAACCGCGTCGATTTGGCGAACTCGAAACGATGGCGGTTCGTGCTGAGAGAACGCTGGTCCTCGGCGCGCCGATAACCCACCGGATCATCTCCGTCGGACGCGCCGCTCGCGGAACGGGCAGGGTCGCGGTAATGGCCGGTAACTTCGTCGGCTGGCCGGACATAAAGAGTTAAAGAGGGAAAGGAATGTCATGAACAGGATGTCGTCGTTACTGATCGCCACCGGTGTGGCCCTGGCGGGGTTGGTGGGCGGAGCTGGCTCGCTGGGGATCGGGGTTATTCCAGCGTGGGGCTTGTCCGCACCATCCTGTGTGTCGGCGAACTTGAAGGTCACGCTGGGCAGCGCGCAGGGGACCGCGGGGACAATTTACTACCCGATCATCGTCACCAACCTCGGCGCGGGCGCCTGTTCGATCTTCGGCGTGCCGGCGATCCAGCCGGTCAGGGGAGTCCACCACGAAGCTGTCGGCCCCCCGGCGCGCAATCTTTCGATGGGCGAGATGCCCGCGTTGCACACGCTGGTTACTGGTCAAAGCGTGAGCGTGGCCTTCGGCGCCGTCGAGACCGGTAACTACACGCCGTCAAGGTGTCTCGCCAAGGCGGCGTCCGGTGTGCGGGTCTCCATTGGTTCATTCCTGCACTCGCGCTACGTTCGTCTTCCCATCGAAGTCTGCACGTTGCGCGCCAGCACTACCACGAGACTGCTCGCCACCGGCCGTACCGGGAACTAATCGCGCCTTCGAGGGCGAACGTCGACGGGGTGTGGCCTCAATCGGTAAAGTCACTTCATGAGCAGTCCTCGAGTCCCCGGTGGGGCGGTGCACAAGCTTCCCGGCGACCTGCGCGAAGCGTTGGTCGCGAACCCTTCCGCGCTCGACGCCTGGTTGGACATCACGCCCTTGGCCCGCAACGAGTTCATCTGCTGGGTTGAGGACGCCAAACAGAAAGTGACCCGGGAACGGCGAATTCGCCGGACCCGGGAGGAGTTAGAAG
>JBARBL010000001.1:0-11911 GCA_049793015.1 Acidimicrobiales bacterium | reverse complement strand
ACCGATGGTGCCGCTCGAGAGCGCGCCCACCGTCGGGTCGAGCGAGACGTCGACGCGGCCCTCGAGCACCCGCTCCCACGTCGCGTGCAGCAGCGGCACCGGCGTCGGCGCCTGCCACGTGGCGGCCACCACCTCCGTCAGTTCGCGTTCCTCGTCGAGCAGGTCGGCCAGCCGCTGGCGCACGCGCTCGGGTTCGACGACCACGCACGTCGCGCCCACCAGCTCGTCGAGCAGGGTCCGCGGCTGGTCGACGAAGAGGGCCATCCAACCCTCCATGCCGTCGAAGAGCCGCCCGGTGGCGATGCGGTCGAAGGTGGACCGGCCCCACGGGGCCGACGCGGCGAGGGACTCGGCGCGCTCGCGGGTTGCCTCGTTCGGGATCCACTCCCGCGCGGCCGCGATGGTGGCCCCCTCGAGGTCGTGAAGCGAACGCTGGTTCGCGATGTCGAAGGAGGTCAGTCGTTCGACCTCGTCACCGAAGAAGTCCAGACGCACCGGGTCGTGGCCCTGGGCCGGCCAGACGTCGACGATGCCGCCGCGCACCGCGAACTCGGCGCGGTGCTCGACCAAGCTTTCGCGGCGGTAGCCCAGGGCGCCCAGTCGCGTGATGAAGGCATCGCGATCGAGTTCCTCGCCGAGATGAACCCGCAGCGGCGCCCTCAAGGGTTCGGGGGTCAGGATCTGGGCGATCGAACGGGCCGACGCGACGACGACCCGCGGTTGATGGCCCTGAGTCGGATCCTGAGCCAGGCGCCAGCGCAGCAGCGTTCGCCCCGCCATCACCGCGCTGTCGGGGCTGACGCGCTCGAGGGGATGGGTGTCCCAGCCGGGCCAGAGCGCCACCGCCCCGTCCTCGTCCAGCAAGGCCGAAAGGGCGTCGGCCAGCTGTTCGGCCTCGGTCGACGTCGCCGTTACCGCGACCACCAGTGACGCGTCCAAGACACAGGCGCCCACCGCCAGGGGCGTCGCGTAGCTGCCGGGAGTGAACGATCCGGTGGCGTTGGCTTCACGTATCGCCGGGGCGACGAGCTCGAGTACGCGGCGCAGTCCCTGGGACTCAGCCACGGGCGCCGTTCACCCGCCGCTGCGCCTCGTCGAAGTCGTAGTCCAGCAAGAGTTCGAGCGCGTCGGCGGCGGCCTCGACGTCACGCAGATGCTCGACCTTGCGCGCGCCGGTGAGGCGCTGGAGCACGTAGTCCGCGCCCTGTTCCTTGCGCACCGGCTTGCCGATGCCGATTCGCAGCCGGGCGAACTCGTTGGTGCCGAGCGTCTGGGCGATGGAGCGCAGGCCGTTGTGGCCGGCCAATCCCCCACCGAGCTTCAACTGCAGCCGTCCCGGCTCGAGGTCGAGCTCGTCGTGCGCGACCACCAGCCTCGAGAGGTCCTCTAAGGAGGTGCGCCGAAGCAGGGGGACCAGAGCCGCGCCCGATTCGTTCATGAACGTCGTGGGGATGGCCAGCGTGACTGGCCCCTGGGACGTCGTGAGCGTCACGGTGGAGGCGCGTTGTCGACGTTCGAGCGAGAAGGTGACGCCGCGTCTCGTGGCGACCAGGCGCACCGCGTCGCCGCCCACGTTGTGGCGGGTCCCGGCGTACTCGGCGCCGGGGTTGGCCAGCCCGACGATCACCAGGCTGCTCGGGCTGCCCCGGCGAACCTCGTCCTTAGAGCGCCGAAGCGCCACGACGAACTATTCCGCGGCGACGACGGGAGCGACAGCGCCCTCCGCCGGCTTGGCGGTGAGCGCCACGCGTCCGGCGCGGGTGGTGACGACCGGCGTCGAGGGATCACCGACGGCCTCCACGCCCTTGGCCAGGATCACGTGCTCGATGTGGATGGAATCGCCGACCTTGAGTTCGGAGATGTCGACATCGATGTGGGTGGGGATCTGGTCGGGACGGGCCCGCACCTCGAGGCTGAACATCTGCTGGTCGACTTCCCAGTCGGCGTGGCGGATCTCGACCGCATCACCGACGAGGTGCAGCGGCACCTCGGTGACCACCGGCTTGTTGGGGTCGACCACCTGGAAGTCGATGTGCGACACGGTGCCCTTGACGGGGTGACGCTGGATCTCGCGGGCCATGACGAGGAAGGTCTGGCCTTCGGCGTCCAGGGAGATCAGCGAGTTAAGGCCCTGCTCCCCCGAGACCGCCGTGCGAAAGGACTTGGCGTCAACCGCGATCGACAGGGTCTCGCCTCCGCCGCCGTAGACCACGGCGGGGATGGAGCCCGACGCGCGCAGGCGCCGCGCGTTTCGCGAACCCTTGTCGCGGGTCAACGACGCGTTCAACGTGGCTTGTGACATGAAGACTCCTCTGGCGAATGATCTGGTTCGTCCCCAAGCGGGCCGCACACAGGAAAACAAGTCTAGCCCGAGTGTCCCGCGGGCCGTTTTCTAGAGCAGGTTCTCCCCGCCGAAGATGTCCGACACCGACGAGTCCTCGAATATCGCCGCGATGGCGTTGGCCACGATGCTAGCGATCGAGAGGATCTCGAGCTTCTCGAAGCGCCGTTCGGGCGGCAGGGGCAGGGTGTCGGTGACGATCACCCGGCTGACCGGCGCGTTGAAGAGCCGGTCCACCGCCGGCGGCGAGAAGATGGCGTGGGTCGCCATGACCCAGATCTCGTCGGCCCCGTGGGCCTTCAGCAGGTCGCAGGCGGCCACGATGGTGCCAGCCGTGTCGATCATATCGTCGATCAGCACGCAGTGGCGCCCGTCGACGTCACCGACGATATGGCGGGCCTCGGCGATGTTGGTGGAGCCGCGGGGTCGGGTCTTGTGCACCAGCGCGAGGTCGCATCCCAGGTGCTGGGCGTAGCGCTCGGCAACCTTCACCCGGCCGGCGTCCGGCGCCACGACCACCAGCGTGTGCGGGTCGGCGTGCTCCTTCAAGTAGTCCTCCAGCACCGGGGCCGCGACCAGGTGGTCGACGGGGATGTCGAAGAACCCCTGGATCTGCCCGGAGTGGAAGTCGACCGACAGCACGCGGGTGGCGCCGGCCACCTGGAGCATGTCGGCGATCAGCTTGGCGGTGATCGGCTCGCGGCCGGCGGACTTGCGGTCCTGGCGCGCGTACCCGTAGTTCGGGATGACCGCGGTGATGCTCTTGGCCGAGGCGCGCTTGGCGGCGTCGATCATGATGAGCTGCTCCACCACCGCGTCGTTGACCGGCGAGGAGTGGGTCTGGACGATGAAGACGTGGGCGCCGCGGATCGACTCGTCGAAGCGGCAGTGGATCTCGCCGTTGGCGAACTCGCGCAGGTTTGCCTCGGTCAGCTTGACGCCGAGCTTGTCCGCGATGTCCTCGGCCAGCGTAGGGTGACAGCGCCCCGAGACGATGACCAGCCTTCGCTTCGCGAGTGTCTCCACAGCGCCAGCGTACAAGGTGCGCTGGGCCGGGCTCAGCGAGTGCGGTATTCGAAGGGAACGACGACCTCGGAGTTGGCGATCTTGGCGCCGGGCATCATTACGACGAACGAGTGCACCGTGGCGTCCGCGCCGATGCGGGCGTTGGTGGCTTCGACCATGCCCACCTTGGCGTTCTCGCCCACGTAGACGTCGCTCAGGTTGGCGTGAGGACCGATCTGCGCACCTTTTTGTATCACGCAGTGACCCTTCAGCACGCAGCCCGGCAGCAAGGAGACTTCGGTGCCCAACACCACGTCGGCGTCGATGTAGGTGTGCTCGGGGTCCCACATCGTGACCCCTCGCTTCATCCAACGCTCGTTGATGCGCGAACGCAACACGGCCTCCGCTTGGGCCAACTGCAGACGGTCGTTGACGCCCTGAGCCTCGGCGGCGTCGTCGAGCATCACCGATTGGGTGACGTGCCCCGCGTCGTGCAGTACCGCCACGAGGTCGGTGAGGTAGTACTGGTTCTGCGCGTTCTGTCGGTCCACGCGACGAAGGGCCGGCCCGAGCAGGCTCTTGCGCACCACCATGATCGACGTGTTCACCTCAGTGATCTCGCGCTCGGTCGAGGTCGCGTCGCGCTCCTCGATGATCCTCGCCACCGTGGCGTCCTTGGCGCGCACGACGCGGCCGTAGCCCGAAGGGTCGTCGACGATCGCCGTCAATACCGTGAGCGCCGCCTGGCTCTCACGATGCGCGGTGAGCAGTGCTCCCACCGTCGCGCTGCGCAGCAGGGGCGTGTCGCCCGGCAGGATGAGCACGTCGCCGTCGGTCACGCCGCCTTCGTCCTCGATGGTCGGCAAGGCGACCGACACGGCGTGCCCGGTCCCCAACTGCTCGTACTGCTCGACGAAGGTGAGGTGCACGTCGGCGCGGGCCCTTTCCGTCAAGGCCTTCTCCACCCACGTGGCGCCGTGGCCCACCACCACCACGGTCGCGCGAACGTCCTCGTGCGACGCCGCATCCAACACGTAGAGCACCATGGGGCGTCCGCAGAGATGGTGAAGGGGCTTGGGCCGCGCCGAGCGCATGCGTGTGCCCTCGCCCGCGGCCAGAACCACTACGAAAGTAGGCCGGGTCACAACATCATCTCTAGCAGCCACGGCGACATTATCCAAACCGTTCGCGGTTCGGTGCTGACGAACGACGTGCGCTCGTCTCTTGCACCGTCGTTGAGGGACGATGTCGCGAGAATATTGATTGCCGTGGTCACGTGAATTCGCTCACGACCCAATGAAACACGGGCGGCGGGTGGCGTCCGTCCCGCATCGCCCCTTCGGCACCGGGCGGATCGCTGGCGACACTTACGCGGCGTCGTGCAGCGCCTTCAACAAATGGCTGAGCTTGGCCGTGGCGATGCCGATGCAGCGGTCGGCGGCGCCGTAGGTCAGGTAGACGTCGTCGCCGTCGAGGTGCGCTCCCTGGACGAAAATCACGTTGTCCACGTCGCCGCGCACCTCCCAGTCCAGTTCCGGCACCAGCAGCGGTTGCGGCAGTCGGCTGCGCAAGCGACCGGTCATCAGGTCCAGCAGCGCGAGGTTGATGGTGTAGGCGCCGTCGGCCCGACGTTCGTGGAAAAAGAGAATGTGTCCGGCCTCGGTGGAGAGCGGAGGCGCTCCCGCGCCGATGCCCAGCGCTCCGCGGGAGGGTCGGATCAAGATGTGTGAATCGAGATGGGCCAGGTAGTCGTCCCAGTAGTCCGCGTCGGCGTTCCAAAGTTGGTCGAGGTCGTCGAACACCGCGAGCTGCATGTCCGGCTGGATGCGATGAATGAGGGCCACTCGTCCGTCGCCGAGCGTGAAGACGATCGCGTCCTTGTTGGCGATGTCGTTGGGTCCGAGCAGCTGGCCGGTCGACTCGTTCAGCGAGAATTTGTTGCCGTCCCAATCGAGGTGGTGCGCACCGATGCGCCACGGCTTGCCACTGTCGTAGGGAGGGAGGTTGGTGTAGGTCATCACGATGTGCTCGTCGTCGCCGCTGCGCACGCGCTGCACGCGTGGATCCTCGAAGCAGTGCACGCCGACCTCGCCCGCGCGGCAGAGCACGTATTCGAAGTCGTAGCTGAATCCATCCTCGGAGGTGAAGACCAGGACGTCGGACACGTAGTCGAGGAAACGTGGTCCCGGACCAACGTTACGGGTGTAGCCCTCGCGGATTCCGCGCGCGAAGAGATGGTAGCGGCCCTCGTGGTGCAACAGTCCCGCGTTGAACACGGCTCCGTATCCCGGCACCGACTCGGCCTCGATGACGGGCCGATGGTGTAATCGACGAGCCCGACTCTCTTCCTTTGATGCGATTACCACTATCAGTCCACCCGGCTCCTTGCACGCCTTGCCTCCGAAAGGGTGCAAATGCCCTATGTTGGATACAGAGTGTAGAAGTTAACAAGTTCCGATTGGGGGATGCAAGTGGCACCTGAATCTGAGCCCCGGGAACTCTTCACCCGCTCCGCTGCCAACCCCATCATAGGTGCCCGCGACTTCCCGAATAACGTCAACGCCGTCTTTAATCCTGGCGCCACCGAGTTCGAGGGCCAGACCTTGCTGCTGTTGCGCGTGGAGGACCGCACTGGTCTGTCGTCGCTCGTGGTGGCCACCAGCGACGACGGCGTGAGCAACTGGAATATCGACCTCACCCGAGGTCTGTCTCCGGACGCGGGCTTGGTCGAGGAGCAGTGGGGCGTCGAGGATCCGCGCATCACCCGCATCGGCGACGAGTACTACGTCGTCTACGTGGGCTACTCGGCCTTCGGCCCCCTGGTGAGCCTGGCCAAGACGCGCGACTTCGTCACCTGGGAACGCTGCGGCGTCCTGCAGCCGCCCGAGGACAAGGACGCCGCCCTCTTCCCCACCACCTTCGACGGCCGCTGGGCCCTCATCCACCGACCGGTGCCGAACATGCCGGGCCTCGGCACGCACATGTGGCTCTCCTACAGTCCCGACCTCACCTACTGGGGCGAGGCGAAGGTGCTGCTGGCCGCCCAGCGCGGCAGCCACTGGGACGCCAACAAGATCGGCCTCGGGCCGCCCCCGATGCTCACCAAGGACGGTTGGCTCATCTGTTACCACGCGGTGCGCACCACGGCCTCCGGATCGATCTACCGCGTGGGCCTGGCCATGCTCGACAAGTACGATCCGTCCACGGTGATCGCGCGCAGCGACGAGTGGGTCTTCGGGCCGCGCGAGCCCTACGAGCAATCCGGCGACGTGCCCGGCGTGGTCTTCCCCTGCGGGTGGATCCTGCGCGAGGACGGCGACACGGTGCACGTCTATTACGGCGGCGCCGACACCGTCGTGTGCGTCGCGCAAGCGAGCCTGGCCCTGATGCTCCAGCACTTGAAGGACCACTCGGGTCCCCACAACGCCACCCGGTCTCAGCCGAGCGGCGTACCGGTCTTGGGCGACCCTTCGTAGAGGTCGCGTCCGCGACGCCCGGTGATGAACGCCCGGACGCGCCGGTCTTCTACGATGCCACTCATGGACGATTCGACCTACGACGAGTTCTCGTTCTTCCACGAGAACCTGAGCGAGTGGGGGCTCGACGTGCCGGTGCCGCACGTGCGACGGTTCTACGTGGCCGTCGACGGTCTGCGCCAGATGAGCGGACTGCGATGGGGAGACGAGAAGCCCGAACTGATCCTCGTCCACGGTGGCGCCCAGAACGCGCACACCTTCGACACGGTGGCGCTCGCGCTGCAGCGTTCGCTGGTCGCCCTGGACCTGGCGGGTCACGGGCACTCGGACCCGTCGCCCCACGGCGCGACGTCGGTGGTCAATCACGCGACCGACGTCGCGCACGCCCTCGAGCAACTGATCGACCAACCGCGACCGCTGGTGGGGATGTCGCTCGGCGGGTTGGTGTCGATACGGGTGGCGCACGATCGACCCGACCTGGTGAGCTCGTTGGTGCTCATCGACATCACGCCGGGCGTCAACGCGCAGAAGGCCCATCACATCACGGACTTCGTGAACGGACCCGCGACCTTCGAGAACTTCGACGTGTTGCTCGCGCGCACCGTGGAGCACAATCCCACGCGATCGGTCTCCTCGCTGCGCCGGGGCATCCTGCACAACGCCGTGCAACGCGATGACGGCACCTGGGTGTGGCGCCACCAGCAGCACCCCACGTCCCCGCTGGACGCCCCGCCGGTGGGCGACCTGTGGGCCATGATCGAAGAGCTGACGATGCCCGTGACGCTGCTGCGCGGCATGGCCCCGGGTTCGGTCGTCGACGACGAAGACGACGCGGAGTTGCGACGCCGCTCGCCCCAGGCCGCCGTCGTGCACGTGCAGGGTGCGGGCCACTCGATACAGGGAGACGCACCGTTAGTGCTCGCGGGGTTGCTCGATGCCTACTGCGTCTGACTTCTCGCTGGCGGGGGAGGGCTCGAACCTCCAACGACCGGATTCAAAGTCCGGCATTCTGCCAATTGAATTACCCGCCACTAGGGATACATCACAATCTTCGGAAATTCTTAGAGAATGACTGATGATGGTTAATACCCACCCGCAACACTAGAGCCTGACCACAACTTCTACGAAAGCCTTGCCGTGACGACAACCGTCCCCAACTCCTACATCGCCATCGTTGATGATGACGGCGCGATCCGCTCCGCGCTCGGACGGGCCCTGCGCATGGAGAACTACGACGTGGAACTCTTCGAGGACGGCACGGCGGCGCTGCGTTCGATTCAACTGCGCGCTCCCGACGCCATCGTGCTCGACCTGCAACTGCCCGACATCGACGGACTCGAGATCTGCCGGCGCATCCGACGGGCCGGCGATTCGACGCCGATCCTCATGCTCACCGCCCGCGACGCCGTCAACGACCGCGTGGCGGGACTGGACGTCGGGGCCGACGACTACCTGGTCAAGCCCTTCGACCTGGCCGAACTGCTGGCGCGGCTGCGCGCGTTGCTGCGCCGTCGCAACGTGGGCGAAGGCGAGGAGATGGTGCTGCGCTTCGAGGACCTGAGCCTGAGCCCCCAGACTCGCGAGGTCCGTCGAGGCACGCGGCCGATCGAACTGACCAAGATCGAGTTCGACCTGCTCGAGCTCTTCCTCCAGCACCCGCGACAGGTGCTGACCCGTGACCAGATCCTCGACCTCGTGTGGGGCTACAACTTCGACTCGGGCACCAACTCCCTCGCCGTCTATATCGGCTACCTGCGTCGCAAGCTGGAAGAGAGCGGCGAGCCGCGCCTCATACAGACGGTGCGCGGCGTCGGGTACGCGCTTCGCACCTCGTGACCTTTCGATCGCGGGTCATCTTCGCCACGGTCGGCGTCGCCGCGTTCGTCGTGATACTGGCCTGCTTCGCCTCGTTCCTCACCACCCGCAACGCGTTGATGCAGTCGGTCGACGAGTCCCTGATCCAGGCGTCCCAGGCGCCCGGCGGCCACCACCTCGGCAACGACGCCCCCTACACCGGCTCCTACTTCGAGCTGGTGCTGCCCTCCGGCCAGACGACGCCATCGTCCAACGTCCCCATCGACAACACCATCCTCAAGGTGGCCCACGACAAGGAGAAGCAGGTCATCCGCACCGTGGTCTTCGGCGGCGACTCCTACCGCGAGCTCATCATCGGGCTCCCGGCCAACTCGCTGGTCGGCTGCTCCAGCGGCCTGTGCCAGGTGACCACCACCTCGGCCGAACTCTTCATCGTCGACATCACCGGACAGGTGAACGAGCTGGGCCACTTGCTCGACACGTTGCTGATCGTGGCCTCGGCGGGGGTGCTGCTCGCGCTGGGGCTGGGCTTCATCATCGCGCGCGCCGCGCTGCGCCCGCTCGAGGAAGTGACCAACGAGATCGAAGAGGTGGCCGAGACCAACGACATGCGCCACCGCATCGACGCCGGAGGGGTCGATGAGTTGGGACGACTGCGGCGGGTCTTCAACCGCCTGCTCAGCACGGTGGAGAACAGCCAGGTGCTGCAGCGCCAGCTGGTCGTCGACGCCAGCCACGAACTGCGCACGCCGCTCACCTCGCTGCGTACCAACGCCCAGGTCCTCTCGCGCGCGAGCGAGCTGAGCCCCGAGGACCTGCACCAGCTCACCCACGACATGGTCACCCAGGTCGACGAGCTGGCCGCCCTGGTGACCGACCTGGGCGAACTGGCCCGCGGTGAGCGCAGCGAAGGCGCGCTCGAGTCGCTGCGTCTCGACGAATGCATCGACGAGTGCGTGGACACCGCGCGGACCTACGCGCGCATCAACGACATCACCATCGACGTCGAGGTCGAATCCTCCACCATCATGGGACGGCGCGACCGACTCGTCCGCGCGCTCAGCAACCTGCTGACCAACGCGGTCAAGTTCACGCCCCACGGCGGCCGCATCCTCGTGCGCTCGAGCGAGAACACCATCACCGTGAGCGACAGCGGCCCGGGCATCGCGCAAGAGGACCGACCATTCGTCTTCGACCGTTTCTGGCGATCGGCCTCGGCACGGGCGCTGCCGGGCTCGGGGCTGGGCCTCTCCATCGTGGCCCAGGTCGTGGCGGAACTTCACGGCACCGTAACCATCGACGACGATCCCGTGCTCGGAGGAGCACGTATCACCATCACCTTGCCAACGCAGGACGATTTGTAATCAATTCTCCATCAATTGACGATTTTCTTAAGCGGTGACTGAACGACGCTTAGGTGAGAACGTCAGACTGTAGAAGAGGAATCTGCGATGACACCCCACCGGCGCACCCCCCAACAGCGTGATCGGCGCTTCGCCCGCGTGCGACGCCTGACCCGAACGATCTTCATCGGCTCGGGCGTGGCGTCGGGTCTCATGGTCGGCTTCATCGCGAACAAGGCGCCGAGTGCCGTCACGACGACGACCTCGGTCGCTTCGAGCTCGACCACCACGACGCCGCCGACCAGCACCACGACCACCCGCGCGAAGAGCACCACCACCACGGCCCGTTCACCCTCCACGACCACCACCGCGGCCCGAGCGCACTCCACGACTACCACGCAACGTGCCACCACCACGACTACGGTCCACGCGCCCCCCACCACGGTGCCCACCACTACCACCACGACCTGCTACTCCAAGCCGTCGGGTGGCATGACGTGCAACTAGGCGCCTGATGGAGTTCGAGGTCTGGGGCCTGAGCGGCTCCCTGCACACCCAGCACGACCACCAGATGGCGCGGGCCCAGCGACGTCTCTGGTACTGGATCGGGGCCTTTGATCGATCGTGCAATCGCTTCGAACCCGACTCGGAGATCTCGCTGCTCAACGCCCACCGCGGCGGGACCTTCGAGGTGAGCGAGACCCTGGAGATGGCCCTGCTCGGAGCCCTGCGAGCGGCCGAGGCGACCGACGGACTCTGCGATCCGACGGTGCTGCCGGCGCTGATCGCGCTGGGCTACGACCGCGACTACGACGAGCTCGCACGGCGCCATCTCGTCGGCACGCCGCACCCGCCCAAGCCCCTCGGTCTGAGCGCCATCGAGCTCGACCGTGACGAGCATACGGTGACCCTGGCGCCCGGATGCCAGATCGACCTCGGGGCGAGCGCCAAGGCGCTGGTGGTCGATTTCGTGGCCAACGAGGTCGGCACCGACGGCGGGGTGGTCGTGGAGATCGGCGGCGACGTGGCCGTGCGAGGTCGCAACGGCGACCAGCCGTGGGCCATCGCCGTCAGCGACCGCCTGGACCCGCACGGCCGCGAGCCGCGGGTCAGCGTGGACCAGGGCGGCATCGCCACCTCGTCGACGACCACGCGCACCTGGCGCTACGGCAGCCACTCCGTCAACCACATCATCGACCCGAGGACCGGCTCCTTCGCCCGGGGCGTCTACGCGACCGCCACGGTCAACGCCGAGAGTTGCCTCAGCGCCAACGCCTTCTCGACCGCCGCCCTGCTCTGGGGCGAGGACGCGGGCTACCACATCGCGCAGGCCGGCTGGTCGGCCAGGCTGGTGCGCCACGACGGCGCCGTCGAGTACGTGGGCGGTTGGCCCCACGACGAGGCTGTCGCGTGATCTCGCTCACCTCTCCCTATCTCTGGTACACCACGCGCGCCACCGGTCTGGTGGCGCTGGTGCTCTTCACGCTCGTGGTCACCCTCGGCACGCTGGTGGCCAACCGGATCGGCGGCACGGTCGTGGGCCGTTTCGAACTCAACGAGCTGCACCGATCGCTCTCCGTGGTGGCCATGGTGTTCCTGGTGCTGCACATCCTCACCACCGTCGCCGACAGCTACGTCTCGACGGGGATCATCTCGGCCGTGGTGCCCTTCACCTCTTCGTACAAGGACGTGGCGGTCACGGTAGGCGCGGTCGGCTTCGACCTCATCCTGGCCGTGTGGGTGTCGAGCCTGCTCAAGGTGCGCATCAAGAACCAGTCGTGGCGCTTCATCCACTGGTTCAGCTGGCTGGCCTTCACCGCCGCCATCGTGCACTCCTACCTGATCGGCACCGACACGAGAAAGGGCGCGGGGCTCATCCTGGTCGGGCTCTGCGCGTTGAGCGTGGTCGTCGCGGCGCTGTGGCGCTATCT